>JAIPDL010000033.1 GCA_021737695.1 Desulfotignum sp. | reverse complement strand
GCATCGGCCCCGATCTGTACCCGGAAGGTGGCCAGAAGTCCGATGATGCCGGCAAAAGCCAGCACATGGCGAAGCACAGGGCCGGGAACGGGCCATCCGGTTTTAAGCTGCACCAGCATGTACAGCCACATGAAAACACACCAGGCAATGATCCACACGGGCAGGTTCGGGGCATGGGGGGCCATGGCCACTGCCAGCGCACTGATAACTGGAACCACATGGCCGTCCGGGTGTTTCAAGACAAAGAATCCTTTTTTCCATACAGGGCCAGGGCCCTGAGACACTGATGTTTGTGTCCCGGCCCCTGGGCCGGAGGGATCAGCCGGTCCGGCAGTTTCAGCCCATAGGGGGTTTTGTTGCGGTCCGCTGAAACCACCATGCGGCACAGCCGGGACAGTTTGAATTCCGTATCGTTGGAAGCAATGGCATCAAAATCCAGCATCATGAATCCGCCGGTCCCGGCCGTAAAATCCTTGACAAAGACCCCCTGACCTCTGGAAACCGCTTTCCAGGCGATACGCCCCACGTCATGGCCGGGCTGATACAAAGCCAGCCCCTGGAAATCATCCGGCCCTGAAAACCGGGAAGCAGCGGTTCCATCGAGATGACCGCCTCCCCTGACCGGTCTGACAGGCCCGTCTGCGGGAGATGGATACACCAGGCAGTTCATGGGCAGGGACATCCGGGTGGTGAGACAAAAAAAACCAAAGGGAAACACCGAGGACACCGTCAGGGGACCGGGGGTGAAAACACCCCGTGCGGCTGTTTTTAAAGGCAGGTGCACGGTTTTGGTTTCATGTTTCAACAGGCTGGTTTCCAGGATGTCTGCCTGATCCGGCAGGGTCAGGGTCACCCCTGCCCGTTCCATGCCGTTTGCCTGCACCTGAAAAAAGAACCGGGCGGTGCGGCCGGCAAATACCGGGGATGCGGAAACAAAAAAAAGGCTCAGTCCGATCAGGTTTTTCAGAGAGTAGAACAAAGAGATCAACGCCATGCCGCCTAAAAGGAAAACCAGGATAAATCCGGCATTGTTGTTGTAGTTGATTGAACCGGCCATCATGGCTCCCAGGATAATCAAAAACAGCAGTCCGTGCCGGGTGGGGCGGATGGACAGGTGTTTTTTGTGTATCATCATGGCAAAGTCAGTTTTGGGCCTGCATCACACAGGGACCGGCACGGTGCTGAACAGATCCATGAGCGGGTCCCGGGAAAATTCAATCAGATCCCGGCTGGATCTCAAGCGGTGCCCGGCCACCCAGGGCAGGATCTGCTGAAGGTCTTCGGGCAGGGTATGGTCCCGGCCATGAAGATACGCCCAGGCCCGGGCCGCCCGGGACAGGGACAGCCCGGCCCGGGGAGACAGCCCCACCTGAAACTTTCCGGATGTGCGGGTGAACGCCAGAATATCCTGGAGATAGGTCAAAAACGTGTCTGACACATGGACCTGTTCCACAGCCTTTTGGATCTTGAGCACTTGGGTTTTGTCCATAAAGGGGGTAACGGCCGCCAGGGCCGGTTCCGCACCCGTGCCGGTCAAAATCTGTTTTTCTGCGGCCCGGTCCGGGTACCCTAAGTGGATGCGCATGAGAAACCGGTCCATCTGGGATTCGGGCAAGGCAAAGGTGCCGGCCTGTTCCATGGGGTTCTGGGTGGCGATGACAAAAAAAGGGGCTTCCAGGGACCGGGTTTCTCCCTCAATGGTCACCTGTTCCTCTTCCATGGCTTCCAGCAGGGCGCTCTGGCTTTTGGGCGTGGCCCGGTTGATCTCATCGGCTAAAAATACCTGGGTGAAAATGGGACCGGGATGAAAGGTGAACGTGGCCGTATGCGAGTCAAATACCGACATGCCCAGAATATCCCCGGGCAGCAGGTCTGACGTGAACTGCATGCGCTGAAATTTCAGTCCCATACACCGGGCCAGCACCTTTGCCAGCGTGGTTTTGCCGATGCCGGGCAGATCTTCGATGAGCAGATGACCTTTGGCAAAAAGACAGGCCAGAGCCAGCCGGATCTGAGGTTCTTTGCCCAGCACTACTGAGCCCACCTGGCGGACGATTTTTTCAAATTCCGGAATCATCCTAAGGTCTGTGCGCTGTTTCATCCGTTGGGCTTCCATTTTTTCCAGGACCGGATCAGCTGGATAAACGTCCGGACTCCGGTGCCGGAAGGGCCTTTGGGAATATAGGATTTTTCAGTGAAATCCCAGGCCGTGCCGGCAATGTCCAGGTGAGCCCAGGGGGTGTCTCCCACAAATTTGGACAGATACGCCGCTGCCGTGATGGTGCCCCCGGCTTTGCCCCCCGTGTTTTTGATATCCGCTACCTTGGAGTCTATCTGCTTGATATAATCCTCGTTCAATGGCAGGCGCCACACCGGCTCTCCGGCGTCCTGTCCGGCTGCTTCCAGGCGCCGGGCCAGATCGTCGCTGTTGGACACCATGCCCGTATAGTGATGGCCCAGGCCGATGATCACGGCCCCGGTGAGGGTGGCGATATCCACCACGCAGTCAGGTGTAAAGGTCTTGATGCCGTGGGCCAGGGCATCGGCCAGAATGAGCCGGCCTTCCGCGTCCGTGTTCACCACTTCGGAGGTCACCTGGTTCACATGGGTGATGATGTCCCCGGGCTTTAAGGCGGATCCGCTCGGCATGTTGTCAGTGGCCGGTATCATGGCCACCACCCGGAGGCGGGGTTTTTCTCTGGCCACGGCAGCCATGGCCGCCAGGACGGCGGCCCCGCCGCACATGTCATATTTCATTTCTTCCATGCCCGCAGCCGGTTTGATGCTGATGCCACCGGTATCAAAGGTCAGTCCCTTGCCCACCAGCAGCAGGGTGTCGGATGGTTTTTTCGGGTTATACTCCAGAATCACCAGGCAGGGCGGGGTGGTCGATCCCTGGTTTACCCCTAAAATTCCGCCCATGCCCAGGTTTTTCATCTCTTTTTTACCCAGACAGGTACAGGTCAGGCCATGGGTATCGGCCAGGGATCCGGCATAATCGGCAAACGCTTCAGAGGTCCACCCGTTGCCCGGTTCATTGGCCATGTCTCTGGCCTGACAGGCGGCATCTGCGGCGTTCATGGCTTTTTTTGCGCCTTTCCGGGCGGACGGCGCGCCTTTGTCACAGGAAAACCAGATGGAAGCGATACCCGGATAATCGGTTTTTTTCCGGGTGGTCTGTTTGTATTTTGAAAACCGGTAATCTCCCAGTAGAATTCCTTCTGTCAGGGCTTCAGCAATTTTTTCCACAGAAATTCCTGAAATCTGAGGCAGGCAGACAGCCAGGGTTTTGGTCTTTGTCTTTTCACAGGTTTTGGCGATATTGCCGCCCTGCTTGCGAAGGGCTTCAAAAAAATCAGGAGCAAGCTGCCGGGTATCCGCCGTTCCCAGTCCCAGGATCAGGATCCGTCTGATACCGGCGGAACCAGTCCGGGTGCCGGCCAAAGGATAGTACAGCAGTGTTTCATCGGCTTTTCCGGTAAAATCCCCCAGTGCATGGGCGTTTTCCACCAGGGATTTGACAGCCGTGTCACATAAAGGCGGCATTTCTTTGCGCTGGGTGGCAAAATAGACCACCAGATCGGAGTCAAGGGTGTCAACCGGTTTTTCAGTAATGGACAGTCGGGTCTCTTTCATGAAGGTCTCCATTGCTTGGCATCAGGTAGCAAAAAATAATTGTCTCATGGTTTTTACCATAGATCCACAAATAAGTCAGCGGTTCCCCCGGATGTTTTTGAGCGGGAAATTCCAAAACTCATTGACTTTCAGAGGCGTTTCCTATTCTATATTTTTATAAATGGATGATACAAATCAATACCAGGAGGATGATATGGAAAAAATGAAAGTAAAGGACCTGATGGTGCCCGTAGACCAGTTTCCAAAAATTGCGGATACCGCGTCTTTGTACGATGCACTTTTTGCTCTGGAAACGGCCCAGGAAGCATTTTTATCCGGAAAAAATTCCCAGCGGATCATGCTGGTGGAAAATGAAAAAAAACAGATTATCGGAAAAATTTCTCCCATTGATCTGTTCAAGGGACTGGAAAGAAAATACAATCAGGTGAATGTGGAAAACACCCTGGAAAAATTCGGGCTCAAGTATATCTGGAGCGGCATGCGCAAAGAATATGACCTGTGGGAGAGCCCGTTCAAGGATCTGTGCCGCAAAGCCGGTGATATCCATGTCAAGGATTTTGTCAAGATCCCCAATGAGGGCCAGACTGTGGATGCAAAAGACACACTTTCCAAATGTTTTCATCTGTTTGTGGTCAACCGGCATGACACCCTTTTTGTAATGGAAAAAAACGAATTCATCGGTATGCTGCGATTTACCGATGTGTATAAAAAAGTCGCCCAGACCATGAAAGAATGCACGGTTTGAGGTGATCCATCAGGAGGGCGGCCGGTGCCGGATATCCGGCTGCCTTGCTTTCTATGGCAAGCGGTTCATAGCAAAGCGCGGATTTTCCGGATGGTTTCCGGTGTTGTGCCGCAGCATCCGCCGATGATTTCCACCCCCAGATCCCGGATTTTTTTCATGTTGGCGGCAAACAGGTCATCGTTTTCAGGATAAATCGTGTCGTTGTCCGCTGTGATTTCCGGCATTCCGGCATTGGGTTGAATGATCACCGGGATATCTACGGATTGCCGGATCTGATCCGCCAGCCGCACCATGGCATCGCTGCCCAGTGAACAGTTGGCCCCCACCGCAGAAACACCGTGATCCGCCAGAACGGTCATGCTGTGCTCCGGTGCATTTCCAAAAATGGTGTAAAACCCTTTCGGGGTTTCCTTGAAAGTCAAAGAACAGAAAACGGGTTTGCCTGAAACGGACTGGATGGCCTGAACCGCACAAAGGCCGGCATTGAGATCGAAAACAGTTTCCACAAGAAACAGGTCAACCCCCTCATCTTCCAGGATTTCCGCCTGGCGGACAAAACAGTCTTTTGCTGTTTCAAATGAAACCGGGCCGGCAGGGGCGAGCATATCACCCATCGCTCCGAAATCCGCAGCCACATAATGATCTGAATGGCCCGCGGTTTTAGCCAGACGGACCCCTTCGCGGTTGAGCCTTTCAAAATCCTGAGACATGCCTGTTTTTTCAAGCTTGAGCAACGATGCCCCATATGTGTTGGCACTGACCACATCCGCCCCGGCAGAAAGATAATCCGTATGAATCTGCCGGATGATATCCGGGTGTTGGATATTCCAGGTTTCTGCTGCCTCGGTTCCGGTCATTCCCTTGGAAATGAGGATCGATCCCATGGCACCGTCAAACAGCAGGCCGTGTTTTTTTATTTTTTCCATAAGTTTCATTGTCAATCTCCTGAAGGGGCCGTCAAATCTTGTTGAAAATATAGCAGATCCTTTGCTGGTACGGCTATGTGTGGTAAAGAAATATCAGACAAATTTCCACAACACAATCAAAATGTTGCTCACCTGGGAAAGATACAGGAAAATCTCGCCAGCAGCGGGTTGTGGTCTGAAAACAGGCGGTTTTCCATGGCATCCATGTGGGTCAGGGTCAATTGGCGGAAATAGATGCGGTCCAGTTCAAACCCGAACACCTGTTTCACCAGATAAGACCGTTTTGGCCGGGCCTGTTTCAGACCTAGTTCCCGGGCCAGACCCGTGATAAACTGAAGCCTGGATCGGTTCCAGCAGTTGAAGTCTCCGGCCAGAATCATGGGGCCGGAATGGTGCTGCAACGTTTTGAGCAACCGGGAAAATTCCCATTCATACCAGGCCCGGGAAGTGAAATTGACGGCATGCACATTGACCACCAGCAGCAGATCCCCTGTGCCCAGCCAGTAGCGGGTCATGAGAATGTTTTTCCGGGTGGCGAGCAGGGTCTCCCTGGCCAGGGACATGACATCGGTTTTGGTGTGAATATCGGCGGTGGCAGCCGTCAGAACTCCGAAATGGCGTTCTCGTATCTTGATATTGGCGGCGGCCGCATAGGACAGTCCGGCAACGGAAAACAGCGTGTCCGGAAACACAGCCTCCTGGAACAGAAGAATATCCATGTCAAACTGCCGGACCCAGTTTTTGACCATGGTGTCGAACTCGGGTTTCAGATTTTCTTTGTGGACATTCCAGCACAGGATACCGAAATCACAGGGAATGATTTTGTTTTCCAGAATTAGCGGGGACCGCAATAAGGGAATTTCCGGTTTAAACATTTTATTGGATCCCGGCCTGTCACAGCAGTGGCGCAAACACGCTCATGAGGTTTTCACTGATCCGGCGCCACCGGCCGGCCGGCTGCATGCGGCTGGTGCACTCTGCAATCAACTGGGTCATCCAGGCGGCACATGGATCGATAATGGATCTGGAATAGGCAAAGCTGACCACCTCATAATTGAGAAACAGGCTGCGCTGGTCAAAATTGGCAGATCCCATCACCACGCCCCGGTCATCGAACAGCATGGCTTTGGCATGAATCATGCCGTGGGGATACAAAAGCACTTTCACGCCTTTGCCGGCCAGGTCCCGCATGAAACTGGATCGGCTCAGGTCAGCGATCAGGTGATTGGAACTGGCCGGGGTGATGAGCCTTACATCCACGCCTCTGTGGCAGGCAATGACCAATGCCTGCATCAGACTTTTATCCGGGACAAAATAGGGAGTTACGATCCAGATGCGTTCCCGGGCGGAAAAAACGGCAAACAGCAGGGCTTCGTATAGGGCATCGCTTGGAATATCCGGTCCGGAAGGTACCACCTGAAGGGTGGCATCTCCCGTGGCCTCCGGCAGGAAATCCGGAATGGCCAGTTCTTCTCGGGCTGTATGATTCCAGTCTTCCGTAAAAATTTCCCGGTAATGAAACACGGCCGGTCCCTCAAGGTAAAACAAAATGTCCGTCCACCGCTGATCATACGGGGAAGGTCCCATATATTCCCTGGAAATGTTCATGCCGCCGGAAAGCACCGTGCAATCGTCAAAAATAAAGATTTTCCGATGGTTTCTCAAATTGATATAGTTCTGGAAAGGCCGGGTCATCAGCGGCATGTAAAACGCCACCTGTCCCCCGGCTTTTTTTAAATTCCGCAGGGGTTTCCGGCGCAGGTACAGAGGCAAAGATCCGATGCAGTCAATGAGCAGTTTTACCTGTACCCCCTGGGACGCTTTCCGGGTCAAAGCGGACAGCACGTTTTTTCCCACGGGATCCGGACGTAAGACATACGTGGAGATAAGAATGGTGTGCCGGGCGGAAGCGATCTGTTCCATGAGCATGTTATAGGCTTTGACACCGTCGGTATAAAAGAAAAAACGGTTTCCAAAGGTGGCGCCGGCAATTCCGTTGTTTCGCAGAACCATGTCGATATGGGTGGCTTTTGAATCCGGGATTTCTCCTTTTTTGGCCAGCTTGAGGGCCGTTTTTTCCCGTCGCGTGAGTTTCCGGCTTCTGAAAATAAAATAAAGCGGCACCGCCAGATAAGGCAGCAGAATAATGGCCAGAAGCCAGGCAATCATGCTGGGGGGTTCTCTGCGCTGGTAAACCATGTGTCCCAGGGAACCCAGAACAAGCATCCCGGACACAATGGCGGAGGTCTGTACCAGAATAAAATAAAAAACATTTTCACTCATAAGATAATTGAACCACAGTCCCTGTAATCAATCCAGGGACGGGAACCGGGTGGCGGCAGAAAACCGTTCAACAAATCCGGGTTCTGACGCCAGATCGATAAATGTCACTTGCCGGGCCATGGTTCGAACTTCCGTTTCATAGGTTTTGTTCAGCAGGGCCATGACCGCGCCGGTGCCGGCCAGGTTTTCTGCGGCAATCATGTCGTTTTCACATACCATGGGCGGCAGCATGCCGATGTCTCTGGCATTTTTCCAGTCGAATTTGGCACCGAACGCGCCCGTAAGAATGGTTCTGTCCACCCGGGTGACGCCGGCTTTTTCCAGCATCAGCTGGATCCCCACGGACAGCGCCGCCTTGGCCAGCTGAACCTGGCGCACGTCCTTGAGAACAAACCGGACATCCGTGCCCGGCAGGGTGAATGCCCGGCCGGTCCCCTTGTCATCCGTGGTGACGCCGGGTTTGTCCGGATCGAATTTTCCGTCTTCCCGGATGGTCCCGGTTTTACGCATGGCCGCCAGAATATCGATCACGCCCGTGCCGCAGATGCCGATGGCCGGGGCCTGGTTAATGGTTTCATGGATGATGGCACCGTTGTCTACCCAGACGCGGCTGATTGCCCCGGTGGCGGCTCTCATGCCGCTGGATATCTGAGCCCCTTCCAGGGCCGGGCCCGTGGCACAGCTGGTGGCCCATATTTTGTCGCCGGTACAGAGCATGAGTTCGCCATCGGTGCCGATATCGATGATCAGGGAGGTTTCTTTTCTGGTATGGGACAAATCCCCCAGGCCGGCCGCCAGAATATCTCCCCCCAGAAATCCGGAGATCACCGGAAAAATGAACACAGGGACATTATCTCCTGCATGAAGTCCCAGATCTTTGCAGGTCGGTACAAGGGCATCCTGGAAAACCGGCAGATAGGGTGCGGTCCCTAAGGTATGGGGATTGAGTCCGGCAATCAGATGCTGCATGGTGGTGTTTCCTACCACGGTGATCCGGTCGATGGTGTCCCGGCTTTGGCCGGTCTCTTCCAGGCAGGAGTCAATCAGATGGTTCATGGCGCCGGCTGCCAGACGCTGCTGGGCAGTCAGCGCGTCTGGCGTGTCATTGACTGCAGATATCCGGGAAATGACATCTTCCCCATACCTGCGCTGGGGATTGACCATGGCTTTGGCTGAAAGAATCGTGCCGGCCGCCAGGTCGCACATGTATGCGGCAATGGTGGTGGTGCCGATATCAAAAGCGATCCCGATCCCTTTGGGATGCAGCCCCGGGTGGATGGCCGTTACATGGTTGTTTTCCTGAACCACCACGGTGAGGTCATGGGTGTAAACATACGGATCGGCCAGTTGGGCCAGTGGTATGGGGTCTGTAAAATCAATTGTTTCTGAAAATCGGGTTTCCACGGCCCGGCGGATTTTTTCTTCCCGGCTGAGAACGGTTGTGTCATCAACGGCTTTGATCTGGTCTGCTGTCAAAGGAAACCGGTGCACCGACGGATCGATGCTGAAGTTTCCCTGGATACCGGTTTTTCCGAACACCTCATCTCCCAGGACCAGATTTTCCGGGACTGTTACCCGGAGGGGGCCTTTAAGGATGCGGGCCTGGCATGCCAGGCGATGATCCGGCCCTCTTTTTTTCAACAGTTTCTGCTCCTGTTCGGTCCGGGGGGACAGATGGTCCGGATGATCGACGATCACCCGGCATTTGCCGCAGGTGCCTTTTTCGCCGCAGTCGGATCTGAGCAGTATGCCCTTGGAAAGAGCGGCTTGAAACAGTGTGGTGCCGACCGGTACAGAGACCCGCCGGCCAAACGGATCAAAAATGAGGGTGCAGGATAAAGTCATGAAGGGTTCAACCTGTTTTTATTTGTATTGAAAAAAGGATTCTTTTCAAACAGTTTGTTCAAAATGTAAGAATATCCTAAAATCGGGGCTTATATTTGTCAAGGCATTATGTTTTCACGGACGGTGGGTAAAGCAAATCAGAGATGGGTGTGTCCACAGTGAACGGGTCTTTTATCTGGGCTAAAAACAGTTCCGCTGCAGCCAGGGCATCGGTCAGGGCATGATGGGGGCGGTAGGGGGGCAGGTTGTACCGCTCCCTGGCATGGGCCAGGCGCAGGGAAGGGCTGTTTTTTTCTCCCATCCAGCGCTGGAACAGATTGGGCCGGAAAACCGGGTGTTTTCTGGATTCAATTTCCATGGTATCCACGATGGGAAATTCAAAATCGTCACCGGTCAGATCTGCAATTTCCTTGCGCAAAAACCCGTGTTCAATCCGGCTGTAATGGGCCACGATGACCCGGCCGGCCATGGCCTTGAGCAGCAGGGGTAACATGGTGTCGAACCGGGGACAGGCATCCATGCGGGAATGGGTGATGCCATGAATGACGGTCTGAATATCCGGGCGGTGCTGTTCCGGCCGGACCACCCAGTGCCGGGCGCCGCTGCAAAGAATGCGGTCATGATACAACGGGATGAATCCGACACTGATGATGGCATCTGTTTGCGGATTCAAGCCAGTGGTTTCCAGGTCCAAAGCCAGAAAAGGCACTTGTTTCAACGGTGTGTCATCCGACACACTGCCGGCCTGATAAAATGCTCTGACGGCCGGATCTTTTGCCTGATTTCCCAGAACACGAAACCGGGACGGCCAGTCAACAGGAAACGGTTTTTCACGTGATTTGGATCGGATCATTTCTGCCCGGTCCGCACACGGGTCTGCATGGCTGGGGATACATTGTACCGGTATCTGAGAAACGACTGGGACTGGGATACGATCTGGAACGCGTCTTTGAGGTGGTTGCGTTCAAAGGATGACAGACTTTCCGGGATGACATTGTTGTCCACGGCAGCCCCGGATTCCGCCTGGCGTGCCTGGTGGCGGATACGGACCATACAGATCAGTTCAAGGGCATCCAGCAGGTCATCGCCCACCCCTTCCGCCAGTAGAGAGGTCTCCTTGACCCGGAGCAGCCGTTCCCGGGTGTTGATGGGTACGGCACCGCAGGCCAGGGCATGAACCCGGGCCAGGTCACTGATGGGGGCAGACCCCCTGCGCTTGAGATTGAACGTGTTATGGTGTTTGCCGTCATGTTCCAGAACAAATTTCCGGAAAAAACCCAAGGGCGGTTTTCTGAGCAGCGCGTTCCGGGCCAGGCAGGCCAGAAACCGTGGACTGTCCGGTGCTTTTTTCAGAATCAGCTGTTTGAGTTGACCGGCCAGACCGGTTTCGCCGAAAATACCTTCCAGATCAAAAAAAATGGAGGCATGGAGCAGGGCTTCTGGATCCGGGTGATCGATCCAGTCGGAAAAACAGGTTTTCCAGACCGATAAGGGCTGCCGCCACCGGGAATGGGTGGCCATGATATCTCCCGTGCAATAGGGGTATCCGCATTGGTTCAGACCGTCACTTAAAAACCGGGCCAGGGCCTTGAAATAAGGATCATGTATTTTGGGATCAAAGGTGTCATCAATAACAAATGCATTGTCCTGATCCGTGACCAGGGTCATTTCATCCCTGGCCATGGAGCCTAAGGCCAGAAGGCAATATGGCACAGGCGGCGGTCCCAGTTTTTTTTCCCCCAGCTGGAGCAGGCGCTGGGAAATGCTGATTCCCATCCGGGAAACGATGGCGCTGATGGTGTGAGAACTGGCATCCTCGTTCACCAGCTGGATAAACAGCTGGCGGATTTTCGGGGCCATGTCTGCCAGCCCGTTTACATCTTTCTGCCGGAAAATATCCCCCACCAGATAGACGGATCCATGGGATTCATATCTGACCAGATCCGCCACCGTGATCACACCTATCGGGCGGGTTCCATTCAGTACCGGCAGATGATGAAGGTTGTGACGCATCATGGTGAGCATGGCTTCAAATGCATATGCTTCGGCTGGAAGCGTGATAACGTCCGTGGACATAACTTGCCGCACCGGGGTGGATAAGGGCAGGCCCGGGACAATGGCCCGTTTGCGCAGATCCCGGTCCGTGATCAGTCCCGTGACCGGAGAGGGATCCTGTACCGGATTGTCCGGCACCAGAACCAGGGAAGATACCCGGTTCCGGGTCATGATCACGGCCGCCTGCTGAATGGAAATATCTGGTGAGGCAGTGACGATTTTCCGGGGAATCAGTTTGTCAATTTTAGAAATCATCAATGGATTGCCGCTGATCTGTCCGGCCCGGCCCAGGGCATTTTTCAGACGGACACTGTGTTCTTCCTCCATAAAGTCGGCAAACCGGTCATAGGTGTCAGCCAGTTCCTGGAACGGGGCATCCGGGATTTTGTACAACAAAGAGTCTTCAATGGCCCGGGCTGGATACCGGACCTTTTTTTTTCTCAGCAGCGAAAACTGGCCGAAACATTCCCCTTCTCCCATCTTAATGTATAGTTCGCCTGAGCTTCTCAGAATTTCCACGGCCCCGCTGCGGATAAAAAACAGATAATGATTGTCCTGTCCTTTTTCCAGGATCATGGTGCCGGCCTGATAGTAAGACACCTCGATGTGAGGCACAAGGTCATCCACCACATGCCGGGGCAGGTTTCGAAACGGGGGGTGGGAAAACAGGTGATCCCGGATTTCAACCAGTTCAATTTCCATGGAATGATTATACGGATAGCGCGGATGTTATTCAAATCCAAAATTAAAAAAATACCCGTTTCTTTCCAAAGCATTCTCTGGTAAAGGTCAGGGATGAATGTCAAGGGATCACACAAAGGAGCGGATATGTTTTTCTGTTATTATGATTCTCCGGTGGGCCGACTGATGGTGGGTGGGGAACAAAAACTGGAATTCATCCATTTTCCCAAAGGGAAATCAGCGATTTTACCGGTGCCGGACTGGATCAATGAGACACAACCGTTTTCTGATGTGTTGTTTCAACTGGACCGGTATTTCAGCAAAACCCTTACCCGGTTTTCCCTGGATTATTCCCTGGGCGGCACGCCGTTTCAGCGCCGGGTGTGGCAAACCCTGGCTAAAGTGCCATATGGAACCACCGTCTCCTATGGGGAGCTGGCCCGGCGGATCGGAAACCCCAAAGCAGCCCGGGCCGTGGGCATGGCCAATGCGAAAAATCCGATTCCCATCATTATTCCCTGCCACCGGGTGATCGGAAAAGACGGCAGTCTGACCGGGTTCGGCGGCGGACTGGACGTGAAACAGCAGCTTCTGGCACTGGAAGGAAAGGATCTGTCCGTGGCATGATCGCATCACCGGCAGATAAACGCACGGTGTTGAGCTGGGTGATGTTTGATTTTGCCAATTCCGCCTACACCACCCTGGTAGTGACGTTTGTCTACAGCACCTATTTCGTATCCACCATTGCACGGGACCCGGTGACAGGCACGGCCCTCTGGTCCAGGGGCGTGACCCTGACCGCCCTTTGTGTGGCATTTTTCTCCCCCATCCTGGGGGCCCTGGCAGACCAGGGCGGGTTGCGCAAACAGCTCTTGTTCGCATCCACTGCGGTCACTGTGGCCGGCACCGCCGCGCTTTACTGGATTGTGCCCGGTCAGATCTATCCGGCCCTTTTCTGGTTTGTGGTCTCCAATATCGCGTTTGAGTTTGCCAATGTGTTTTACAATGCCTATCTGCCGGATATCGCCACATCGAAAAATATTGGCCGGATATCCGGTGTGGGCTGGGGCGTGGGATATATGGGAGGCCTGGCCGCCATGGTGGTGGCCCTTTCAGGGTTCATCAGCCCGGCCGTGCCCTGGTTCGGCGTTTCCATTGAAACCGGGGCCCATATCCGGGCCACCTGTCTGCTGGTGGCTGTGTGGTTTGCTGTGTTTTCCATCCCGCTGTTTGTGTGGGTGCCCAAAACACGCCCTCCGGTGCGGCCGGGCCGGATCCGCATCATTCATACGGCCGTGTCGGATGTGACGCACACCCTCAAAGACATCCGTCAGTACCGGCAGATTGTCCGTCTTCTGGTGGCCCGGATGATCTACAATGACGGCCTGGTCACCCTGTTCGCCTTTGGCGGTATCTATGCGGCCGGTACCTTCGGGTTCAGTTTTCACCAGATCATGATTTTCGGGATTGTGCTCAATGTGGCGGCCGGGATCGGGGCCCTGGTCATGGGCATTTTTGATGACCGGCTGGGGGGGAAAACCACCATTCAGGTGAGCAACGGGGTGCTGGCCGTGGCCGCGCTCATGGCGGCAATGTCCCCGGATCAAACCTGGTTCTGGGTTTCAGGGGTTCTGGTGGGCTTTTTTGCCGGTCCCAACCAGAGCGCCAGCCGGTCACTTCTGGGCCGGCTGGTGCCCAAAGACAAGGAAAATCAGTTTTTCGGTTTTTTTGCCTTTTCCGGAAAACTCACCGCCTTTATGGGGCCGTTGTTTTTAGGGGGGCTGACCCAGATGTTTGACTCCCAGCGGGCCGGGGTTGCCGTGGTGGTCCTGTTTTTTGCCGTCGGCGGGCTGCTGCTGGCCCGGGTAAATGAGGCAGAGGGCATTGCCGCCGCCCGGCATGGGTTATAATTTTTTTTCCAGCTGGATCGCTGCGGTCAGCATCGGGTCCCAGGTGGGGCTGAACGGCGGGGCATAAGCCAGATCCGTCTGGATGAAATCCGCCACGGACATGTTGGCGTGAAGGGCCACAGCCACGGCATTGATCCGATGGGCCACCCCGTCCGTTCCTGTGATCTGAGCCCCTAAAAGCCGTCCGGACCGGCCGTCGCCCACCATGTTCACATGAATTTTGGCCGCACCCGGCTGCCATCTGGCCCGGGACAGGCTGGTGATCTGGTTTTCCACAGGATCGAACCCGGCTTTTTTGGCTTCGGAACAGGTGAGACCGGTTCGGGCCACGGCCAGGTCAAACACTTTGAATACCGCCGTGCCAGCCACACCCTGAAGGGCGTTGCTGTCTTTAAACAGATTGTCAGCCACGGCCCATCCGGCCCGGTTGGCCCGCAGGGCCAGAGGAATCCAGACCGGTTGGCCCGTGACCACATGGATGGCATCCCCGCAGTCGCCGGCGGCAAAAATATCCGGATTCGAAGTGCGCAAATACGGGTCCACCTGGATGGCATTTGATACCCCTAAGGTCAGGCCTGCATCTTTTGCCAGGCCGCTGCACGGGGCCACGCCTGTGGCACCAATGGCCAGGTCCGCATCCAGATTCATGTTGTCACACACAATGGTGCTTCCTGTGCCCGCCGGCTCAATGCGCTGGATGTGTGTTCCCATATGAAGGGTGATCTGTTTTTCAATCAGATGTGTTTGAATGATCTGTGCCATTTTTTCGGGCAGCCAGGGCAAAAGGCGGGGGCCGGGTTTGACCATGGTCACATGGATGCCCAGTTCGGTAAGGGCTTCGCACATTTCCAGGGCAATGTACCCCATCCCCAGAATCACGGCTTTTTTGACCTTATTTTTTTGGATCACGTCCTTGATGCGCCGGCCGTGTTCCAGCTGTTTCAACGGCATGAGCCGGTCTTTGCCGGGCAGATCCGGCAGCGTGGGAACCGCGCCCGTGGCGATGAGCAGCTTGTCGTAGGCAAGGACCACCGTGTCTCCTTGCAGGGTCCTGCCGGTCACCTGTTTTTTGTCCGGATGAATGGCGGTGATTTCATGGCCTGTGAGCAGATGGATGTGGTGTTTTCCAATGAACTCCTTTGCCGTCCGGACCACTAAGTCATCCATGGGGGTATCGGGATCGGCAATGTTATAGGGCATACTGCACGCGCTGTAAGAGACGTCATGCCCTTGTTCCAGCACAGTGATCTCAAGGTCCGGGTACAGCCGCCTGGCCCGGCTGGCTGCACTCATGCCGGCGGCATCTCCGCCGATAACGACAAATTTCATGGCACCTCCATGGTCAAAGATTTAAGGATTTGGGTCAAATCGGTCGGATTCAGCATAGATGGGTTGCCCTGGTTTTTCAAGAAATAACCGTAAAAAGTCCTGCACAATGGATTTTGGTTGTTTTTATGCATAATTTGGAAACTCAGTGACAGATCTTTAAGGATTTGCTTGACATCCGGTATGAAAAACCGTCATTTTGAATGAAACGACCCTATATTAAGGAGATGGCCATGTTTGTCCTGGGATTGCAGGGGAGCCCCCGAAAAAAAGGAAACTCCGTCTATCTGTTGAATCGATTTCTGTCAGAATGTGAAAACAAAGGGGCCCGAACCCAGGTGATCCATATGGACGGGCTGGATATCCAGCCGTGCAGGGAACTGGTGGTGTGCGAAAAAAAAGGGTTCTGCCCCATCAAAGATGACATGGAACCCCGGATTTATGGTCTGATTCGAAAAGCGGATGTGGTGGTGCTGGCGTCACCGGTATTTTTTTATAATGTGTCGGCCCAGGCAAAGATTCTCATTGACCGGTGTCAGATGTTCTGGGGCCGCAGATACAAAATGCGGCTGGCAGACCCGGATGCCGGATCCCGCCAGGGGGTCCTGCTGGCCGTGGGTGCTTCCGGCGGGAAAAAGTTATTTGACGGCGTGAACCTGACAGCCCATTATTTTTTTGATGCGATATCCGCCCGGTTTGTGGAATCGTTGACATACAAAAAAGTGGAAGCAGCCGGGGCCGTGGCATCTGTTTCCGGCGTGGACCAGGATATCCGGCAGGCCGTGGACCGGGTTATGGATGCTGTGCTGAACAACCCTTCCCTGGTGTTTGTCTCTGAAAAAGATGCCTGCCGCAGCCAGATTGCCGGGGCGTATGCCAAAATGGCTGCTCAAGGAAGCCTCCGCATCTTGTCGGCCGGCATCGATCCTGCCGGGGAAATCCATGGTGCCACGCGCGATTTTCTGGCGGATCAGGGGGTGGATATCAAGTATCGGCAGCCCCGTGCGCTGGATGATTTGATGGCTGAAGAATTCAAGGAACGGTCACCGTCTCAGGTGATCTGCATGACCTCGGATGCAGCGGCAGTGCCGGTGCCTGGCGTGGAAACACAGTTCTGGGATATCGATCCGGCACGGAAAGATACATCGATTGCATCGTTGGCAGAAGAGATCCATGACCGGGTGGATGCTCTGATGTCAGATCTTCAAAGCCGGCACCAGAGCGGATAACACATTTTTCGAGAATCCATCCAGGTTTTTGAAAATTAACCCGATGGAGGTCTGGGTCCCTTTTTTCCGGATGGAACGGATGCCGGCTTTGATGATCAGCGTTTCAGACTGGCCGTAAGACAGGTTCAGGTTCAGATATTCAAACTTACAGGGATCTGGAAAAGGGTCGCTGTCAACCATGCAGAGGCATCCGTTTGGATTTATGTTGACAATGATGCCTTTCAGACAAAGGGTATCCAGGGTCATTTTAACAGGTAAAAAGCATTTCACCCGTTTTTCCGATCGGATATTACAGGATTCCACCACGTCCGGGTAATCCAAAAACAAGAGATAATCCGGGTCTTCAATAGTTCGGATGACTTGCGTTTGGAACTCGAACACATCATCAGATAATACATATCTGGCCGAAAGCATTTCCCCGGACGACATCCGGGTTTGCATCCAGTTGTTTTCCGTCAACTGAACAATGAGATAACTGCCGACATGCATACCGATGAGCTGGCTGGTGGCCGACCGCTCCGGTGTTTTTGCTTCCAGAAGCAACGGGGTTCCCAGCTCGATGAACAGGCGCTGGCTTCGGTTGATATGTCTGGGTCGTTTGTTTGTCATGGTCATCTGCCACCCCGTCTGAATAATAAAATCTTTATGGTTTCAAACACAATATAAAGTTCAAGGAACAAAGACAAGTTGTTAATGTAATACAGATCATACCGAAGTTTTTCCACGGCATCCCCAATGGATGCTCCATAGGGATACATGACCTGAGCCCAGCCCGTGATACCGGGTTTGATCGCATGGCGCTGGGGGTAATACGGGGCCACAAGACTGATCTGTTCCACGAATTCCGGTTGTTCCGGCCGGGGACCGATAAAACTCATGTCGCCTTTGAGCACATTGATCAGCTGGGGCAGTTCGTCAATGCGGGCCCGGCGGATCAGTTTTCCGATCCGGGTGATCCGGGGATCGTTTTCACTGGCCCAGGCCGCACTGGATAGATCGTCCGGCGGCACATGCATGGACCGGAACTTGTAAATGGTGAACAGTTTGCCGTTGAGGCCCACCCGTTTCTGAAAATAAAAAATCGGGCCGGGAGAGTCCAGTTTGATGGCCAGGGCGATCAAGGGAAAAATCGGCAAGGAGATGATCAGGAGGATGGAGGCAAAAATCAGATCCAGCATTTTTTTCAACAACCGGATAAAAGGTGTGATGAGAAACCCCCGGCTTTGAACCAGCCAGCCGGGATTGATATGTTCCACCGGGATTTTACCGGTGACCCGTTCATAAAAGGTCGGATAATCCACAATTTTGATTCCCATCAATTTGCAGGACACCAGCTTGTCTGTCTCCAGATTGCCCCGTCTTTCCGTCAAAGCGATGACAATCATGTTGGTGCGGGTTTGCCGGGCCAGGGTGACAATATCGTCAAATGATCCCACAATTTTTGAAGAACCCACAGAAACGGGGTCCGTGGTTGTCTGGATGAATCCAATCAAGGCATATTTCCCAGACGACTTTTGAATCAGCGCTTCAACGGTTTCCGCCGTGGTCCCCGTGCCGATGACCAGAATTTTTTCAGCGAAAAAATGGGCATCATTGGATTTGTGAAGCAGGCTCTGCCAGATGTTTTGCAATAGAAAAAACATCAGCATGGTTCCGGACAGATGCCAGAGGCTGGTGTCCGGATTCCGGGGAAGCAAAGCCAAAAGCAGAAACGACAGAAACACAGCGACAAACGACCGGATCAACCGGTCCCGGAATATCCACTTGTCCGGCTGATACACCTCGCACAGGAAAGAAAAAAAAAGAACCGCAGGGATGAACACCCCCGCCCATAAAGGTATCGTGGATAAATTCAGGGTATACGTGACAGCCGTCAACAGAATAATCAGGGCGACCATAATATCTACCGCCATCAAGACTATCCGGTTGTAAATAAGGCTTCCCCTGTCAAGCAGTCCCAATTGAAGATATCCTTAGTTTGAGTGATGTTTGTGTGAGACTATATTCGGAAGTTTTTCTCCTGTCAAGGTAAGATGAAAAAGCAGGCATAAAATGTTTCATAAGGGCCTGTTCTCTGAGAATTATTCATGCTATGGTAATAAAACAGACAAGGGAGTGAAATGGTGAAGCTTCGGATGTGGGTGACGATATTTTTTCTGATGGCAGGCCTGAATCTGTTGGTTGTTCCGGCAGAAGGGCAGGATGTGCAGGTGTTTGATGAAAATCCCGTGACATCCGACTCCAGTGAATTGACAATGCTTAATACCATTCTTGAACACACGCGGCAGCTGGAACAGCGGATCATTGAAAAACAGCAGGCCATGGTTGACAGTCCGTCGGAAACGGAAAAAAATAATATAGCGGCGGAGCTGGAAAGACTGGACAAAATGCTGGCTTCTGCCAACCAGGATTTTGAACGGATCGCGACCGGTGTGGATATCAGTTTGTTTGCCCAAAAAAAAGAAGCCCCTTTTAACTGGAAAGATGAACTGGTCTCCCTGATCAAGCCCGGAATCATGGAACTCAAACAGGTAACTCAAAAAGCCCGCCAAAAAGCGGATCTCAAAGAAGATCTGTCTAAATACCGGGAACTGAAACCCATTGTCCTTCAGGCCAATGAAAATTTGATGGCTTTGATTGCTGGAACAGATGATCCCGAGTTGAAACGCGGGCTGGAAAAATTGGTTCCTGAATGGAAAGGACAGGAAAGGCAACTTCTCAGCCGGCTGGAAATCACCCAGATGCAGCTGGCGGAAATGGAATCCGAGGAACAATCCATCCTTGAAACGTCTCAGAAATCCATCAAACAGTTTTTCAAAACCCGGGGCCTGTTTCTGTTTGTGGCATTGATAGCCTGTATCAGTATTTTGCTGATGCTAAGAGGGGTCTATCTGTTCCTGGTGAAACGAGTCCCCGGATATCGGGCCGTGTACCGGCCGTTTCATCTTCGGCTCATGGATCTGTTGTATCGGGTCGTCAGCGTTCTGTCTGCATTACTGGCCGTGATTCTGGTGTTCTATCTGTTCGAAGACTGGGTGCTGCTGTCTTTGGCCATCATTTTCCTTCTGGGGCTTGCCTGGGCCGTTAAAAACACCCTGCCCCGGTTTGTGCACCAGAGCCGACTGATTCTGAACATCGGTGCCGTTCGGGAAGGGGAACGGCTGGTGTACCAGGGGGTGCCCTGGCTGGTGAAAAAAATCAACTTTTTTTCCGTGCTGGAAAATCCGGATTTGGGACAGACCCTGCGTCTGCCCATCGAAACACTCATGGATCTGACGTCACGACCGTTTCAGCGCCATGAACCCTGGTTCCCCTGCCGGAAAAATGACTGGGTGATCCTGTCGGACGGCACAAGAGGGTGTGTCACCAGCCTGTCCCATGAAATGGTGGAGATGGTGTTGCGGGGGGGGGCCAAAAAGGTCTACCAGACCTCGGATTTTCTGGGTATGACTCCCTTGAATCTGTCCGTGAATTTCAGGATCAAGATCGGGTTCGGTATTTCTTATAACCTTCAATCCCTTGCCACGGGCCGGGTCCTGGAAGTTCTGGATATGTATATCCGGGAACGTCTTGATGCAGAAGGATATGAAGAATCACTGCTTAATTTGAGAGTTGAATTCGCCCAGGCGGGATCGTCCTCCCTGGATCTGGTGGTGATTGCTGACTTTGACGGCAAAATGGCCCCGCTGTACAACCGGATTTCCCGGGCTATCCAGCGCTGGTGCACGGATGCCTGTACTGCCAATGACTGGGAAATTCCTTTTCCTCAACTCACTGTTCACAAACCGGCGGCATAAAATAAGGATAACAGCGTGAATATTCACTCTCATCTTCTGGGGGATCTTCTGGTGGGTATGGGAACCATTTCCCAGGCCCAGCTGGACGAGGCGCTTCAGACCCAGCAGCATTTTTTTGAAGATACCTTTCAATTGGAAATGGATCGGACGGAACTGGTTTCCGGCAGCCGGAAGAAAAATGTGTCGCCGCCGCCTAAACTGGGTCAGATTCTTATGGAGAAAGGCTATATCACCGAAGACCAGCTGATTCCGGCGTTGAAAACACAAAACCAACAGATTGAAAACCTGAGCCGCCTGAGCAGTGGAAAACTGGCCAAAGCCCTGCAGGTAGGGTTTGTGATCAACTCCACCATCGATCTGGAAGAGGTGTTGGACCTGATCATGAAATATGCCAATATCGTCACCGATGCCGTGGCATCCACCCTGATGCTTTTGGATGAAAAAACCGGTGAGCTGGTGTTCAGCATTCCCACGGGCCCCAATGCCGAACATCTAAAAGATGTCCGCATTCCGCCCGGTGCGGGGGTGGCCGGATGGGTGGCGGAAAATCAGGCCTATCTGCTGGTGCCGGATACCCGGAAAGATGACCGGTTTTATCCCCAGATCGACGATATGACCGGCATGGAAACCCGGTCGCTTCTGTGTGTTCCCATGAAATCCAAGCGCAAGCTCATCGGGGTCCTGGAAGTGATGAACAAAAAAGACGACTCTTTCTTTACGGAAGACGATGCATTGATTTTGAGCGTGTTTTCCCATCATGCCGCCATTGCCATTGAAAACGCCATGCTGTTCAATTCCATGAAAAACCGGCTGGAAAGAGAGAAGATGATCGAGCAGAAGATGGCGGAATCTGCCCGGCTTCAGGCCATCGGCACCCTGGCAGGGGGGATTGCCCATGATTTCAACAATATTTTAAGCGCCATCATGGGGTATGCCGATCTGGCCAGAATGGACAGTGACGAGCTGTCCAGACCCTACGCCAACCTGACCAAGATTCTGGCGGCATCGGAACGGGCCAGGGACCTGATCCATCAGATTTTGGCATTCAGCCGCCAGGTCGAGGGGGTGAAGCCCCGCCCGGTTCAGGTGAATATCATAGTCAAAGAAGCATTGAAGCTGCTTCAGGCATCATTTCCCTCAACCATCCGCATGGTTCAGGACCTTTCCTGTTCTTCAACCATCATGGGTGACGCCACCCAGATCCATCAGGTGGTCATGAACCTGTGTACCAACGCGGCCCAGGCAATGAAAGAAAAACAAAACGGGGTTTTGACGGTGACACTCGAACCCGTGACCCTCCCGGCGCCTTCTGAAAAAAACCTGACAGCTCTCCCTGCTGGTTCATATCTTAAACTACAGGTGGCAGACACTGGCAACGGCATGCCTTCCCATGTGATGGAGCGGATTTTCGAGCCGTTTTTTACCACAAAACCGAAAGGACAGGGGACGGGCATGGGGTTGTCGGTGGTGCATGGTATCGTCAAAAAACATGGCGGGGATATTCAGGTTCAAACCACCCCGGGTGAAGGGTCCATTTTTCATGTGTTTTTTCCAATGGCCCAACAGGGGGGACAACCGGCCGTAGAAAAGAAAAATCCGGAAAAGCTGCCCCGGGGTACGGAGCATATTCTGGTGGTGGATGATGACATCATGCTGCTGGATGTAACAAAAAGAGGATTGAATTCCTTAGGTTATCATGTGACCATTGAAATCGGCAGTCTGGAAGCGGTCAAAAAATTCAATGCCCACCCGGATGAATATGATCTGGTGATCACGGACATGTCCATGCCGGAGATGGACGGAGATGAGATGTGTCTGGCAATGAGAGCCATACGTTCAGATATTCCCATGATCATGTGTACCGGCTTCAGTGCGCAGATGTCTGAAAAGATTGCGCAAAAAAAAGGGTTTGCTGCTTTTTTAATGAAGCCGGTGCAGTTGAGGGATCTGGCACGGGTGGTGCGCAGGATACTGGATGCGGAGCCAAAAGCCGTCTGACATTTTCAGGAACGGCATGCCAGCAGTGAAAAAAATCCCATCCGCATCCAGTTGTCAAAAGTTCGTGGGGTCAGGCGGGTCATCTTGTTGCTTCATCAGCCAGGGTCTGGATCATTTTTTGTATTTCAGCCACATGCTTTTTTTCCTGGGCAATGATTTTTTCCAGCCCGTCCAGTCCATCGGGTTCCTGAATAAAGGTCTGAAGAAATTCATAAAACAAAATAGTATCATTTTCAAATGATACAAAGATGTCAAGCAAAGCCCGGGCCGACCCGACCCGGGAAAAATTCACATCATCCAGGGACAGGGCTTTGTCGCCCATCATTTCTTTGATGACATCCGGGAGCATGGTTTCCAGATCGGTCTGGTGAATTTCGGGCACCCAGTGATGTCTTTTGTTTTCAAACCACTGGCAATGATCGGCTTCTTCATCGGCCATCCATTGCAAAAATGATTGAAGATTTTTTTCTTTTACCTGTTTTTTTGCCGCCAGATAGCGGGCCTCACCGTTTTTTTCCATTCTGACGGCAATGTCGATCAAATCATTGACAGTAAACATCCGTGCCCTTTGAAATGCAAAATCAATATTAAGTGAAAGATCGTTCAAACAGGTCTGCCAGAGCGGTTTTGGCGTCTTCGGTCAGGTTTCGTGTGCCTGTGCCGGCAAAATTTTTATGGGTGATCACCGGTGTCACCTTGTGCCAGCCATTGTCTACCCAGGAGAACCATCCTTTGCGGTCCTGCTCATAAACAAACAGGGGCCGGTTGAACAGTTTTCCAAGCTCCACACCCCAGCCAGTGCCCCCTTTGACGGTATTGTCCGGCAGAATCCATCCCACGACAAATATCTGGTATCCATTGTTGACCATATGAAAAATGGACTGGATGACTTTGCGAATCTTATTGACTTTTGAAAAGGACCGGCCCATGCGGGTGGATACGATGTCCATACTGACATCCCCTTTTTTCAGTTCATCGACGGTCAGAACCCGGATCCCGTTCAGTCGCTCCGGTTTATGCCCTTCAAAAGAAAAATTGATCTCCTTGATTCCATATTGTTCCGCCAGCCGGCCGAACTGGGCTTCCGCACCCCGGTGACCGCCGCTGTACAACGTAAATTGCGATGCTTCATTCATGAAAACCACTCCTTAAATTAATAATACCCTGTTTAATTGATACTGGAAAACTGTCCGGGTTTTGAGCTGTCTATACTTATGATGCATAAATCATATAAGAAATTTTGCCACAAATCAACCTAATGGTTTCAACGCAGCCAAATCTTGAGTTGAAAAAATCGGATCGGCCTGATATAGGGGGGCAGTATATTCACCAATGGCATGGGGCTTTATCATCGAGGTCGTTCTGTGAAATCAAAAGCGCTTGAGGCAAATCTTTCCGACACCCGGGTGGATGTCTCTGTCCATGAGAGATACCGGGTACTTCTCGATATTTTTGACGGGTATGTCGGCATTTTGAACCGGTTGGAAATTTTTCTCAAAGAGCTTTCCCATCCCTACCGAAACTGGACGTTTATTATCAGTGAAGCCCGGCATTTTTCCCTTCATTATTTTTACCTGTATCGATCCCATGAAAAAGGGATCGCCGCCCTGAACCTGTATTCGGATATTTTTCTATCCGCATTTCAACAAAGCATTGACAAGTCGGTTCGAACGTCATCTTCAGACAATCTGATGCTGTTTTTTTTGCATATGATCAAAGAATCCGGGGATCGGCTGATGGATTTTCTCCCGGTGCTGGAAGATAAACTCAATCGGATTTCCGGATATGATGATCCAGCATTTTTTTATTTTGTGCACACCTATTACCCGCCGGATAAACTGACGCGTCAGCTTCTGGATCAAGTGGAAACGACTGAAATTTTTAAAACCGGGACCCGTTTTTTCCACGGAGTCAACCGGCTTTTGATGCGATTTTACAGCACCTCGTTTTCTTATTGGCTGAATCAGGATGACCCGGTGACATGGATGCAGGAGAATATTGATGAATGGCGGCTCAATCCCGAACTCGAAAGGGTGTTTGATCAGATTTCCCATGGGCAGGTCACGGCCTGGCATCGTCAGCTGGCGGATCTGTGTCGCCGCCGGGATGCAGATTCCATTGAACTGACCCGGGAACTCATCCAGTTCACAGGATTCCGGGAGTTTGTGAACCGGTTCAAGGCGGTGAGCCGGCAGATCGTTACCCATTGCAGTGATGACACCTATGGCCGTCACCTCAAACTGACCTTTTTGTTTTACGCCATCCATGTGCCCGGACTGTTTATGATACACAAGGATTGTCTTCATGAGATCAACCAGACATTGACCCGGCTTATCGGGGATGATGATTTCAAAAAAAACATCCCCATTGTCAACCAGACGTTTTCGCTGTTCAGAGAGCACAAGGGCCGGTATCCCGAGACCTTGCTGGACTGTATCTACAAAATCGGTGAAGCCGTCTATAAAACCGGTGATGTGGAGCTCATCAACCATTTCATTGACCGGGTGGTGAACCACGGATTCCAGTTTCCCATGATCCAGGGCACGGGAGAGGACTGGCAGATCAAGGGGAATACAGCCCATGTGAAAAACATCCGGGTATTTTTAAGTCTGATCAGCCAGCAGCCCAAAAAATCCAAGCGCCTGCTGTCTGCTTTGATTATCTATCTGTCCATCGGCGGGGTGTTCATCAAGGACACGGATCTGTTTCCCCGGGATATTACCCGGTTTCTCAACGCGGACATCGAAGGGGTGTACAATCTGGTCAAGCAGCTGGCCCGTCTGCTGCCGGCGTTTTTCAATGAAATCGGGGCCGAAGGTCAGCTGCGGGATATCTCCACGGATCTGGATGAAACCTGCCACCGCCGGGATCGGCTGATTCATTTTCTGCGCAAGCAGTGCCATGTGGAAAGCTCCAGCCGGATAGTTGAGTTTATTCAGCAGGTTATGATTTTTTGGAAAACAAAGGATAAGGCCCCGCTGGAACCTTTTGTGCCGCCTTCCATTTATGAAGAGATCCGGTCTTCCGGCCGGTTTGTGGATGGCCCGGGTAAAATCATGCAGTATCTGGAAACCAAAAAACTGGACCACCCCCGGGATTTTCTCATGTACCGCCAGGAAGCCCTGGACCAGATTGTAAACGAGGTCGAAGGCGTGACGGATCTGGATCGGCAGCGGGTCCGGCAGGTACTGCGGTTTTACCGGCTGCTCAATGAAAAATACGGGGTGGATCATCTGGAAATCAAATCCTATCTGGCCAATTTCAAAACCGACTATATGCCCGAACCCCGGCGGCTGGCAGCGGCTCTGGATGAAACACATCTGGAAACCAAAATCGGTCTTCTGCTTGAGTATATGGCAGACCTCAAAAAAATGATCGTTTCGGACAACACCTATGAACCCAATGAAGCCATTTATCACAAGCGTCATTTTGCCGTGGACATCCCGTCCATGTACGGCAGTTACAATGAACCCAAATTTGATGCTTTAGGCTTGACCCTGCGTGTTGAAAGCATTGTCAATGTTCTGTTTGAAGATTTGATCAACAGTATTGATCTGCGGCTGATCACCAAACCCACCTTTGTCCGGATTTTTTCGGTGCTGACCCTGTTTCGCAACGCATTGAGCCTGGACGGTATCGTGTCCAACAAGCTGGATATCCAGATGGAGTTTCTTAAGTACTCGGTGAACATCACCACGTGTTCCTTTACCCAGTATCTGGATATTTTCAAAGGATTTGTGCGGGCCGTGGCAGATATTATCAACGATTATTTTCACACTATTCATTCGGCCAATCTGGTTCAGATTGAAACCCGCATCGGCAAAGAACAGATTCAGAAAAAATATCTGCCCGGATTTATGCCGGAACAGGAGAAACTGGATGAAATAACCGCCAGAAAACTGGATCAGCGGGCCGCAGATATTTTTTTCCGGGATCGTATTGCCACGTCTTTAGGGCTTCAGCAGCTGGATGTTTTCTTAAACCGGATTCTTCACACCCTGTTCCGGCAATCGGAAAAACTGTCCCAGGATGAATTGAGTGTGCTGCTTAACTATGACCCCAAGTGTGCGGTGACCTCCATCAGTGATGAGCAGGTGGCAAACCAGAACATCATTTTTCTGGGAAACAAAGGATGGAACCTGATACGTCTCAAAAAGATCGGGGTCCAGGTGCCCGAAGGGTTCATTATCACCACGGAAGTGTTCCGGTGCCTGAATCTCATCGATACTTACACGCCGGCTGCGGTCAATTTCAAACAGCGGGTGGTCCATATGATGTCCCGTTTAGAGCAGCAGACCGGACAGGTGCTGGGGGATCCTGAACGACCGCTGCTTTTGTCGGTACGTTCCGGGGCTTCCATTTCCCAGCCGGGCATGATGGATTCTTTTCTGAATGTGGGGATCAATGAAGAGATTGCCGATGCCATTGCCCAAAAAACCGGCAATCCCTGGTTTGCCTGGGACAGTTTTCGTCGGTTTCTTCAGCAGTACGGCATGACGTTCGGCATTCACCGGGATGAATTCGATCAGATCATTGCGGTCCACAAAAAACAGGCGGGCATCGATTTCAAGCGCCATTTCACCGGCCCTCAGATGAAGGCTGTGGCCATGGCCTACAAAAATCAATTGCTGCTCAAAGGAATCACCCTGGTGGAATCCCCTGTGGACCAGCTTTTTCTGGCCATTCACAAAGTGTTTTCTTCCTGGAATTCCAAGCGGGCTATCGACTACCGCCGGATCATGGGGATTTCTGATGACTGGGGCACCGCCGTCACGGTTCAGGCCATGGTGTTCGGAAACCGGTCCCGGCAGTCCGGATCCGGCGTGGCTTTCAGCCACAGTCCGAAACTGCCCGGGGATGCCATCCGGCTGTGGGGGGATTTTACCATCGGCAACCAGGGCGAGGATGTGGTGGCCGGTCTGGTGAGCACCCTGCCCATATCGGAAATGCAGCGGGAACTGGAACGGCGGGACACCCGGATCAGCCTGGAAAAAGCGTTTCCCCGGGTGTATGAGCAGTTGAAAAACACCATTCAAATGTTGATTTACAAACGCAGGTGGAATCCCCAGGAGATTGAATTCACCTTTGAAGGACCGGAACCTGAAAATCTATATATTCTCCAGGCCCGGGATCTTTCTTTGGGGGACCGGAAAAAACTGCCTGCGTTTACAGCGGACGATGACCGTCTCAAAGCCGCGTTTCTGGGCCAGGGCACCGGGGTATCCGGGGGTGCCATGAGCGGGCGCATCGTGTTTACTTTGAAGGAGATCGATGCGTTCCGGCGCCAGGACCCGGATGCACACCTGATTCTGCTGCGTAATGACACCGTGCCTGACGACATTCTGGAAATAGATGCCGCAGACGGCCTGTTGACTGCCAAGGGAGGGCTCACCTCCCATGCCGCTGTGGTGGCATACAATTTGGGAAAGACCTGTGTGGTGGGATGTGAAAACCTGGTGTGCAATGAAGCGGATAAAAGTTGCCATCTGGCGGGCTTGGCACTGAACGCGGGCGATTATATCAGTATTGATGGAAACAAAGGGGTTGTGTTTGAAGGAGAAATTAACGTAAATTATTCGTGAAAGCGAGGAGTGCCATGAACACCGATAACAAGAAAATTCTGGGAATCAACGGACTGGGCCGTATCGGCAAACTGACCCTGTGGCATCATGCCGGGCGGAAATTTTTTACCGATATTGTGATCAATGTCGGCCGGGAAGTCGGGGCCGGTCTGTCCGACATCATTCATTACATTGAACGGGACTCCACATACGGGCGCCTGGCAGCCTATCTGAACGGATACCAGTCTTCAAACGTGATCACAGACGTGGATGAAGCCAGGGGGGCGTTAACGGTCAACGGGGTCCGGGTTAAAATTTTAAGGGAACACCGGAACCCGAAAGATATTCAATGGGCGGACCACGGGGCAGGCATGGTGGTGGACACCACGGGCCGGTTTCTGGATCCGAATCTGCCTGCCGATGATCCGGCCGGATCCATCCGGGGACATCTGGCAGCCGGTGCTACCAGGGTGATCGCTTCCGCGCCGTTTAAACTCAAACAGGGGGCATCCATGCCCGAAGACTGTGTGACCACGGTCATGGGCATCAATGACAAAGACTATGACCCGGTGCGGCATGCCGTGATTTCCAATGCCTCGTGCACCACCACCTGTCTGGCCCATATGATCAAACCGTTGCTGGATTATTTCGGCGTGGAACGGGTGTTATCCGCGTCCATGGCCACGGTCCATGCTGCCACCGGGTCCCAGCAGGTGCTGGACCGGCTGCCCAAGACCCAGGCCAAAGATCTGCGCAAAAACCGGTCCATCATGAACAATATTATTCTGACCACCACCGGGGCTGCCAAGACCTTGCAGCTGGTGATACCGGAAATGGGTGCCATCGGGTTCATTGCCGAGTCGGTGCGGATTCCAACGGCCACAGGCTCTTTGATCATTCTGGTGGTGAATTTCCAGGAGGTTTCAGACAGCAAACCCATCCGCCGGGACTTGATCAATGATATTTATCGGAATGGCTCAAAAACCGGGGACGGGTATCTGGTCTATTCGGAAGACCAGAACGTGTCGGCTGATATCATCGGTACGCCTAAGGCCGCGGCTGTGATCGAAGGCCATGAAACCCACACCCGCACCGGGGCCATCAACATCAACCTGGCACATTTGCAGGGAATCGACAAGGCCGTAAAAGAGAGTGTCCAGGACCTGGTGGGCAGTATTCAGGTCACCCAGGCCGTGATCTATGGCTGGTATGACAATGAAATGGCCAGTTATGTCAACCTGATGGGGGACCGGACCGTGTCCATTGCTGAATCCCTGGCATGAAATCCACATCCCGGTTTGGGCCGGCTGTTAAACAAACGTTTCTGCGCTTTGTCTGGCACAGCATCCCCTTTGTTGTGCTGATGGGGGTGGTGGTATTTGTCATTGTTCCCCTGGGCCGGAAGATCACGGAGCAAAAAGCCGGACTGGCGGAACAGCGATCCGGTCTGGTCCGGACAGCGGATCAGGCAACCCGGGTGATCACCCTGGAGATGGTGCCGGATGATCTGGCCGAGGTGATCCGCCTGCCCGGCATGGCCATGCCCTGGAAATCGCTGGAAGTGGTGGCTGAGGTGGCAGGCAGGATCATGGAAAAAAATATGGATGACGGCACTGTGGTGGCCCAGGGCGATGTGCTGGCCGTCATTGACCGGCGGGATTACCAGAATGCCTATGATTCGGCCCGGGCATCCTATGAAACCGCCCGGGTGCAGGAACAGAGGTTTAAAGCCCTGTCCAAACAGCAGTTCATCACTCAGTCCCAGCTGGATGATGTGTCAGCCCAGGTCAAGACCACCCGGGCAGCCATGGAAACCGCTAAATTGAACCTGGACCGATGTACCATCCGGTCTGCCATGACCGGTGTGGTGGACCGGTCCCACATTGAGGAAGGCAGTTTCCTGGGTGTGGGAGATCCAGTGGTCCGGATTCTGCAGATCGATCCGCTGAAAATCCAGGTGGGTATCCCGGAATCAGATGTGGCTTCCGTCCGGAATCTGACACAGTTTGACATGACCGTGGATGCACTGGGCCGCAAAGCCTTTACCGGTGAATATCATTATCTTCAGAAAACCACAGATTCGCTGGCCCGGCTGTACAACCTGGAAATCCGCCTGGAAAATCCGGAGTATGAGATTCTGCCGGATATGTTCGTGCGGGTGACCATTGTCAAAAACCGGGACGAACAGGGCCTTGCCGTGCCCATGTATTCGTTGATCACCCGGAAAGGACAGACCGGCGTATTTGTGGCGGATCAAGGGATTGCACGGTTTGTACCGGTGAACACCGGGTTCCAGGACGGCTGGAAAATCCAGGTGACTGCCGGACTTTTTCCGGGAGACCACGTGGTGGTGGTGGGACACCGCATGATCGAAGACAAGGATCCTGTGCATGTGGACCGCCGGGTGCGGTCCATGTCGGAACTGGGGGCGGTGACGGGTCAATGATCCTTTCTGATACCGCAGTAAAAAACCGGGTGTCTGTGCTGGTGTTGCTGGTGATCATTGTCATCATCGGGGTGTATTCCTACCGGGTGCTTCCCCGGGAAAGCGCACCGGACATCACCATTCCCTATGTGTTTGTGAGAACCGATTACAGAGGGGTTTCCGCGTCAGACATTGAGACTGCCATCACCATCAAGGTCGAAAAAAAGCTCAAAGGCCTGAACAAGGTGAAAAATATTTCATCCGTGAGTTCCCAGGGCCTTTCCCAGATCAATGTCGAGTTTCTGCCGGGCACGGATATCAATGAGGTGCTTCCCCGGGTCAAGGACAAGGTGGACGAAGCCAGAAACGATCTGCCCACGGACCTGGAAAATGAGCCCATGGTGTATGAGGTAAATTTTTCCGATATGCCCATTGTGGTCTATTCCCTGGCAGGGGACAGCGGCCCGGCCCGGCTCAAGAAAATCGCCGATGATCTCAAAGACGATATCGAAGCGATCCCGGGGGTGCTGGAGGTGGAGATCACCGGCGGTCAGGACCGGGAAATTCAGGTGGAGGTGGATGTTGACAAGCTGGCCTATTACCGGATTCCCATCACCCGTCTTCAGCAGAGCGTGGCGGCCGAGAACCAGAACATTTCCGGCGGTGCCATCACCTTGGGACATGGCCGGTACCTGCTCAAGGTGCCTGGAGAATTTGACACGCCTGAAGAGATTCTGACCCTGGTGGTGGCCACCCACAACAGCCATCCCGTTTATCTGAAAGATGTGGCAAAGGTGGTGGACGGCATCCAGGAAGAAACCTCCCGGTCCCGGCTCAACGGGGAAAGTGCCATTAATCTGTCAGTGAAAAAACGGGCCGGGGAAAATATTATCCAGATATCCGACCAGATCGATGCCGTGGTGGCGGCGGCATCAAACAAATTTTCCGGAAATACCACCATCACCAAACTGATGGACAATGCCAAAGATATCCGGGCCATGGTGGCGGACCTGGAGAACAACATCCTTTCCGGATTGATTCTGGTGGTGGTGGTGCTGTTTGTGGTGCTGGGAATCCGAAATGCCCTGCTGGTGGGAATGGCCATTCCTTTTTCCATGTTTCTGTCTTTTGCTGCGCTCAATGCCCTGGGCATCACGCTGAACATGGTGGTGCTGTTTTCTCTGACCCTGGCATTGGGCATGCTGGTGGACAATGCCATCGTGATCGTGGAGAATGTGTTCCGGTACATGCAGCAGGGGGTTTCCCGAATGGACGCCGCCATGAAGGCCACCAGCGAGGTGGCCTGGCCGGTCATCGGCGCCACAGCCACTACCCTGGCCGCGTTTTTTCCCATGCTGTTCTGGCCCGGAATCATGGGGGAATTCATGCATTTTCTGCCGGTTACCCTGATTGTCACGTTAAGCGCCTCCCTGTTTGTGGCCCTGATCATCAATCCGGCCCTGTGTTCCTATTTCATGGGCATCCCCCGGTCTGCCGGGTCTGATTTCCTTTCCCCGGAACAGCTGCAATCCCGGGGAGAACAACCTGTAAAAATTCAAGGTTTTTTTCTGACTGCCTATGCCCGGACTCTGAAGCTGGCCTTAGGCCATAAACTGGCCGTGCTGGCCGGTGCCGTTGTGGTGATGGTGCTGCTGTTCCAGATATGGATGTTGAAAATCGGCATTGAAAAACCCGTGGAATTTTTTCCATCCATCGATCCCAGGTCCGTGTTCGTGAACATCGATGTGCCGGAAGGCGCGGATCTGGAATTCATTGATGAAACCGTCAAGCAGGTGGAAATGGCCGTGGCCGGCAAAACCACGGGAAACTATGCGGCCGCCATGGCGCCGCAGCCCCATGAAACCAAACGACAACAGGAATTTACAGCACCGTCTGATATCAACAATGTCGAACACATCTATGCCCGGGTGGTTGAAAACAGCGGGGGCGCTTCGGTGTTTGAATCCAACCTGCCCAATCATATCGGGGTTCAGTTTCTGGATTTCGAGGACCGGAAAACATCCACCAAAGCGGATCTGGAAGAGATCCGGCACCGGGTGGCAAAGATTCCCGGTGTGAAGATCACGGTGGAGGAACAGGAAGAAGGTCCTCCCACAGGGTCACCCATCAATATTGAAATTACCGGGGACCGGTTTGATGTATTGAGCCGGATGGCCGGGGAAATCAGAAAAGTGATTGACAGCGTGCCCCATGTCATGGATGTGAGGGATGACTTCCAGGGTGGACTGCCCTCGGTTCAGGTGAAGATCGACCGCCAGAAGACCGCGCTGTTCGGGCTCACCACATCGGCGGTGGGTAACGCTTTGAAGATCGCATACAACGGCCTGGATGTGTCCACCTATTATGAAGGGGACGAGGAATACGATATCGTGGTCAAACTGGCCAAATCAGACCGCCAGGGAGCGGATATCCTTCACAAGCTCATGATTCCGGGTGCATCCGGTGAACTGGTGCCGTTGACCACGCTGGCATCCATCCAGTATACAGGGGCCTTGGGGGATATTGTCCGCAAAAATCACCAGCGGGTGGTCACGGTCAAGGCCAACGTGGATGAAACCAAAACCACCGGGACGGTGGCACGCATGCAGGTGATGGAACTGCTCAAACACATGGAAATGCCTGCAGGATATGCTTATGCGTTCACCGGAGAGGACCAGGAACAGCAGGAAGCCCAAGCTTTTTTATCCAAAGCCTTTGTGGTGGCCCTGCTGCTGATCTTTCTGATTCTGGTGACTCTGTTTAATTCCGTGGTGCAGCCTCTGATCATTCTGACGTCGGTGCTGCTGTCTCTGGGCGGGGCGTTCTGGGGTCTGGCTGTGATTTCATCGCCTTTCGGCATCATCATGACCGGGGTGGGCATCATTTCTCTGGCCGGGGTGGTGGTGAACAACGCCATTGTGCTGATTGATTACACCAACCGGCTCCGGGCCAGGGGCATGGAACTGGCCGAAGCGGTGATCGCAGCCGGTGCCACCCGGCTGCGGCCGGTGCTGCTGACAGCGGTCACCACCATTTTAGGACTGTTGCCCATGGTTACAGGGATTTCTTATGATTTCCATGTCATGGCCGTATCTTTGACCTCGGAATCCAGCCAGTGGTGGCGCTCCATGGCCATTGTGGTGATTTTTGGCCTGCTGGTGGCCACGGTGCTGACCCTGGTGGTGGTGCCGGTTCTTTATGCATTGATCGAACAGATCAAAATGGCTTCGGGCAAAAAATATGCCCGGGCCCGCCGGTTTTTCCTGGGACCCGGGACTTCGGAAGCAATCGATTAGATATCAGTGGTGATAAAAATTACATCATTTCCAGGGCGCAGGCCATGGCCACACCGCCCCCGCCGCACAGGGTGGCAAGACCCAGGGTGTTGCCCTGTTTTTTCATGGCATGGATCAATGTCACCATGATCCTTGCGCCCGTGGCGCCCACGGGATGGCCCAGGCCGATGCCGGACCCGTTGATGTTGGTGATCTCCCGGTTCAGATTCAGTTCTTTCTCACACCCTAAGTACTGGGCCGCGAACGCCTCATTCACCTCCACCATTTCAAAATCCGCCACAGACAGGCCGGACCGTTCCATGAGATTTTTCACGGCCGGTACCGGCGACAACCCCATTACTGTGGGATGACAGGCACCCATGCCCGTGGCTTTGATGCGGGCAATGGGGGCAAGTCCCAGCTCTTTGGCCTTGTCTGCGGACATGATGATCATGCCGGCGGAACCGTCATTGATGCCCGAAGCATTGCCCGCCGTGACCGTGCCGGTTCTGGGAACAAAGGCCGGGGGCAGGGCCGCCAGTTTTTCCAGGGTCATGCCCGGCCGGAAATGCTCATCCTTGTCAAAGATCACAGGGTCTTTTTTGCGCCGGGGCACCTGGACCGGCACGATCTCTTCGGCAAAGGAACCGTCTTTGGTGGCCCGTTCCGCATTGTTGTGGCTGCGCAGGGCCACTTCATCCATTTCTTCTCTGGACAGCCCCAGGTGCTGGGCCACAAATTCGGCTGTGTGCCCCATGATATAGGGTTTGCCCATGAAATAAGACGCCGGGGCCTGGGTCGTGTCCACAGGTGTGGTGTCATCAAAGGGCAGGATATAGGAACCGCAGTGCAGGGCATGAATCATGGCGTCCACAAACTGGGTATCCTGGAGCCGGCATCCCCACCGGGCCTTGGGCACGGTATAAGGAACGCCGGACATATGTTCCACCCCGCCGGCCAGAATGACTTCCGCCATGCCGGCCTGGATCATGGCAGCCCCTGACAGTACCGCCTCCATACCGGAGATGCACACCCGGTTCACCGTGACGGCGGGCACACTTTCCGGGATTCCGGCCATCAGCGCCGCCACCCGGGTGGTGTTCAGAGTGTCATGGTGTTCCACGCAGGTGCCGTACCGGACATCATCGATCAGGTCCGGTTCGATGCCGGCCCGCTGGATGGCTTCTTTCATGGTCACGCTGGCAAGGGCTGCGCCGTTCATCTCTTTTAACGTGCCGCCGAACGCCCCGATGGCGGTCCGGCAGGCGGAAACAATCACAATATCTTTCATTTTTTAATTTCCTGTCTGGTTGTGCAACGTGTCAAAGCGCTGATCTGACATCAAATGTTTTTCATCAGATCGGATTTGATGTTGCGTTATTTAAGATCCAAATGAGGTGTCTGCCATGTCCAGGGCGCTGGTATCACCGGCCTGGATCACCGCCATTTTTGCCTGGGCCACCGGCAGCACCGTGCTAATGAAAAACCGGGCCCCTGTTACCTGTCCCTGGTAAAAGGCGGTATCCTTTTTTTTTGGATTGTCCCCAAGTTTCCGGGCGGCAATCACAGCCCGCCACAAGAGCATCCACCCCATCAGGGTGTCGCCGGTGACATCCAGAAACGGATGGGCATGGGCAAATGCGGTCAATATGTTTTTCGACCCCAGGTCCCCGGCCAGTTTTCCGGCGGTTTCCTTTAAATGGTTGAGGGTGGTTTCCAGGGTATCTGCCAGGGATGCCAGGCCTGTTTCTTTTTTTGCGGCACCAATGGTTTGTTCCACTTCAGTGACCAGGTCCATGAAGGCCTGACCCTGGTTGAGCCCCAGTTTCCTGCCCAAAAGATCCATGGCCTGGATCCCGTTGGTGCCCTCATAAATCTGGGTGATCCGGCAGTCCCGGAGCAGCTGTTCCTGGGGATATTCCCGGGTGTACCCATATCCGCCGAACACCTGAAGGCCCATGGAACAGAGCTCAAAGGCCCGGTCCGTGACATATCCTTTGGCCACGGGGATGAGCACATCGATGAGCCCCTGGTATCGGGCTTTCTCATCTTTATCGGTACTCAGGGTCATCCGGTCTTCCAGAAACCCCACATAAAACAGCAGGCTGCGCATTGCTTCGGAAGCGGTTTTCATTGAGAGCAGCGTACGCCGGATATCCGGATGCTGGATGATGGGAATACCCGAAGATCCTTTGGGTGCGGTCAGGGCCGCCCCCTGAACCCGGTCTCTGGCATAGTTCAAGGCATTGAGGTAAGATGCCCCGGCACAGGCAAATCCCTGCATGCCCACATGGAGCCGGGCCTCGTTCATCATCACGAACATGGCCCGCATGCCTTTGTTTTCTTCTCCCAGCAGGGTGCCGATGCACGCCCCTTTGCCGCCCAGGGTCATGGCACAGGTAGGACTGCCGTGGATGCCCATTTTATGCTCGATGCCGGTGCACACGATATCGTTGAACGCTCCCAGGGTGCCGTCCTCGTTCACCCGAAATTTGGGTACCAGGAACAGGGAGATGCCGGCCGTGCCTTCCGGTGCTCCTTCGATTCTGGCCAGCACCGGGTGAATAATATTTTCCACCAGGTCGGTGTCGCCCGAGGAGATGAAAATCTTGCTGCCGGAAATGCGGTAGGTGCCGTCATCATTTTTCACGGCTTTGGTGGTCAACGCCCCCACATCCGATCCGGCTTCCGGCTCGGTCAGCAGCATGGATCCCCCCCATTTGCCGGTGTACATGTGTTTTAAATACAAATTTTTCTGCGGGTCCGTGCCGAACCGTTCCACCAGCTTGCCGGCCCCGTGAATCAGAATGTTGTGGAGCATGAACGGAAAATTGGCGCCGTTAAAATAGTTTTCAGCGGCCATGGCCACAGTGCGGGGCATGCCCTGCCCGCCCCAGGCCGGATCATCACACATGGCGATCCATTCGCCCTGTCTGAAAAGATCATAGGCCCGGTGAAACGCTTTGGGGACGGTGACCTGTCCGCTGTCAAACGTGCAGCCTTCTTCGTCTGCTTCCCGCTGGCAGGAAAGCAGTTCTTTGAGGGCCAGGTGCCGGGCCTCGGATACGATCAGGTCAACGGTTTTCCGGGTGAATTCCGAAAAATGATCATGCCGGCTTAATTGTTCCACTTCCAGCTGTTCATGAAGAACAAAATCTACATCCCGGCGGTCTGCAACCTCTTGTGCCATGGGTGCTCCTTTTTTGGTGTTTGATTGGATCAAAAACGGATGGCCCGGAACTGAAAATTGGGTCAGCCGGGCCCATGTGCCCTATTTGGTGTAGTCATAGAATCCTTTGCCGCTTTTGCGGCCCAGGTATCCGGCCCGCACCATTTTGCGCAGCAACGGTGCCGGCCGGTACTTGTCTTCTCCCAGTTCCCGGTGAAACCCTTCCAGGACAAACAATATGGTGTCCAGGCCCACCATGTCGGACAGGGCCAGCGGCCCGATGGGGTGGTTGGCCCCCAGCATCATCGATTTGTCGATATCTTCGGCAGATGCCACCCCTTCAGCCAGAACGAAAATGGCCTCGTTGATCATGGGCACCAAAATCCGGTTCACGGCAAACCCCGGGGCTTCCTTGACTTCAATGGGGGTTTTGTGGATTTTTTCCACAAATTCCCAGGCTATGTTCAGGGTGTCGTCCGAGGTGGTGAATCCCCGGATCAGCTCCACCAGCTTCATCACGGGCACGGGATTGAAAAAATGCATGCCGATAACCTTGTCGGGCCGCTGGGTCACGGCCGCCATTTCTGTAATGGACAATCCCGAGGTGTTGGTGGCGATCAGTGTGTCTTTTTTGCAGATGTTGTCCAGATCCTGGAACACCTGTCTTTTGATGTCCATCACCTCAATGATGGCTTCAATGACCAGGTCTGCCTCACCGGCAGCCCGGG
>JAIPDL010000153.1 GCA_021737695.1 Desulfotignum sp. | reverse complement strand
TATCTTCCCCATTCCGAATCCCGCAGTTCAATCCGCCGGATTTTGCCGCTGATGGTTTTGGGCAGTTCATCCACAAATTCAATTTTTCTCGGATATTTGTAAGGGGCCGTGGTTTTTTTCACATAATCCTGGATCTCCTTGACCAGCGCGTCACTGGGCTTGTAGTTCGGTGCCAGGATCACAAAGGCTTTCACCACCTCGCCTCTGGTGTCATCCGGACTGGAGACCACAGCGGATTCGGCCACGGCCGGATGCTCGATCAATGCGCTTTCCACCTCAAAAGGACCGATGCGGTAACCGGAGGTGAGAATGACGTCATCTGATCTGCCCACAAACCAGAAATACCCGTCCTCATCCACATAGGCCCGGTCTCCGGTGAGATACCAGCCCGGAATAAAGGCCGCTGCCGTCCGGTCCGGTTCTTTCCAGTATTCCTTGAACAGTCCGATGGGCCGTTCCGGTTCGATGCGTACCGCAATATCGCCTTCTTCATTGGGGCCTAAAATATTGCCCTGGTCATCGATCACATGCAGATCGATGCCCGGCGTGGGTTTGCCCATGGACCCGAACCGGGGCGGAATACAGGGAAAATTGCCCGCCAGAATCACGGTTTCGGTCTGGCCGTATCCATCCCGGATGGTACAGCCCGTGGCTTTTTTCCACACCTCGATGATTTCCGGGTTCAACGGTTCGCCCGCACCCACGCAGTGTCGCAGGAAGGGAAATTTGTACTGGGACAGGTCCTGGAGCACCAGCATCCGGTAAATGGTGGGGGCCCCGCACATGGTGGTGATGGGGTATTTTGACAAAAGGCCCAGCGTGATTTTTGGATCAAACCGGTCCGTATGATGGATAAACTGGGCCGCTCCCTGGTTCCAGGGACCGAAATAGCTGGACCAGGCTGCTTTGGCCCATCCCGTGTCCGACACATTCCAGTGCATGTCTTCGGGTTTGAGATCCAGCCAGTATTTGCCGGTGACCATATGTCCATATCCATAAGAATGGGCATGCAGCGCCATTTTGGGGAATCCCGTGGTGCCGGAGGTGAAATAGACCAGACAGTTGTCATCTGCTTTGGTCTTTGCGGTTTGAAATTCATCGGAAGCTTTTTCCATGGCCTCATCCCAGAAAACCCACCCCGCTTTGGGCTCAGTGATGACAATTTTTGTTTTCACGGTGGGACACTTGTCTGTGACTTCGTCAAAAGCGCCGGCAATGTCCGGGGTGGTGATGATGCAAGCCGCTTCGGATTTGTTGGCCCGGTATTCCAGGTCCTTGGCCGTCAACTGGGTGGTGCCCGGCGCGATCATGGCCCCGCACCGGATACATGCGGTAAAAGCGATCCACCATTCAATGTTTCTGGGAAGCACCACAATGACCACATCCCCCTGGCCGATGCCCCGGGATTTGAATACGTTGGCCAGTTGTTTGGAAGCTTTGCTGAGCTCGTAAAATGTTTTTTTGATCTCAGTGCCGTGGTCATCCACCCAGAGCATGGCCAGTTTTTCCCTGTCTTCGGCCCATTTGTCAAACACGTCTGAAGCAAAATTGTAATACTCCGGAACCTGCCATTTGAACTCTTTGTACTCTTTTTCATAGTCAGTCATGTTGGGTTGTACGGTCATAAGCGTTCCCTTCCTTTGAAATAGAGGTTGTCAGGTGAGATATTCGCCTGTATGTCATATAGTAAAGGAAAATTAATCCCACAATCGGTGAAACACTGATTTTCACTGTAGGTGGATGCATTCGGATTTGTAGGAAAAAAACCTAACAGGTTGTCGGATCGGGAGATGACAAAGACTTTGAAGGGCCGATTATTGCGGTACTGTGGTGATCTGGCCGGTTTTTTCAAAATGCACGGCACACCGAACCAGTTCATTGGCATGTTTCAGATTGAGTTTGGTTTTGATTCTTTCCCGGTAGGTGCCGATGGTTTTAATGCTTAAAAAAAGCCGCCCGGCAATTTCCCTGGAAGAATATCCTTTGCCGATGAGCTTGAATACCTGTATTTCCCGGTCCGTGAGCCGGTCAACGGGCGATTTTTTTCGAATATCACTGCTGCCTGTGATATTAGACAGGATATGCTCTTTCACAGAATCATTCAGATAAACCCTGCCCGCAAGCACATGGTGAATGGCCTCCACCACCGACTCCATGGCCTCCTGTTTCATGATGTAGCCCTTTGCCCCGGCATGCAGGGCCCGCTGGGCATACAGGTATTCGTCATGCATGGACAGCACCAGCACGGGAATGTGGGGGTGGTGTTTTTTCACGTGCCGCACCAGATCGATGCCGTCGGAATGTTTCAACGAAATGTCTGCAATGATCAGATCCGGGGTAACGGATTCGATCTCCTTGATAGCGGAATCCACATCCTTGGATTCACCGGATGCCGTCAAATCTTCTTCCTGATTGATCAGTTCAGCCAAACCGAGCCGGAAGATGGGATGGTCTTCCACCAGCAGTATTTTCTTTTTTATCATCATTGCTGCATGCCCATACCATGTTTTTGGGGTTTGTGCAATCTTGTGCGATTTTCCGGAAAGTGCAGGGCACTGACCGGCAGTTTGAGGGTGACGCAGGTGCCTGTGTCACTGGATTCTATGTCCAGGGAGCCTCCCATGAGTTTGGTCCGGTAGTTCATGATGCGAAGGCCCATGCCGGGGGATTCACCGGAAGGGGCAAACCCCGTGCCGTTGTCCGTGACGGCTAAAGAGAATGACATATTCCGGTACGCCATCTCGATGACGATATGGTCGGCCCCCCCGTGGCGGATGGCGTTCTGGACCGCTTCCTGGGCGATATGATAGATATTGCTGTTCACCATGTCGTTTCCGGCCGGAATTTTTTCATGGTACATCAGTGCGCAGGTCACCTGGTGAACGGTTTTGGTGTTGGTTGCCAGCTCCTGCAATGATGAGAGCAGTCCGTGTTTGAAATAGACCGGACACAAGCCCCGGGCCAGCAGACGGGTTTTTTTTATGGCCTCCTGAATCAGGCCGGTGATGTTTTCCACAGAACGGGCTGCATCTGGTGCGGTTTTTTCCACCCGGGATTTCAACACTTTGCTCAGCCCTTCCACGCCGATGAGGTGGGGACACAGGTCGTCGTGAAGATCATTGCCGATTTTCTGGCGCTCTTTTTCTCCGATCTCCATGATCGCTTTTTCCAGCTGCTTCACCTGGGAGACGTCCCGGTGGGTGATGACCGTGCCCAACGGGTGTCCGTTTTTGTCCCGGTACACGGATCCCCGGAGGGTCACTTCGATCAGACGGCCGTCTCTGGCTTTCCGGGTGGTTTCCGTGCGGGGGAGCACCAGGCCTTCCAGGATGGCCTGTATCCCTTCCATGGCCTGTTTCCATTGCTCTTCCGGTACAAAATGGTCCATTTTCTTCCCCAGGCTCTCTTCCAGGGTGTAACCGAATACCCGGGTGAACGCCGGATTGAAATAGGTGACATGGCCTTCCATGTCATAAACGATGATGGGATCCGGGGCTGCCTCCATCACGGACCGGTATCGTTCTTCACTTTCCTGTAACGCTTCCTGGACCTGCCTGCGTTCAGCAATCTGGGCCTTGAGGTCCCGGCTGTAGGTTTCCAGTTTTTCCATGAATGAGTTGTAGTAAAAAGAGATCTGGCCCACCTCATCCAGCGAATGCGGAATGACCATGCGGTTTGAAAACCCTTTTCCGGTATCGATGTCTTCATTAAGCCGGTCCATGAGGTTTCGCAGCGGTTCCGTGATGGTGGCACCCAGGAAAAATGTGATGGGGATAAACACCAACAGGGACGTCAGCCCCACAATCATGATAAAATTTTTGATGGTCGTGAGGGGAGAGAAAAAATCGTCCATGTGGATGGTGGATGCCACCGTCCATTGATATTCAGGAATGTGATTGAAAAATATTCGGTTTTTTCCGGAAAAATTCCCGGGTTTTTCCGGCCATGACACCGTATGAACCCCGTTTTTTTGTTCAGAGATGGTTTTGAAGAACCGGTCCGCATGTTCCGGGATTGAAAAGATATTTACATGGTTGTCTGCCGGAGGAATGATAAAATTTTTTTCCGCATCCAGAACACAGGCATATCCGGTTTTCCCAAACCGCTGACCCTGGATGGATTTTTCAAAATCACTGATCTCCATGAGCTCTGAAAATTTTTTTCGGTAGGCAGAGACCGTGATCATCCAGTCCCAGGGGGCAAAATATTCAAGATACAATGCCTTGGGCTGTGGAGAGTCATCATCCGGATTCTGCCAGTCATACTCGATGTATCCTTTTTTCTGGGCCACCATTTCCTGAACAAAGTCATGGTCGGAAATATCCAGGCCTTCCAGCAGTTTTTTGGGATGTCTCACCACCCGGCCGGTCCCGTCCAGAATACAGATATAGCCATGGGTGCCGATTTTCTGGGCCAGCATGATGTCTGCCGCCTGGTTTTGGGCCTGGTCAAGGGTCAGACTGCCATCGGCCTGACGCTGGTACAGGTGCGTCACGATCTCCAGGTTTTTTTCTGCGGTGGCCCGCAGATAGTTTCGGATGGACACGGATGCGGCAGTCCTGACATTGTTGACCATGGCGGCTGTGGCGTTTTCCAGCATGGTTTCGATATTTTTCTCAACATTTTGTTTTACAATGGAATAGATGGTAAGACTGGAAAGACCCATGATTGCGACAAACGTGACGGAAAAGACACACAGGATCTTATAACGGATGGGCAGGTTCTTAAACAGGCATGACAGGTTCATGGTTCCCCGCTAAAATGGGTTTATGCCCGGGCCTGAGCCAGACCCGGCAAAGGTTTAAAATCCGGTAGGAAACAGGCGGGCGGTTTTTTTTTCCAGACGGTTCTGCAAGGCAAGATCCGCCATGTTCTGCCGGAGCATATCCAGGACATCGTCTATGGATTCATGGATTTCCATGGCCTGGGGATGTTCCTGAATCATGGCGAAAAACGCCTGCACCACATCCGGATCAAACAGGGTGCCCACCCCGTGTTTCAGTTCACAAATGGCGGAAGACAGGTCTTTGGACGGCATGCCGGGCCGCCCGGCGGTCATGGTTTCAAACACGTCGCACACGGCCAGAATCCGGGCGCCCAGGGGGATGCGCTCCCCTTTGATGCCGTCCGGGTATCCGGTGCCGTCAAACCGTTCATGGTGATGCCGGATCATGGGGGCGATATCTTCAAAAAAGGTCAGTGGCACCAGAATGTCCGCCCCCAGAGCCGGATGCTGCCGGATCTGGTCCATCTCCTTTGGGGTGAGATGTCCCAGACGGTCCAGTACCGTGTCCCGGGTACCGAGTTTTCCGATATCATGGAGAATCCCGGCATGGAAAATGTTTTTGACCATGACATCATCCAGGCCCATCTGCCGGGCCGTGAGCCGGGACAGCGAGGCCACCCGCCGGGAATGGCCATGGGTGACCCGGTCCCGGGCCTCGATGGCCAGGGCAAATCCTTCCACGATTTTTTGGTAGATCTCCATAATTTTTCTGTCATGGCCCATGGCTTTTTCCAGAGCGATGGCCCCTTGTTCCCCTAAAGCCGTGACCAGTTCCAGTTCATGGGGTTCCAGGGTGTGGTTCCCCATGAAATAAACCGCCAGAAGACCGGTATACGGGCCTGAAATATTGAAAAAAAGGCCGGTCATGGAATTGATTTTCCGTTTTCCCAGGCGCTCCAGATCTGGAATCCGGTCATCTTCTCTGGCATTGGGAATCACCACACACTCTTTTTTGTGGTTTTCAAACAAAGTCATCAAGGTGGGATAATCGGTGCGCATCAGACTCCGGTAGTCAAATCCGTGAAAGATCTTTGTTTCAATGCACTGTTTTTTCGTGTTCAGAATCCAGAAAATACAGCCTTTGGCAGAAAGAATCCGGGTGATGTTTTCCACGATACAGGCCAGAATGTCCTGGGTATCGGTGTTGGCATGGATTTTTTTGCTGATTTTTGCAAACAGGGTGAAAAATTCATGAAAGTCCGGTGTCATAGGGCCCCTCCCGGGTGTGGTTAAAACCAGGTCAATTGAAAAAATTCATCCATTTCATGCTGTAATTTTTCTGGATCTGTTTCTGGAGATGGATCACCGAGTTCAGAACGGTTTTTAACTGTTTTCGTTTTGTTTTAGACAGGGTGGTCAGGTCCATGCAGTTCACGGGCAGGTCCGGGTGCCGGTCCCGGTTCAGGTGACTTTCGATCTTGAGCCGGTTTAAGTGATAAAACGCATCCAGGTATTGTTCATGCTCCCCGGCATTGATGATTTTTTGATCTTTAAGCCCGGACAGCCTGGCCAGCGTGGACGGGGAAATGATGCCGTGATTCAACGCCAGAATGCGGATACCGTTGATCAGATGGGCCAGACCGACGGTCTTGATATTGAAACAGGCCCTGCAGCCCGGAATCCGGTGGGTCCGGATCCGGCCGAAAATGGTTTTGGGGGCGCTGAAAAGCAGATCATCCCGGGTCAGATAATGGTTGACGGCCGGGTTTTTCTGAAACAGGTCAAACACCCGGTCCCAGAGGGTATGTGCCATGGGAAAATCCCCGTAAACCGGTCTGAAATCCAGAAGAATGGTCAGAATCCGGATATCCGCCGGTTCCGCAGACCCGATCCACTGGTCCAGGGACTGGCGCCACCGG
>JAIPDL010000152.1 GCA_021737695.1 Desulfotignum sp. | reverse complement strand
CCTATGGCGAGTCCATCGGCCGGCTGGCCACCATCATCGGCGGGGGCAAACCCATTTTACAACGATTCGGGGACCTGAAACGGGGGCGCCGCTCCACCTGGCACCGCATCCGCAAAGGCTATATCGAACCCACCATGACCCATGTGGTATGCGGCGATATTGCCATGGCCCTGCCGGAGCGGATACTGTCAAACATCATCGAAGGCCTGGAAATCCTCAACCAGGTGGTGCCGGGGGTTTCCAACGATGAAACCCTGCTGTACGCCCCGGAAATCAAATTCTTTGCCACCCAGGTGGAAACCAGCAACCATTTGGAAACAAAGATCAACGGGCTGTATGTGGCCGGCGACGGGCCCGGTGTGGCCGGCAATATCGTGTCTGCCGCCGCCACGGGCCTGATTCCGGCCAAACACATTATTGCCCGGCAGACGAAACAAGATCAGTCCGGATAGTAGATGGCGCAGGCATCCTCTGACTCCCATGCCATGACCCGGGACACCTGCAATTTTTCCGTCAGATTCTCGTCCAGCAGGGCCTGGACCTCTTTGGCAATGTAAACGGCAATCCGCTCCGAAGTAGGCTGCATGCCCTCAAACACAGACAGTTCATTGAGATATTTGTGATCCAGGTCTCCGTCCACCACCTGACGCACCGCTTTTTTGATGTCGCCGAAATCCGCCAGCACCCCGGCATCGTTCAGTTTTGGTCCTTTGACACACACTTCCACCTGCCAGTTATGGCCGTGAAGGTTTTCACATTTCTGGCCCACCATGGTCAATCGATGGGCACCGGCAAACCGGGTTTTAACTTTCAGTTCAAACATGGGACCTGCCTGTTGCTATAAATTTTTAAACAGATTTTTCAATTTATTGGAAATTTTGTTGCCATCCAGCTTGTCAAACTGCTTTAATAATTCTTTTTGCTTGGCAGTGAGTTTGGTGGGCGTCTTGATGAGCACCTTGACAACCTGGTCTCCCCGCCGGCCCGTGCGCAATGAAGCGATCCCCTGTCCGGAAAGCCGGAAGCTGTCTCCAAACTGGGTGCCTTTGGGAATGGTGAGTGTTTCATCCCCCACCAGGGTGGGCACGGTGATATCGGCCCCAAGCGCTGCCTGGGCAAAGGAGATGTCAATGGCACAGACAATGTCGTTGCCGTCCCGCTGGAAAAACTTGTGGGGTTTCACATTGATGACCACATACAGGTCTCCGGAGGGACCGCCCGGGCTGGGAGACGATTCTCCCTCACCCGTCAGGCGCAGTTTGGACCCCGCATCCACGCCGGCCGGAATTTTGACCTGCACCTTGCGCACGGTTTCCACACGCCCGGCCCCCACACATTTTGGACAGGGATCGGAAATGATACTGCCCCGGCCCTTGCAATAAGGACAGGTGGTCTTGACCTTGAAAAATCCCTGGCTCTGAATAAACTGGCCAGTACCGTGGCAATGGGCACAGGTTTCCACGTCAGTCCCAGGTCGGCTTCCCGTGCCGTCACATTCGTCACACTGGGTCAGTTTGGGTATGGACACGGTTTTTTCAGTACCGAATGCTGCTTCCATGAAATCAATGGTCATGTTATAGCGCAGGTCAGATCCCCGCTGCACCCGGTTTCCCCGGCCCCCCCGGCCACCGCCGAATCCGAAAAAATCTTCAAATATGTCACCGAAGCTGGAAAAAATATCCTCAAATCCACCGGGTCCGGAATGGCCGGCCCCTTCCAGTCCCTGGTGCCCGAACTGGTCATAAATGTGGCGTTTGTTTTCATTGCTCAAAACTTCATAGGCTTCGGACGCTTCCTTGAATTTGTCTTCCGCTTCCCGGTTGTTGGGATTTTTGTCCGGATGGAATTTAATGGCCAGTTTCCGGTATGCTTTCTTCAAAGTCACTTTATCCGCATCCCGGGTCACACCCAGGATTTCATAGTAGTCGCGTTTTTCTGTCATAACTTACCCAATTGTTCCAATTCATTTCCGCATGGTTTTGTTTGTAATCTTTGCCCTGTTATGGTACGTTTCCCAGCTGTCTGTGATAAATAATATAAACTAATCCTGAATTTCAGGTTGTCAACGATGAACAAAGAACTTGATTTTGTCAAGGGCATGTTTGACAAAATCGCCCATAGATATGATTTCCTGAACCGCCTGCTCAGTCTCCGCCAGGATGTCATGTGGCGGAACCAGATGGTGCGGGCCGCGTCCCCGGGTCCGGAAAGCCGGATTCTGGATGTGGCCTGCGGCACCTGTGATGTGGCCCTGGCCTTGAGCCGCCACCTTACAGGTCGCACCCGGATCACGGGCCTGGATTTTTCCTATGCCATGCTGGATGCCGGCAAAAAAAAATGCGATTCCCAATCCAACCAAAGCATCTGCCTGGTGAACGGGGACGCGCTGGCCCTGCCGTTCCCGCCGGAAACCTTTGATGCCGTGTTCATTGCTTTCGGCATCCGGAATATCATGAACCGGCCCCGGGCATTGACTGAATTTTACAAGGTGCTCAAACCCAAGGGAAAACTGGCGGTTCTGGAACTGACCACCCCCCGGAACCCTTTTTTAAAACCCATTTACTTAAGTTATTTCAAAAAAGTGCTGCCGCTGATCGGGGCTTTTTTTTCAAAAGACAACAACGCCTATTATTATCTGCCTGAATCCGTTCTGAAATTTCCCGGGCCGGCTGCCTTTGCCGGGATGATGTCGGAAACCGGATTCAGCCGCGTGCGGTTTAAACCCATGTCCTTTGGCATTGTCACCTTGTTTGTTGGTACCCGTCAATAATCCAGCCCTGCACTTAAAAAAACCAGCATGAAAAACCAAATTTTCAAGACCACCCAGGGGAAACTGCTGATCACCAGTATCTGTATGGCCATGGTGCTTGTGGGTACCATCGGTTTTTATCTTGTTACAGACACGGCAATGGCAAAAACCCTGATTCTCACTTTTTTTGCCAATACGTTCGGCGGCCGATCCGTTGGCATCGGCTTGTGCATCCTGCAGGGGCTCACGGCGTTTCCCACTATTTTCTACAACTTTTATCTGGAAGTGATGGTGGTGCTTTTCACCTATGCCGTTTTTACGTTGACAACGACCAACTATTTGCGGGTGGAATGGGTGATCCGGGCCATGGAACGGGTGGCGGAAACGGCCCTGAAAAAAAAGCACAAAATTGAACGGTTCGGATGGTTCGGCATTTTTTTGTTTGTCATGATTCCCCTGCCTGTCACCGGACCCGTGGTGGGCGCCATCATCGGCAGTATGATCGGGCTGGGCTTGATCCGAAATTTTTCCGCCACATTTCTGGGGACCCTGACGGCCCTTGTTCTGTGGTTTGAATTTTTTGAATTCTTAGATGAGCGGTTTCAGATGATTCAGTCTTTTTTTGTCATCATCCTCATTTTGGTACTCATCCCCTATTTCGGAAAAATCCGCCGGCTCATTGAATCGTTGCGCCGGAAAAAACCGCTGGACCCCTGATGGGATTTCAGAACCGTTTTTTCAGAATCGTGGGAACTAAACACCGGGTGTCGTCTTTTTCGGGATATCCGATATTGTAATGAAGTCCGCGGCTTTCTTTTCTTGCGAGTGCGGATTGAATCACCAGTTTTGCCACGGTGGCAAGGTTTCTCAACGCCACCAGATCGGATGTCAGTTTAAAATCCCAGTAATATTCGTCAATTTCATCGTGAATGGTTTTGACACGCCGGGCCGCCCGCTGCAACCGTTTGTCCGACCGGACAATTCCCACATAATTCCACATGAGCCGCCGGATCTCATCCCAGTTATGGGACACCACAATGGCCTCATCACTGTCTGTGGTGTTGGTTTCATCCCAGGGTGCCAGGGTGACATCCATATTTTGTTTTCTGATGACCGACAGATTTTTAGCGGAATCCAGATATGCATTGTGGGCATAAACCAGGGCTTCCAGCAGCGAGTTGGATGCCAGGCGGTTGGCGCCGTGAAGCCCGGTGCACGCGGTTTCTCCCACGGCATACAGCCCCTGGACATCGGTCTTTCCGTTCAGATCCGTAGCCACCCCGCCGCACATATAATGGGCCGCCGGCACCACGGGGATGGGCGCCGTGGTGATATCAATGCCGTATTCCAGGCACCGGGCGTGAATATGGGGAAACCGCTCACGGACAAAATCGGGATCTTTGTGGGAAATATCCAGAAATACGGATTCCGCCCCGGTTTTTTTGAGTTCACTGTCAATGGCCCTGGCCACCACGTCCCGGCAGGCCAGTTCTTTTTCCGGGGTATAGTCTTTCATGAACCGCCTGCCTTTGGCATCGATCAACACGGCGCCTTCACCCCGCACGGCTTCGGAAATCAGAAAATTCTTGGCTTCCGGATGATACAGGCAGGTGGGATGGAACTGGACAAACTCCAGGTTGGCCACGGACGCCCCGGCCCGGTATGCCATGGCAATCCCGTCTCCCGTGGCGATATCCGGATTGGAGGTATACAGATAAATCTTGCACGCCCCTCCCGTGGCCAGAAGCGTCACTGCCGCATGAAAGGTTTCCACCCGGCCGGTGGCATTGTCCAGCACATAGGCCCCGCAGCAGCTGTTTTCATAGTGGGTCACCAGCACACCGCTTCGAACGGTCGAAGAAAACGTGATCAGATTGACGGCCACATGATCTTCCAGAATGGTGATATTGTCATGTTCTCTGGCCCTTGCCACCAACGCATCTTCGATTTCCCTGCCGGTCAGGTCATGGGCATGGATGATGCGTTTGACGGAATGTCCGCCTTCCCGGCCCATGGAAAAATTAAATTTGCCAGTACCCGCCATGCTGAAGCGGGCACCCAGATCCACCAGTTCCCGGATCCGGTCCGGCCCGTTTTCCACCACCATTTTCACCACGTCCCGGTCACACAGGCCATCCCCGGCTTTGAGTGTATCCGCCACGTGCAGATCAAAAGAATCCTGCTTTCCGAACACGGCTGCCACCCCGCCCTGGGCCAGGGCCGTGTTGCTCTGCTGAATATTTTTCTTGGTAATAATGGTGACACGCCCGTGTTCAGCGGCCTTTAATGCATAACTCAATCCGGCGATGCCACTGCCGATCACCAGAAAATCGGTTTTTCGGATCATAATAATGAATGTCTCTTTTTTTTCCGGGTACTCAGCCCGAGGATCAATCCCACAATAAACACCCCGGCCCCGCTCAGAAACCACAGCATGGTTTCGTTGTTTAAATTTTCCTCCAGCATTGAAATCTGCTGTTTCTGCTCTTTTGACAATTGAACCAGGGCCTGGTATTTTTCATTCAGTTCCATAAAATCAGCAGATGCCTGCTTCAATTCCCGGTATTTTTTTTCGATATCCGCCAGCGTGTCATTTTTTTCAGCCAGGATCTGATTCTGTGTGTCAAGTTTTTCAAGTGCGGTTGCCAGATCTTTATTTTCTTTTTTCAGTTTTTCAACCTGAAACGTCAACGGCTTGTCTTCTGTCAGAAAACGGGTCAACACCCATCCCTGTTTTTGATTCTCTGCCTGAACCAGAGACCAGTCCGATTGATACTCCAGAATTTCCAGACGGGAACCGGATTCCAGCATGGCCAAAATTTTATGTTCGACCCCCGGCCCGGTGCGCATGGTGATTTTGGTAATCCCGCTCACATACATTTCCTGGGCCCCGACCCCGGATACCCACCCCCATACACAGAGGATAACCAACATTTTCATCCATTTGATCATTTAAATTTTGCATACTCCTTTATTGTTTTATTGACATGGGTATTTCATTACCATTGCGGTTCCGGTTTATCAACCCGAAATCACGTTATCCACCCCAATCCATGTTTTTCTTTTTGCTATACGAAAAAGATTTCAAATTTGAAAAGATTATGACTATAATGGCAAAAATTTTTCGTTTCAAAATAAATTATGGCAGCAGGATTTCGCAAACCCGTGTACCCGAACAAAGGAGACCCATGATGGAGCAATGGCAGACCCCTTACTGGCCGGAAGGCGTGGCCCATGATGTGACCAATTACCATTATCCGCTGACCCAGGTCCTGGACCGGACAGCACAAAAGTATCCCGACAACGTGTATACGATTTTCAACGGCGCATCCAGAACCTATGCCCAGGTCAAGGATACGGCCGACAGAATCGCCAATTTCCTTGCCGCCAACGGCATAAAACAAGGAGACAAGATTGCGATTTTTCTTCCCAACATTCCTCATTTTCCGGAAGTGCTTTTCGGAATTTTGAAAGCCGGGGCCGTGGCCGTCAACTGCAACCCCATCTATACGCCCAAAGAACTCCATTACCAGCTGAACGATTCAGGATCCAAAATGGTGTTCTGCATGGACCATCCCGAATTTTACGCCAACACCCAGGAAGCCATTAAAGACACGCAGGTTCAAACAGTGATCGTGTGCAACGTCAAATCCTACCTGCCCCGGCTCAAGGCGTTTATCGGCGGCCTGCTGGGTAAAATCCCCAAGGCGGACAAAATCGACCCCGGCCATCACATGTTTGACGACATTGTGGCGGCATCATCGCCGCACCCGCCGGATATCACGGTATCTCCCGAAGAAGACACGGCCATCATGCTGTACACCGGGGGCACCACAGGCGTCCCCAAGGGTGCGGAACTCACCCACACCAATTTCACCTACAACCTGGAAGCCTGCGAAGAATACTTCCGGCTGGTGCATGAACCCGGCAAAAAA
>JAIPDL010000004.1 GCA_021737695.1 Desulfotignum sp. | reverse complement strand
ACCCACCAGCAGAGAGCCGGCACCAAAGTTCCATTCACCATACAGTTTACGAACATTAACACCGGTGCCGTATTCAAACCCACCAGTCAGTTCATCAGATACCTTGACGGACGCACCGATACGAGAGTTGCCCTGAAGGCCCTGATTGTAACTACTGGTGTCTACATAAGCAGGATTATTTGACGCCACATTGTTTTCCTGATCCACAAAAAAAGTAGCAATACGGGCAGACCCGTAAAAATTCCAGTCCGCTGCTGCGGCGGTCATTGCAGAACCAGCCACCAACGCCAGGGCTGCAACCAATACCATTAATTTTTTCATCTTTTTCTCCTTAAGGTCTTTTTTTAATTTAAACCACCTGAAATACAGGTATCCGGCCCTCCTTTTAAAGGCCAGATACCATACAGATATGTTCTTTAATTCAATTCAACCCGCCTTGTCAATGTTTTTTTAATTTATCAATCCAATTCATAGGAAATAATGCTGGATGATTTGTCTTTGCCTAAAATGGCCAGCTTGGTCTGGGTCACCACGGACACGATCAGTTCATCTTTTCCGTCTGCATCAATATCTGCCACGGCAAAATCACTGATCCATCCCTGAAGTTCCCGGGTTTCAAACATCGGAGCCAGCGCAATGCCGTTCCAGGACAACACCTGGATGCTGCCGTTTTCAAACCGTTTATACCGGCCCAGGGCACCTCCGCCGAACTCATTGTTTTGAACGGCCACGATTTCCGGTTTGTCTTCGCCGGTCATGTCAAGGAATTGAATCCGGGGATGAATATAGACCCGCTCCCGATAGGAGCCGTCCGGATCATTTTTGGGCATCAGCCAGACATGGGCTGTGCCCCCGTATTTTTCCGCGCTTTCCCATTCAGAACTGCCCCCGTCATTGGCCACCACCATACGGCCGAACCGGTTGATCATCACATATTCATCCGATGATTGGTTTGTCACCGGTCCTTTGGCCAGTGCAAGCACGGAGGTATTCCGGGGCAGCCGGACCTCTTTTTGCCGGGTATAGCTGCTGCCGTCCGCCTGCATGATGTAAACAGGCCCATCAAACGGGTCTTTACTGCTTCGCTGGCCCATCAGGGTTTGGGACCCGTCCGGTGCGTCAATCACCCGGTAATAATAGTGCTGATTGTCTGTGATCGTCACATAGTCAGACCCATTGTACTCCACCACAAAGGACTGGAGTCCGTCCAGATGGATGGTAAAACTGGTGACAAAAATTTCAGGATATCCATTGCCGTTGATGTCTGCAATATCCAGGGCCACAATACGGTGATTGCTGCTGAATTCCAGCTGCTTTTCCAATACCAGGTGATTGTCGGACATCTGATGGATCATCAGGGTATTATCCGTGGCCGCCACCACCTGAAGCGTGTCGTCATCGGTCAGATCCCCCAATGCCATGGCATTGATCACCATATCCAGCGTCAGATGGGTGGCAAATCCGCCGCCGCCACCGGTTTGCTGCAAATTGACAAAACCCCCCTGCCCCCCGGTTGACTGGAACCCACCCGGTGCCCGGGGTCCTTCCTGGACGGGCTGGGCGTACAGTTCATTGGCAATGGACCGGTTGAACACTTTCTGGTTGATATCTCCGGCAAAGGTGTTGACCAAGGGAATCACATCCCCCATGTTGTTGCTCTGCTCAAAAAAAGTCAGGGCCGGTTTGTCACCCGTGATATCCACCATGGCGGCATCCAGGCTCACGCTTTCCCCGAAATGGGTCAGACTGCCGAACAAAACATAGTCCGCGCCCAGGCGTTCACCGATGTTTCTGGCCGCATCCTGGGTCAGATCTCCCGGACGGCCGGTCAACGCATCATCCACAGTGGCCCGGTCCAGTACGTCTACCTTGCCCGGATCCGACAGACGGGAGGACAGCATGGAAAACAGTCCGTTCCGTAAAAAGGTCAGGTCCTGGGGGGAATTCATGGTAAAGGGAAGCACAGCCACGGTTTTAGGGGCCGCAGACACTGCCGGAACAATGGCGGCCAACATAAAAAAACCGACCAGGCATCCGGTGAATGCGGCAAATAATCTGGATCTCAAAGCACGACTCCTTGTATTTTGGTTTGAATGGCGCAGGGCCAATATATATCAAGTGTATGTTTCAAACAACCCTTTTGAACAGCTTTTCCATCTGCACTTTATCAAAGGTGACAATGGTGGGCCGGCCGTGGGGGCAGTGAAATGCATTGTCACAGGCCAGCAGATCTTTGATCAATGCTTGCATTTCCGCCAGGGACAGGATCCGGTTGGCCCGGATGGCATGATGACAGGCCATGGACATCAGGCAGGTTTCCCGCCATTGCTCCCTGACTGCGGTGTCACCGGTCTCCATCAACGTATCCACCATCCCTGTCACCAGGGTTTGGACAGATGTCTGATCCACCAGTCCGGGCACGGCCTTGATCACGAAGGTGGTGCCCCCGAAGGGTTCGATGACCAGCCCCAGTGCCGCCAGGTCCGGCAGAATCCCGGACAGCAGATCCGCTTCTTTGGCGCTCAGTTCCAGGGTTTCAGGCACCAGCAGGTATTGCCTGTCTGCCGGCAGATGATCCTGCCGGTGCTTCAACGCCTCATACACCACCCGTTCATGGGCGGCATGCTGATCCACCAGCATCAAAGCGTTTTCCTGTTCCGCCACAATATAGGTTCCCATGACCTGTCCCACCACCCGGGGGACAGGGGATCGATCCGGGGTTTTGGCCGTCAGGGGGGGATCTGATTTGTTTTCAGGAGTTGCGAACCGGTCAAAGGTCTGCCGGACCTCATGGTGAAGGCCGTCTGATTCCGGCAGTGGATCAAAGCGATTGTCATTCCGGAACCCTTTGGATTCTCGGACAATCAAGGGATCGGCAGGCACTGGATCGGGTGCCCAGGAAATGGGTGTCTGCGCAAACCGGGGAGCGTTTATGAGGTCAGCCGGCCGGGGATCAGGGCCTGATCTGGATCCGGTATATGTGGATACCTGCTGCTGGGCCGCCAGCAATGCCGTGTTCACGGCAGCGGTCACGGCCTGATACACGGGCCGGGGATCCAGGAACTTGATTTCCCGTTTGGATGGGTGCACATTCACATCCACCTGGTCCCAAGGCAGATCACAGCACACCACGGCCACGGGATACCGCCCTTTCATGATCCGGCCGGCATATCCCCGGAACAGGGCCGCCACCACGCCTTTGTCATGGACCAGGCGCTGATTGACAAACAGATAGATACGTCCGGCTGTCGCCCTTGTCACGGTCGGGTTGGCACATACCCCGGTCACCCGGACATCCCCGGCCGAATAGTCCATCTCGTACAGGTGATCCGCGGCATCCTGACCCAGCACCAGCATGGCCCGGTGCACCAGGTCCTGGTCCGGGGGAAAATGTTTGACCAGCCGGTTTTTGGAAAACAGCCGGAATCCAACGGATGGATTGCCCAAAGCCAGGCCGGACAGGGTATCGGCAATATGGGCACCTTCAGTGGTGTCGGTTTTTAAAAATTTGCGCCGGGCCGGGGTATTGAAAAACAGGTGCCTGACCTCCACCAGGGTACCGGCCGGAGCCCCCGTGTCCGACACCTGCAACAACTTGCCCCCGGCCATTTCCACCTTTGTGGCCGTATCCGCATCCTGGGGTCTTGTCACCAGGCAGAACTTAGACACCGAAGCCATGGACGGCAAAGCTTCACCGCGAAATCCGAAACTGGCAATGGCAAACAGATCCTCTTTTGTGTGGATCTTGCTGGTGGCATACCGCTCAATGGCCAGCAATGCCTGGTCTCTGGACAATCCCGTGCCGTCATCCGACACCCGGATCAATGATTTGCCGCCTTTGTCCATCTCCACGGTGATGCGGGTGGCACGGGCATCGATGCTGTTTTCCACCAGTTCCTTGACCACGGATGCCGGGCGCTGCACCACCTCGCCGGCGGCAATCTGATTGGACAGAATATCCGGCAGAATCCGGATCATTCAGGTCTCCTGTTTCACAAACCGGAGCAGAAACTCCGAATCTTTCGGGCTTAAATCAAACTGCAGGGACGCGTCATTGGCCAGTCGGGTCACAGAAATATCCGGGGATTTTCTGCGCTGTTCACTCACCCATTCAATGGCTTTTTTCAATGCCTCCCCCTGGGGCTGGACAGTACTCATGATGATTTCCTTTCAATTGACATGTCCGCTTATATATCCGGGAACCGGGGTGCCAGGTTCATTGATTTTTCCACACCATATCCGGCCCGGATCAAAGACAGTTCATCAAACCGGTTGGCCATCATCTGAATGCCGATGGGCAACCCTGCGGCTGAAAAACCGGCGGGCACGGAAATGCCGGGCACTGCGGCCATGTTGGCGGACAAGGTAAAAATATCGGTCAGATACATGGTCAACGGATCATCGATCTTTTCTTTGATGCGGAATGCCGGGGTCGGGGCCACGGGAGACAAAAGAATATCACAGGTCTCAAACGCCTTTGCAAAATCCGCCATGATCAGGGCCCGCACCTGGGAGGCTTTGCCGTAATAGGCATCATAATATCCGGCTGACAAGGCATAAGTACCGATGATGATCCGGCGCTGCACTTCCGGGCCGAACCCTGTGGATTTGGTCTGCTTGTACATATCCATAAGATCGGCCGTATCTTGTGCTCTGAAACCGTACTTCACCCCGTCAAACCGGGCCAGGTTGGAGCTGGCCTCGCATGGGGCAATGATATAGTAGGCTGCCACCACATAATCGGTATGGGGCAGGGATACGGACCGGATCTCGGCGCCCAGGGATTCCATGAGTGTTCTGACGTTGTCAAACACGGCCCGCACATCCGGATCAATTCCCGGCATGTCCAGATATTCCTTTGGAATGCCCACGGTCATGCCTTTGAGCCCGGTTTTATCAAAAGCGGTCAGGCCACTGGTGAAATCCGGCACCGGCTTTGGCGCGGATGTGGAATCTTTCGGGTCATGCCCGGCGATCAGGTTCATCATCAGGGCCGCATCTTCCACGGTCCGGGTGATAGGTCCGATCTGATCCAGGGAAGAGGCATAGGACACCAGGCCGTACCTGGACACCCGGCCATAGGTGGGTTTAAGCCCCACCACCCCGCAATGGGATGCCGGCTGCCGGATGGAACCGCCCGTATCCGATCCCAAAGCCGCACTGCAGAACTGAGCCGCCACAGCCGCCGCGGAACCACCGCTGGAACCGCCGGGCACAGAATCCACATGCCAGGGATTCCGGGTGGGAAAATAGGCGGAATTTTCTGTGGAAGATCCCATGGCAAACTCATCCATATTGGTTTTACCGATGATCACCGAATGGGACTGCCGCAGCTTTTCCACCACCGTGGCATCGTACTGGGGCACAAAGTTGTCCAGAATTTTCGACCCGCAGGTGGTTCGCATCCCTTTGGTACACAAAAGATCTTTTAAGGCCACGGGAATGCCGGTGAACGGCGTGTGGTTGTTTGATGCAATCTGATCATCCGCTGCTGCTGCCTGGGCCAGGGCCGCATCTGCATCTGCGGTAATAAAGCTGTTCAGTGTGCGGTCATGGGTTTTAATGCGGTCCAGGTACGCCCGGGTCAACTCGGTGGAAGATATTTTTTTCTCATCCAGCATCTGTGCGGCCCGGGCCAGGCTCAATGTATGTAAATCCATATATCCTTATTTCCTTGAAAAATGAATTCCGGTCTTTCCCGGTTATTTCACCACCCGGGGGACCAGATAATAATCTTGATCTTTTTCCGGGGCATTGGCCAGTGTCACCCGGGGGCCGGGGCTTGTCTGCGGCACATCTTCTCTGAGGACATTGTGCATAAATGCGGCCCCGGATGCCGGAGCAACGCCGGTGACATCCACATGGGCCAGTTTGTCCATATAGCCTAAAATATCACTGAGCTGTCCGCAAAGTGCCTGTCTTTGTTCATCATCCATCTTGAGCCGGGCCAGATGGGCGATATTCTCCACTTCCTGTTCAGAAATTTTCATTGTCAATCCTTTGTAATGATCATGCCGTTGATACCGGCCTGGTTCAATTTTTCCAGGTATTGGACGGCCGCATCCCGGGAAACGAATTCTCCGATTCGTATCCGATACCAGGTGATGCCGTCCATTTCCTTGGTTGTCCGGGTGGCCGTGAATCCTTTTTTCTCCAGGGTCGTCATCTGGGTCACTGCGTCCCGAAACGATTTAAATGCCGCCACCTGAATGGTGTAACTGCCCTGAGCATTCGATTTTTCCGGTTTCTCACCCGATGCCGGGGTTTTCTCATCCTGCAAAGGGGGTTCCATCATTTTTTCTGCGATCGCTTTGTTGAACGTGGCCGCCTTTCTGCTGGTCTTGACCGGGATGTCATCCATCCGTTTTGCATCCCTGGTATCACCCGTCTCAATTTCCTTGAGATCCCGGTTGGGCAACGGGGTGTCATCAAGCGGGTCTGCCGCCGGGACCGGAATTGTCATCTCCTCGAATCCGTTGTCATCACTCAAGGCATCATAATAATGGAGTGCAATTTTTTCATCCGGATCACCTGTCATTTCCGGATCTTTGTATTGTTCAACAATGGTCTGGAGGCGTTCCTGAAACCCTTGGGTTTCAAATGTCACCGGAGATGTCCCCCGGCCGGCCATCACCCCGAGCAGAAACAGCCACCCGCCGATGAAAATATAGATGATATATTTTAAAACGCCTTTAAAAGGCATGCTCACATTCTTTCAGGTGCAGACACCCCTAAAAGGAAAAGCCCGTTCCGGATCACCTTTTTCACGGCCAAAACCAGGCTGACCCGGGCCAGGGTCAGTTCCGTGTCTTCAGTAATTACTTTGTGCCGGTTATAATACGCATGAAAAGCCGCTGCCAGGGTCATCAGGTAGGTAAAAATCACATGGGGATGGCAGGCGGCCGCACTTTTTTCCACCTGTTCGGGAAACCCGGCCAACGTCTTGATCAACTGGATCTCTTCCTGGGCCACCAGTTTTGACAGATATTGTCCCCGGTTGAAATCCACATCCATTTCCGGGGACTGGGCTTTTGCTTTGGCCAGAATACCCGAAATCCGGGCATGGACATACTGGACATAATACACGGGGTTGTCACTGCTCTTCTGTTTGGCCACTTCCAGATCAAAATCCAGGCCGGAATCATAGCTGCGGCTTAAAAACATGAACCGGGCCGCATCTTTTCCCACTTCATCCACAATGTCTTTGAGCGTGACAAACTCCCCGGCCCGGGTGGACATCTGAACGGGTTTCCCCCCCCGCAACAGATTCACCAGCTGCACCAGAATCACCTGGAACCGGTCTCTTTGTTTTCCAAAAGCCATGACAGCGGCTGCCAGGCGGTTGATATATCCGTGATGATCCGCCCCCCATACATCGATCACCCGGTCAAATCCCCGCTCATATTTTTCCTGGTGATACGCGATATCCGAAGCAAAATAGGTGGTCAATCCATTGCTTCTCACCACCACCCGGTCTTTCTCATCTCCGAAATCTTGGGTCCTGAACCACAATGCCCCGTCTTTTTCATAGACCCGGCCCTCTTTTTTCAACACGGCAATGGACCGCTGAACACGCCCTGAATCATACAGGCTCTGCTCACTGAACCACTGATCAAACGTCACGCCGAAATCCGCCAGGTCGTATCGGATCTGTTCAAGTATCCGGCCGGCCGCATATCGGGCACAGACGTCAATGGCCTCGTCTTCATCTCTGCTTATAAAATCCGGCCCTTCCCGGTCCAAAACTTCACGGGCCAGATCCTTGATATAATCGCCTTTGTAGCAGTCTTCAGGAAAATCAACCGGGTGTCCGGCCAGTTCACGCAGCCGGAACCAGACCGATGTCCCCAGCGTGCGGATCTGCCGCCCTGAGTCATTGATATAATATTCCTTGGATACTGAAAATCCGGCAAAACGCAAGATATTGCCCACGGCATCCCCGACCGCGGCCCCCCGGCCATGTCCCACATGCAAGGGACCGGTGGGGTTGGCACTGACAAATTCCACCTGGACCCGCTCTTTTTTGCCGAAATCAGAAGCCCCGTACCGGTCATCCGCAGCCAGCACCTGATCCACCACCGGATGCCAGGCAGACGGACGCAGAAAAAAATTGATAAATCCCGGTCCCGCCACTTCGATTTTGTCGATCCAGTCTTCGGGTTCCATATGGGCAATCACTGCTTCGGCAATTTTTCTGGGTGCCATTTTCTGGATGGCGGCGGAAACCATGGCAAAATTGGTAGACAGGTCCCCCTGGGAATCATGTTTGGGGGCTTCAATTTCCATTTCCGGCACATGTCCGGACACAAGCATGCCGGCATCCATCGCTTTTCGGGCAGCGGCAATCACCTTGTTTTTTATGATATGTTTCATAAGATCCGTTTTTCTTGATGTGCCGGTTAATTTTCGTGTTCAGACGTATCTTCCGGGGTGAACCGGGGGGTATCATCCTCATCATCGATTTCTTTGATCTCATCTTCCTTGGAGTCCCCGTCTTCATCCAGAAGCGCGTCGAGCTCCACGTCATCATCTTCAAGCTGGAACTCTTCCTCATCAGGCAGGGTCTCTGCGTCCACATACTCCACAATCACTTTGTCCTGACTCTCATCCGTGAAAAAATCCACGGTTTGCTCGAACAATTTGATGCACAGATCCCGGGTGGGAAAAAAAGTCCGGCGCCGCAACATCTCAGCAAAGGGGTCAAGCCCCTCCCGGGCCGCTGCCGTCATCCGGGCCAGGTCATAGGTTTCCTCGTGCAGTGGCATGATCACACCCGGGTCCACCTCACTGGACTCCAGTACCGTCAATTTCCCGTCCTTGACATTTTTTTCAAAACGGATCTTTTGTTTCATTCATGATTCTCCTGTAATTTTTGTTGGTGTCAAACCTTTTAATATAGCGCAACCACTGTCAGTGTCAATAACAAGATGATACTTAATATCCAAGTTAAGTGTTGACCCAATACCCGCAAAATGATATAAGCGGGTGTTTAATTTCGGAGGAGTGGCCGAGCGGCTGAAGGCGGCGGTCTTGAAAACCGTTAAGTGTAACAGCTTCGTGGGTTCGAATCCTACCTCCTCCGCCACAACACATTGCGGAGAAATGGCCGAGTGGCTGAAGGCGCTCGCCTGCTAAGCGAGTATGGGGGGAAACTTCCATCGAGAGTTCGAATCTCTCTTTCTCCGCCACTTCATTCATCCTTGATCTTGTTTTGAACTCCTCACTAAGCCAAGGTCGCCTCATGCCGGTTTGAGTAAAGAATACACCTGAACAGGTTCGGAAATCCCTTTCATTTTTGCTTTTCCCCTGTCATAGACCGGCCACAGGCCGTGGATCAAATCTTTGGTGCCCTGGCTGATCAGAATATCCCCGCCCGTTGCGTGGTCTGACAGCCGGGCCGCAATATTGGTCACGGCACCGGATGCCGTGAACGTCATACGGGTGTCCAGCATCCCCTTGAACCTGGTCATTCCCACCAGGGCCGTTCCGGAACTGATCCCCATATTGACGGTCATAGGTCCCATATCCGGCACATCAAGTTCACCAGCCAGGGAAAGGCTGACGGACCGGCACCGGGAAGCGATCTCAAAGGCGGCTTTGACTGCGTTCATGGCATTGGTTTTCGGTTCATGGTCCTTGAAAATAATCATGAATCCGTCCCCGCTGGTCTCATTGATCTCCCCATGGGACCGGTGAATGGGATCCACAAAACTGGAAAACATTTTTTCAATGACGGCATTGACCTGGGCTTCCGGCCGGGTGGCACTCAGGCCGGTATATCCTTCCAGATCAATGAACAGGACACTGACCTGTTTGGTTTCTTTTTCCCGGGTCAACAGGTCCGGATTTTTATCTGCCATCCGCCGCACCGATCCGGGTACAAAAGGCGTCAGGCTGGCCAGGGTCTGGCTGATACGGATTTTTTCCCGGGTGATTTCCCATTGCCGTCGGGCCGTCAGCAAAATGGTTCCCAGTACATTGGCAAAATCCCGGATCAAATGGAAATCTCTGCGCGTATAACGGGTCAACGGCTGAATCACCACACTGACAATCGCCAGAATCCGGTTTTCCACAAAAACGGGCATGGCATATTCCGGCCCCACCGTCATCCGGGAGCCGTCCGGGCGGACAATGGGGTCACTGTCAGCCACCACCACCGCTTTTTTTCGGGTTATGGCCTGCTGAACCGCCGGGCGGTCCCGCTTGCAGGACTGACAACTCACCGGCCGGTCATACAGTGCACACTGCAACGGACTGGTATATTCCGCGGCATCGGGATCCAGCAACAGCACACAGACTTCCATGGCATTGGGAATCAGGGAACGCAACTGTTCCCTGACCGCCTCGATGATCTCACCGGTTTCCGTCAATGGTGCAATTTTTTTGATCAGATCCTGTTGAACATGGAATCGTTCTTTATAATAATGATCCATTTTAACCCTGTTTTAAAAGGCATGCCCTTTCAAACGGTTTGAAATACCGATTTTTTAACATCAGAACCGCCATGCCACTGTCCCAATAAAAATATCGATTCCGTCATTGGGAGATTTCAGGTCTGCGTTGGAATAATGCATGTATCCGAACTTGAAATCCATCCGGTGCATCTGCACCCCGATGCCGATTCGGTCTTCAAACTGAAAATGGCTGGACAGGTTCCGGCCGGCAATGTGATACTCATCAATATATGCAGCCCCGATTCCTGTTTCCACATAAGGGATGATGTGTTGAAAATCAGTCAGATTGAAACAATAAACAAACACCGGTGAAAATGCCACCCCATGGGTGGTGTCTCCGGATTTATCCCACACATTGTATGACAGCTCATAATAACCGGTCAGACTTCCTGTGGAAGATTCAAACCATCGGGTAAAAAATGGTTTCTGCCCCCCGATACGGAGAATATCGATATTGTCGGTGCTTTTTCCATATCCCCCGGAAACAGAAACCCGCCCGGGTTCAGCCCCGACCCCGGCACAAAACAGCAACACGCAGCAGGCAATCAGCCCTGCCACGGCCAACCCTTTATTTTTCCTCATTTTTCCTTTTCCTCAGATCGTATTATTTTTTTTAAAGTTCCGTTACATTAGCATATAATTCAATCCCGTGAACAGCCTCATCTCAAAAAAAAATGATCCGCTGTCTTGCGGTGATACGCGCAAACAGCCGGTTGTTTTACCCTTGACATACAATTTAAGTAAGTTTATATCCATCTAACAATCAACACAGGCAGTATGGCAGATCAACTAAAAAAAAGACCGGGCACCCATGACCCTGAAACAATCCTTGACGCAAAACCATGATGAATTACTGAAACAATGGTTCCAGGCAACCATCAATACCTATCCTCCCCAGAGTGCACGGATTCTGGGAAAAGATGTAGACCGGTTCGACAATCCCGTGGGCGCAGTCACCAGAGAAACCCTGGAAGATGTGCTGCACCTGCTGGCTTCCGATTATACCAGTGACACCCTTGAAAAAGCCCTGGATCCGGTCATCCGCATCCGGGCGGTCCAGGCATTTTCCGCTGCCGAGGCAGTGAGTTTCATTTTTTTCCTGAAAAAAATCGGAGAAACCGTCATGGATTCAGCCCATATCCGGGAATTCGACCGGATGGTGGACCAGGTCGTTCTGGCCGGGTTCAATCGGCTGATGAAATGCAGAGAAGATATATTCCTTTTAAAGGCCACGGAAAGCAAACGACGGATTCACGCAGCCTTTGAAAGGGCAGGCTTGGTAAAAGAGCTCAAGGAGGAAGACCTGCTTGGCTCAAAAAAATCTTAACTTGCCTGACAAAATTTAGGTTTGTCCGGCAACCAATCTATGAGGTGGTTACAACATGACACAAAAGTACTTGATCCCCCTGACAGCAGTTTTTCTGCTTTTTCTAGTGGCTTATGCGGGGGCGGGAGCAGGGCTTGGGTGGTTCTTCGGGATTGTTTTCCCGTACCTGGCGGTCATTGCCTTCCTGGTCGGCTTTGTCATCAAAGTCATGGGCTGGGCAAGATCCGCGGTTCCCTTCAGGATTCCCACAACCTGCGGGCAGCAGAAATCGCTTCCCTGGATTAAACAGAACCGCATCGACAACCCTGACACCGCATCTGGTGTTTTCATACGGATGTTGCTTGAAATCTTTTTGTTCAGGTCTTTATTCCGTAACACCAAGGCAGCCTTTAACCGCAATGCATCCAACCGGATCACCTATTCCTGGGAAATTTTTCTGTGGGTGGCGGCGTTGGCCTTTCATTACGCATTCCTGGTGGTATTGCTCAGACACTTCCGGTTTTTCACATCCCCGGTGCCGTCCTGCGTCCAGTTTTTAGAAGCCTTGGACGGTATTGTTCAGCTCGGTCTGCCCGGCCTGTTTCTGTCCGGCGTGGTGCTTCCGGCAGCGGTGTTGTTTCTGCTGGCAAGACGGCTGTTTGACCAGAAGGTCCGCTATATCTCCCAGGGATCGGATTATTTTCCCTTGTTCCTGATTTTAGGCATTGCCGTTACCGGTATTTTCATGCGGTATTTCACCAAGGTGGACATTGTCGCCATCAAGGAAATGACCATGGGACTGGTCACATTGAGCCCCACCATTCCCGACGGGGTGGCCAGTCTGTTCTATGGCCATCTGTTTTTGGTCAGTATTTTGTTCGCCTATTTTCCGGCCAGCAAGCTCATGCACTTAGGCGGCGTTTTCTTGAGTCCCACAAGGAACATGGCCAACAACACCCGGGCCAAACGGCATGTAAACCCCTGGAACTATGATGTGCCGATCCATACCTATGAACAGTATGAAGATCACTTCAGAGACAAAATGATTGAAGCTGGCCTCCCAGTGGAAAAAAAGGAGTAATCAATGGCCGACGAACTGACACCAGACGAATTACTGGATAAAATTGACTATGCTACGGATTCGGGCAACTGGCTGGATACCACCAAATCCGTCCAGATACGGCCGGGCATGTACTGTTATGCTGCCAAGCCTGAAAGTGTGGAAACCTTAGGGCTGCCCAATGCCAGAAGCTGGAACCCGACAGAAGAAGACTGGAAACTGCCGGACAACTGGCAGCAGATCATCCATGACGGCATCAAGGAAAGACTGGAAAAATTCCGTACGTTCAAGATCTTCATGGATGTATGTGTCCGCTGCGGGGCCTGTGCCGACAAATGCCATTTCTTTTTAGGTACAGGTGATCCCAAGAACATGCCCGTGCTGAGAGCGGAACTGCTCAGATCCATTTACAGAAATGATTTCACCACTGCCGGAAAAATTTTGCAGAAAATTCCCGGCGGCCAGCGTTTGGGCGGGAACCGCCCGCTGACCCTGGATGTGCTCAAGGAGATGTGGTACTACTTTTTCCAATGCACGGAATGCCGCCGCTGCTCCGTGTTCTGTCCCTACGGCATTGACACGGCCGAAATCACCATCATGGCCAGAGAGCTGTTCAATCTGCTGGGCTTGAACATCGACTGGATCGCCACCCCGGTATCCAACTGCTACACGACGGGGAACCATCTGGGGATTCAGCCCCATGCCTTCAAGGACATGCTGGATTTTTTCGTGGAGGACATCGAAGACATCACCGGGGTGGACTGCACCCCGAATTACCAGAAAAAAGGGGCGGACATCCTGTTCGTCACCCCGTCCGGTGATGTGTTTGCCGATCCCGGCACTTATACCTGCCAGGGATACCTGATACTGTTCAAGTACCTCAAAGAAAAATACGGTCTGGATGTAACCTGGTCCACCTATGCGTCCGAAGGGGGCAACTTCGGGTTCTTCACCTCCCACGAAACCATGAAGCGATTGAACGCCAAGATGTACTATGAAGCCAAACGCCTGGGCGTGAAATGGATCTTAGGGGGCGAATGCGGTCACATGTGGCGGGTGATCCACCAGTACATGGACACCATGAACGGACCGGCCGACTTTCTGGAAGTACCGGTGAATCCCATCACCGGCACTAAATTCCACAATTCTGCGTCCACCAAGATGGTCCATATCACGGAATTTACCGCCGATTTGATCAAGCACGGCAAACTGGAACTGGACAAGGGCCGAAACGCCAACCGGATCATGACCTTTCATGATTCATGCAACCCTGCCAGAGGCATGGGCCTGCTGGACGAACCCCGGTATGTGATTAATAACGTGTGCGACAATTTCTATGAAATGCCGCCCAATACCATCCGTGAGAACACGTTCTGCTGCGGTTCCGGTGCCGGACTCAACGCCGGAGAAAACATGGAGCTGCGCATGGCAGGGGCCCTGCCCCGGGCCACCGCGCTCAAGCATGTGCATGAAAAATACGGGGTCAACACCCTGGGAACCATTTGTGCCATTGACCGGGCCGCGCTGTCCACCTTGTGCGAATACTGGGTGCCCGAGGTAGAGGTGGCCGGTATTCACGAACTGGTGGGCAACGCATTGATCCTGCCCGGTGAAAAGGAACGTACCGAAGACCTGAGAATGGAACCGCTGCCAGGTTGCGAGGAGGAGGAATAAAATGACGAAAAACATGATTATGGGCGGACTGGCTGTCTTTGTTCTGGCCGTGCTCTCACCCTTCTGGTTCAACATGGTGACCACCACCCAGGCGGCACCCGAGCCGGAGCTGCTGGGCCCTGCCAAACAAGCGAAAAAATGTGTCCTGGACACATATGACATGCGGACCAGCCACATGTCTCTGCTGGATGAATGGCGGGATGCCGTGGTACGGGATGCCGACCGGATCTATGTGGCAGCCAACGGCCACGCCTTCAATATGAGCCTGTCCACTGGAGAAAATTCCTGCCTGGGCTGCCATGAAGATAAAGCCAAATTCTGTGACGCCTGTCATACCTACACATCGGTAGATCCTTATTGCTGGGATTGTCACACAAACCCCAAGGAGATTGAATAATGGAACAGAGCAGAAGACGATTTCTGAAAGTGGCCGGCATTGCCGCCATCGGGTTGGGTGCTGCTCCGGCAATAAATTTTGCAGCCTCGGACTCCCATGGCCCGGGGGCTGCCGCCAAAGTGAAAAATGAGGCCGCCCTTCATGCCGAACGCTGGGGCATGGTCATTGACATCAAAAAGATTGATGACACCCTGGCCAGAAAAATTTCTATGGCCTGTCATCTCCATCACAATGTACCCGATTTCACCCATGAAGTGGATACCCAGCTGTATCCCAAAACCCGGCCGGTGAACCATAAGCAGGAAATCAAATGGATCTGGAAAGAAAAATTCCATTATGCATTCCCGGACAAGGAAGATGAATTTTTGAATGAAAAATTTCATCACCTGCCGTTCATGGTGCTGTGCAATCATTGCAAAAATGCGCCCTGTGTTCAGGCATGCCCCACCCAGGCCACGTTTTCCCGGGAAGACGGCATCGTGATGATGGATTATCACCGCTGTATCGGTTGCCGGTTCTGCATGGCGGCCTGCCCCTATGGATCACGAAGCTTTAACTTCAGGGATCCCCGGCCGTTTATCGATGAGACTCACCCGGATTTTCCCACCCGGTCCAAGGGGGTGGTGGAAAAATGCAATTTCTGCGCCGAACGTCTGGCCAAAGGGGAACAGCCGCATTGCGTGGAAGCCTCTGAAGGCGCCATTGTGGTGGGAGACCTGGAAGATCCTGAATCCGATGTCAGGAAGCTTCTCAAGGAACATTATACAATCCGACGTAAACAGTCTCTGGGTACGGAACCCTCTGTTTACTACATCGTTTAAGAGAGGTCCATATGCTTGAAATAGCTGTCAAAGGAAGTAAAAAATACTGGGTGTGGATCATCTTTCTGCTGATCGTGATCGGGATCGGAAAACTGGCCTATCTGGATCAGTTCTTTAATGGCCTGATGATCACGGGCATGAGCCGGGATGTGTCCTGGGGATTTTACATTGCCAACTTCACCTTTCTGGTGGGGGTGGCCGCCGGGGGGGTCATGGTGGTCATTCCCTATTACCTGCATGATTATGAAAAATTCCACCGGATCACCATATTAGGGGAATTTCTGGCGGTTGCCAGTCTGGTCATGTGCCTGTTGTTCATCATCGTGGATTTAGGCCAGCCCGTGCGCATGCTCAATGTGCTGCTGTACCCATCGCCCAAATCCATGCTGTTTTACGACATGCTTGTTTTGAACGGATATCTGTTTTTAAACATTGTCATTGGCTGGAAAGTACTGGAAGCGGAACGGAACCAGGTGGAACCGCCGGCATGGACCAAACCGCTGATCTATCTGTCCATTCCCTTTGCCATCGGGATTCACACGGTAACCGCCTACCTGTACTGCGGCCTGCCGGGAAGGGGATTCTGGCTCACCGCCATTCTGGCCCCGAGGTTTCTGGCATCCGCCTTTGCCGCTGGTCCGGCTTTTTTAATCATTTTGTGTTACATCATCCGGAAGTTTACCAAATTCGATCCGGGCTGGGAGGCCATGCAAACCCTGTCCAAGATTGTCTGCTACGCCATTATCGCCAACCTGTTTTTCTTTTTGTGCGAAGTGTTTGTGGTATACTATTCAAATATTCCCGGACATAAAACCCATCTCCAGTATCTGCTGTTCGGATACCACGGGTATAACGCCCTGGTGCCCTGGATGTGGAGCGGATTCATTATGATGGGTGTCGGCGCCGTCATGCTGGTGATCCCCAGACTCAGATCCAATTATGTGCTGCTGCCGGTGGCCTGTGCCATGATTTTCATCGGGGCCTGGATCGACAAGGGTCTGGGTATGATCTCCGGCGGGTTTGTTCCCTCGCCTTTGCATCATGTGACCGAATACGCCCCCACGGGCCAGGAAATCATTATCACTTTAGGGGTCTATGCCGCGGGATTTCTGGTGCTCACCATCCTGTACAAACTGGCCACCACGGTCAAGGAAGAAGTGAACGGCTGATGATGCCCTGACACGTTTAACTTAAATCATTCAACGACACATGAGACAGGGGAGTGCCAAACCGGCCTCCCCTGTTTTTTTTCAACTGCTGGGAAATCCTTATGAACAGGTGCAAAAACAGCGGGCCAAGGGATGATGAAACGGGCCTGGAAGATCTGAAAAACCGGTTTCTGGCAGCCATTTACCGCAAAGACGCGAAACAGATACAACACATCTATCTGCGGATTGTGGATATTGCCACACAAGGCAATCTAAGGTTAAACGAAAACTGTGAAAAAATTCTGCGCCAGATCCAGACCGCCTTTCTTCGGTTTCATGATGTTGTTGTTTCCCTCCAAATCGATCTTTCACCCCCGTTTCATGAACTGAAAACCCTGTTGTCTCATCGGGTCAGAACCCGGCAGGCCCATGTGACGCATATCGATTTTAAATACTGGCAAACCCGGATCAATTTAGATGCCTGGCAGATGGACCGGGTGTTTGAAAATGCCATTACCATTCAGCTGACTTCCGGATGCTCACATTTTTGCCGACGATGCAATGAATGGGCCATTCCCGGTGTCCGGTCTCATTTTTCATTCCAGGCCGCTGAAGCCATACTGGATAGGCTGACAGCGCTTAACAACACCGATCCTGCCCTGTACGGCGCATCCGACCCCCTGGACTGGGAACACGGGCCCTATACACTGGCTGATCTGTTGATCCCTTTGGCCCGTTGCACCCGGTTCAGTCTTCTCACCAAGATGCCCCGGAACAAAAAAACCACGCTGCTCCGCCTGATTCACCACCAGATACCCTTGTCCATCAGTGTCACGGACAGAAACCGGGACCGGATTGCCGCGCTGGAGGCCGACACCGGCATTGAACTGCAAAAACAGCATGATTCCGATGATCTGCTCATTCCCGCCGGCCTGGATGAAGACTTCACTGAAATCAAATCCTCCATCACCGATGCCTATGGGACGGAAATCACCCCGGAAGGGGTGTACATCATCATTCCGACCTTTACCAGTGCCCTGTATCCCATGGGGCATAAAAAACTGCGGGTCACCCGAAAAACAACCGTGTTTCCGAAAAAAAAAATCGGACGTCAGGCATTGCTGGTGGATTATTTCAAACCCCTGGAAGTGATAGGCGAACCAAACAGACCGTTTCACCTGCCGGGCCTGCTGGGTGTTCAGGTGGAAACCCTGCTGCTGGACACCGGGTCCATGGATCTGTCCCCGCCCGGCATGCGCAATTTGAAAGAATATTTCACCATTTTTGATGAACCGGCCCGGAAGCGCCGCAAACAGATGACCCCATCTGTGCTGCGCGGGTTAAAATACCAGTTTTTCCCGTCAGGCCGGTACCACACCCTCAAAGAGGACCAGAAACAGCAATACCGGCGGAAAATTGCCGCCCACCTGGATTTTTGCAAAAAACCCCTGGTGATCCAGTCCCGGATGCATGCAGCGGCATTTTTTCTGGATGCCGTCCTGGGGTATCTGGCCGGCCATGATGCCCAGAAACAGATCATCGCCCGGTTGATCCTGGCCGAAGCCCAGCATCTGGAATCCAAGTATGGCCCAATAGCCGGCACCGCAGATCCAAAACAGATGTTTTCAACCGCCGAGCACCCATTTTTTGATATGTTCCGGTATTATGTCACGGGACTTGTTTTTGACCGCCACACCCAGGGAATCCGTCGGTTTATTCAAACACATCCGGCTGTGTATGATCCCATACTGGACCGGTTTACCCCGGCCCCGTCCGACGTCGGTGTGATCAACGGGTGTACTTGAATCCGGGCTGGACCTTGATGAGTTGTTTGGTATAGGGATGTTCCGGATGCCTTATAATATTGTCCGCCGTGTTCACTTCCACGATATGCCCGTCATGAATCACGGCGATCCGGTCGCACATGTATCGGGCTGCAGCCAGATTGTGGGTGATGAACAAAAACGTCATGCCAAAGGTTTCCTTGATCTGTTCCAGGAGTTGAAACAGTTGAATAGCAATGGTGGCATCCAGCATAGAAGTGGGTTCATCCGCCACAATGAACTGCGGTTCCAGCACAATGGCCCGGGCAATGGCTACCCGCTGGCGCTGTCCCCCGGACAACTGGTGGGGATATCGGTTGAAGAACGCTTCTCCCGGAGAAAGCCCCACCGTATCCAGGGTGTGAACCACTTTTTCCGTCCGGGTATCAGGGGTGCCGATCTTTTGAACAATCAATGGTTCCAGCACGGTTTCAGCAATGGATAGATGCGGATTCAGGCTTTGGTAGGGGTCTTGAAAAATCATCTGAACCCGGGACCGGTAGGTCTTCAACCCGGGACCTTTCAGCTGACTGATGGGCGTTTTGTTGAAAAAAATCTCTCCTGCGGTCGGGGATTCCAGCTTGACCAGGAGCCGGCCGGTCGTGGTTTTACCACTGCCGCTCTGTCCCACCAGCCCGAAAACCTCTCCTTTGGCAATGCTCAAATCGATACTGTTCAGCGCCAGAACCTGTGGAGAAGACCGGGTAAAAAGTTTTTTTCGGGACGCATATGCCTTGGTCACCTGCTTCATTTCAACCAGGATCCTGCTTTTTGAATCAGCTTTTTCCATGCCCTCTCCTGATCACATCCGGGTTACAGCAAAATGCCTTGTGGGTGGGAGAAATATCGATCCAGTCAGGGGACCTGCCGGCACATCCTCTGGCATAAGCGCAGGAGCCGGCAAACCGGCATTCATCCGTATCGACCGTCTGGTCCGGGGATTCTTTCATATCCGGCACCCGGATATCATTGAGATTGTCCAGTGACAGATACGAATTCAACAACGTCCGGGTATAGGGATGGCGTGGGGATTTGAACACCTCTTTCCGGGTGCCGGTTTCAACGATCTGGCCGGCATACATCACGCAGATCCGCTCACACACCGAAGCCACCACGGCAATGTCATGGGAAATAAAAACAAGACCGGTCCGGGTGGCTTCCTGCACTTTTTTGATTTCTCTGAGTATCTGGTCCTGGACAATGACATCCAGGGCCGTGGTGGGTTCATCAGCAATGATCAGGGCCGGGTCACAGGCCAGGGCCATAGCGATGATGGCCCGCTGTTTCATGCCTCCGGAATACTCATGGGGATAGTCTTTCATGCGCCGGGCCGGGATATCCACCAGATCAAACAATTCTTTCATCCGGTCTGCCAGATCGGTTTTTGATATGTCCGGCTGATGGGTGATAATCGCTTCTTTGATCTGTTCATCCACCGGCATCACCGGATTCAGGGCATTCATGGCCGCCTGGAATATCATGGCGATTTTTGCGCCCCTAACCGTCTGCCATTGGGTTTCCGTCAACGAGATCAGATCGTCTCCCTGAAACCGGATGTGTCCGTCCAAAATCACAGCGTTTTCCGGCAGCAATCCCATCAGGGCCATGCCGATGGTGGTTTTGCCGCATCCGGATTCTCCCACAAACCCTAAGGATTGTCCTTTTTCCAGGTCAAAGTGAATATTGTCCACGGCTTTGAGCATGCCGTTTTTGGTCTGATACCCGATACTCAGATGGTCTACCGATAGCAATGACATGTTATCCGGTCTGCCCCTCCTTTCGCAGGCGGGGATCCAGCACCTCGTCCATGGCCCTTCCCAACATGTAAAACGCCAGGGTCAAAAGAGAGATGCAAAGTCCCGGCGGAATCAGCCAGTAAGGGGCCTGGAACATGTGCCCGGATTTCCACACCCACTGGAGCATCATGCCCCAGCTCACCTGGCTGGGATCCCCGAATCCCAGAAAAGACAGGGCGGCTTCCACCAGAATGGCGGAGGTGACCCGAAACGTCATGTATAAAAAAGCCAGGGGCAGGACATTGGGCATGATGTGCCGCAGAACGATCCGGACATGGGAGGCCCCAGCCACCCGGGACGCCTCGATGAACGGCCGGTGTTTCAACGACAGGGTCTGGGACCGGATGACCCGGGACACGGCCGGCCACCGCAAGATGGCAATGATAAACACAATGATCCAGATATTGAACTGACCGAACAATGACGCTAAAATCAACAGAATCACCAGAGAAGGCAGCACCATGATAATATCGGCGAAACGCATGAGAATCGCATCGATGATTCCCCCGGTATAACCGGCGATCATACCGATGAGGGTGCCGATGACAATGCTGAAAAACGCGGAGGACAGGCCCACGATAAACGCCACTTTGGCCCCTTCCAGCAGCTGGGCCAGAATATCCCTTCCCACGTTGTCCGTGCCCAGCCAGTGGGTCAAGCCGGGTCCTGTGGACAGCTTGATGTCCGGATCGATACCGGTCATGGGATCATACATGGGATCAATCAGCGGCACAAAAAAAGAGGCAATCGCCATGATCATGAACACGCTTAAAATGATCACACCGGTTTTTCCCAAAGGGTTTTCAATAAAAATCTGCCAGCCCTTATAAAACCGCGACACAAAATATTTGTTTTGCACAGACATATCCTTTGGCTAATACGTAATCCGGGGATCCAGCCATGCATACAGCAGGTCCACAATCAGGTTGGCACACAGCACCACCAGGGCGATCAGCAGAAAACAGGCCTGGGCCAGGGGGTAATCATTGTTGCTCACTGCAAATATCAGTTCCCGGCCGATACCGGGCCAGGTGAAAATCTGTTCGGTCAATGCGCCGCCGTTGATGGAAAACGCCAGGGACAACCCCACAGAAGTGATCACGGGCAGGGCCGCATTTCGTGCCGCATGTTTGTTCCGGATCTTTTTTTCACTCAATCCTTTTGCCCGGGCCGTCAGAATATAATCCTCCCTGAGAACCGACAGCATGGATGAGCGCATCAGCAGCAGGTAGGACCCCAGATTGATAATAAACAGGGTCAACAGCGGGAGCATCAGGTGATGCAGCACGTCCAGAATCCGGGCGACCACAGACGCGTTGGATATCCACAAAGCCGGGGTCAATACCCCGCCCAAAGGAAACAGTCCCCATTTGAAACCCAGAATCCAGAGCAGCAGCAACGCGAACCAGGGAATGAACAGGGTATAACACACCAGCGCGGATATGGACATGACATTGTCCAGCCGGGATCCCTTGTGCCAGGCTGCGATTTTTCCCAGAAAGACCCCTGCAAAGGCCGCCAGAAGTGTGGATGTGGTGAACAAAAGCAGGGTCCATTTAAGCTTGTCCGCAATAATGGTTGCCACGGGTTCCCCGTAATGAAAAGAAACCCCGAAACTTCCTGTGAAAAAATTTTTCACATAAATCAGATATTGCTCCCACATGGGCCGATCCAGCCCCATCTGCTGGATCAGGTGAGCCATATCTTCCGGCGTGAGCATGGGGTCCACCATTTTGGAAATGGGGTCTCCCGGAGACAGCCGGAACAAAAAAAACAATGCCGTGAGAATCACAAAAAAAATAATGCCGACTTCCACCAGCTTCAACAAAATGTAACCGGGCTTTGCCATGTTATCGCAACCGTTACCTTATTCCTTAATCCACGGGCTTGACCATGCACAAAGACCAGATATTGCCGATACCGTCCACCCGTTCCACCCAGCCTTCGAACCGTTTGTTCACCGTAGCCTCGATGATATGGGGATTGTACAGCGGATAATACGGCACATCTTCTAAAAGCATCGCCTGCATGTCGAAAATCATCTGTCTGCGGGCTTCGACATCCACTGTCAGTTTCTGGGTTGCCGCCAGTTTGTCAAACTCAGGATTCCGATACCCGCTCATGTTCCAGTCCCGGGGCTTGTCGTTTTTCGTGGAGAAAAAAGAACTCAGATAATCCGGATCCAGGTCCAGTTTTCCATATCCGAGCACAAACGCATCAAAATCATGTTTGGCTTTGACTGTTTCCAGTAAAGAGTTGAATGCCATGGGCCTTGCAAACGCAGGCATCCCCAGCTGTCTGAGCCATTCCTGAATCATGGTGCCGGCAAAGGCCCGCTTGGGATCATAATCCGCGGGCGGGGTCAGGATCACGAATTTCTCCATTTTTTCCCCGGAAGGCATTTGGATATCCGAAGGCTTTGTCAGGCTGCCGTCGGATGCCACCGGAGGCGTCTCCCATGAATATCCGGCATCTGCAAGCATTTTCCAGGCAGTCGTTATACGGGTTTTCTGATCCATGCCTTCTCCGTATTTTCTCACATCCGGATTGTGCCAGAAATGATTGCCGGCCGGTACGATGGAATGCATGGGATTGCCGTGATTCTGAAGAATCCGGTCCAGAATGAATGCTTTGTCCACCACAGTGGCCACGGCCTGGCGAAGCACTTTGTCATTGAACGGGGGTTTTCGCAGGTTGAACCCCAGATAATAAAGCGCACTTTTTTTATTGTAGTGCAGATCGATGTCTGAATTTTTTTCCAGGTCCTTTATATATCCGGGCTGAATATCCCACCAGTAATAATCGATATCCTTTTTTTTCAATGCCAGAATCGCCACATCCGATGTGCCGTAAATATTGAAAAGAACATGATCCACAAACGGCCCCAGGGTCAAATTGCCGATGGCTTGTCCCTGTCCGAAAAAATAAGGATTTTTAATCATGTGAATATAAGCACCTTTCTGGTACTCGTGCAGCATGAACGGACCGGTTCCCAGAGGATTTTCCACCTGATAATCCTGCAGGAACCGCAACGGTTTTTCCGTGGCCAGGGCTTGTTTACACACCGGCTCCCATTCTTTTTTCGACACCATGGGAGCGGTCATAACCCGGGGAAGAAACACGGCAGAAGGCTCTTTGAGATAAAAAACCACGGTATGGACGTCCACGGCTTCCACTTTCTCAATGATTCGCCAGTGACTGTAATACCTGGGAATCTTAAAATCGGAAAACAGCTGCCGGGTGAACAGCACATCCTCACTGGTAAAATCAGATCCATCCGACCATTTTGCCTCCCTGAGCGTTACCGTGTAAGACATCTCTTTTTCATTGAACACCGGATCTTCTTTTGCCAGCCAGGGGATCATTTCCAGGGTCTCGGGGTGACGACGGAACAATGGTTGATAGATCTGTGACAAAATATTTCGGGAGTTGGCATCGGTTCCCAGCCACAGGTTCAACGACCGGGGTTCTTCCGGCAATCCGATTTTCAGAAAAGAAGGTTCTTTTGATTGACTGCATGAAAACAAGCCGACAACAGCCAGTCCCAGCACGGCAAGTGTCATCAAGATCAAAAAAATGGTTGATTGATGGTCACACACTTTTGTATATGGATTATTTGTGCTTTTTCGGATTTGCCCCACTGATTTTCTCCTCGATAAAGTTCACGACAGCTATTTCAAGTTTCTGGTTATTGAACCGGTTGATCCGGGGAATACCCCCCGGGCTGATACAATTGATTTCAACCAGTTTATCCCCGATGATATCGATACCCACAAAATACAGGCCATCCTGCTGAAGTTTGGGCTTGATCCGCCGGCAGATCTCTTTATGGGCCGGGGTGATGTCGTGTTTGAACGCCAGTGCACCGGCATGCACATTGGTCCTGAAATCACCGGATACCGATTTTCTGCCCATAGCGCCCAGAATCTCCCCGTCCAGCAGAAGTATCCGGACATCTCCTTGTTCTTTCACCTGTTTCAAATATTCCTGCACCATAATGGGCCGGCGTTCCGGATAAGGTTTCCCTGATTTGACATAATAGTTGATCAAAGAATTGAGGTTTTCCTGATCCTGATTGCTGACCTTGATCACGCCATGCCCCCCATGGCCATGCAATGGTTTGATCACCATGGCCCCGCCAAAGTCGTCAATAATTTTTCTCAACCGGCTGGGGTCTCTGGAGACATGGGTTTCCGGAATAATATCCGGAAAATTCAGAATATAGGCTTTGCTGCTGCAGTTGAGCTGGCCCAGGGTGTTGTTCACCAGAAACACCTGATCGCTCATTGGCCCTAAAAATTCCATGACCTCATGATTGATCGGGGGATCTTTTCTCAAAAACAGCACATCCAGGTCGGTGACGGTTTCAAATATCAATTCTTCCCGGTTCAGGCAGCAGATCAGATCCGCCCAGTAGTCGGTCATGGGCTGATCTTTGGGAACCGATATATGACGCATCCGTGCCACCACCTGATTTTTGCGCACATAAATATCATGGGGTTCAAGAAAAAACACTTCATGGCCCCGCTGATTGCACTCGTACATGATTTGGGCCGTGGTTTCCCACTCCGGATCGATCTGCCGCAAATCATCCATTAAAAAAGCGATATCCATGATACCTGTTCACCACCTCCCGCACCTGGATTTTTCCCCATGATTAAAACAGGAATTTCACCCTTGTAGGACATGACAGCAAAATTGTCAAACCCTTACATAAATTTTCCGTTTGGTGTATCTTTAGCCGTTAACCATATTACGTCACATAAGAGATAAAGGAAAGATATTGTGAAACAAACCCTTTTTATTCAATTTTACGGCCAGACCGGCAGCGGATGGTTTGATCTGTGCAACGGATTTTCCGACACCTGGGACCTGTGCGCAGGCAAAGGCGATTTTCTATGGGTTCCTCTGGAACTGAATCCGGACAGATGGTACGACGAAACAGCGTATCAACAATTTCCCCTTCCCATTGAAACAGGAACCATATATGTCAGTGCCAGTTATGTGAACCACCTGTACCAGGCTTATCTGTGGGCATTGGCATATCCTGAACTGCAGGTGATCGTGGGCGGTCCCGTGGCATCGGAACGGTCCACGGGGAAACCGGGCTGGCAGTCGGTGCATTTCAAGGTGGAAAAACCGCTGCCAAAAAATATGATCCTGACCGGCCAAAGCGTGGAACGTTTTTTCGGGGTGCCTGAATTTTCAGGTCAATGGCGCCTGGAACTGCCGCCGCAGATTCCGGACGAGAGCCGGATCTATTTTTCCTATACCCTTGAAAACCAGTGTTACTGGAAAAAATGTCCGTTTTGTTCCATTGCCCAGCACTCTGCTGATCACTTCAGAAAGCGGACGAATCTGGACCTGGCATTCACGGATCTGGAGTACAACGGGCACAAAATTGTACGGCTCAATACCGGGTCCATGACACCGGAACATATCCGGAAACTGCTGCCCATGCTGCCTGTGACTTCGGATATGGAATACCGGTTTTTCATGCGGGCAGCCGCTGCGGAAACCCGGGCCATGAAGGAAGCTGTGGCCGCCATGGGAGATAATCTCCCCGACTGCACCCTGGGCTTTGGCATTGAATTTCCTTCAAACCGCATGTGGCAATATCTGAACAAGGGCACCCGCATGACAGACGTGCTGAAAACCCTTGAATTCTGTACTGAAACCGGATTCAAGGTCAATGCCAATGTCATTTTGGGCTGGAATAACCTGACGGAACAGGACATCAGGGATCTGGAAGGATTCATGCAGCGCCTTTCCGGAAAAACCGTCACCACCCTGCAACTGCGCTGGTTGTTTGCCCACCCCTACACCCCGATCCATGACACCTATGACGGCGTGGAAAACAGCATCCGGCTCGGCCCATTCAACTGCGGTTTCCATGTCACTGTTCCTCCGGATCAGATGGAACTGAACCTGGCGGCGGCAAAAGTCATCAAAGAACAATGCCGTAAAAAAGGGATTCAGCTTCAGGGATACAAAAACCTGAACAAAGGACAACCGGGTTGACCCGGATTTCATAAATCGATAATATATTCCGATTTTATGATATATTATCCAAATAACCCGGCACCCTTCCAAAAGGAGTTTTAAATGAAAAAATGGCTTTTCCTGCTGATTCTGGCATTATTATGGCATTCTCCCTTGTCCGCAGACACATCCACGTCCACCCAAAGCACCCCGCGTATCACCATCCCAAACCCCGGTTATCAATTTGATCCGGCCATTGAGGGTGATGTGGTCACCCATGAGTTCACGCTGGTCAATTCAGGAAACGCCCTGCTGGAGATCCTCAAAGTTCAGACCGGCTGAGGGTGCACCGCAGCCACCAGCGCGCGGCAGCTTCTTCCGGGGGAAGAAGGAAAATTAAATGCATCTTTTGCCACACAGGGCTATGGCGGCCGAATGGTCAAAGAAGTGGTCAAAATCCACACCAATGATCCTGACAACGAGATCATTACAGTGTCGCTGTCCGGCGAAGTCCGGCCCGTCGCCCGTCTGACGCCTCAAATGATCAGTCTGCGGGGCAAACCCGGTGAAACACTTTCTGCCGAAATGAAAATCGTTCCAGCGGCCTTTCCCGACTTCAACATTGTAAATGCAGCAGCCAGAAACGGCCGGGATTTCAAATTTACGATTGAAAAAATGAAAACCCCACCGGACAGTTATTTTGTACTGACGGTCAACAATCAAAAAAGCACGGCCGGCCGGTATTTTGACATCATCGAGCTGGAAACCGACCTGGATCCCGAACGAATCATCAAAATCCGGGTAGCCGGATATATCCAGCCCTGACGGCCGATGGACACCATCAGATTTCAAACAGCAGGCACATTGCCTGCTGTTTTTTTTTTGGATACGGTGCATTTTTTTTATTTCGGCGGTTGACAATCGGTTTATGTAACTATATATTCCGTTTTAACGATTTATAGGAGCACGTTCTATGAAAGAATTTATCAGAGTGATGAAAGCCCTGTCTGATCCGGCCCGGGTAAAAATCATGAAAATGCTTCAGCACAAAACCATGTGCGTGTGTGAAATTCAGACCGTCCTGAACAAAGCCCAGTCCACCACGAGCAAGCATTTGAAAATCCTGGAGGATGCTGGCCTGATCACCTATCAAAAAAACGGACTGTGGGTGAACTATCAACTGGCGGACGGCACCCAGAGCCCGTTTGCCGCCACCCTGATCAACCACCTCCGGGACTGGCTGGAAGATGAACCGGAACTGCAAACCATGGTCCGGCTGCTGCCCGGCATTGACCGGAATGTCATTTTGAACCGGAACTGACCGTCACTGATCGTTCCATAAAGGAGTTTTCAATAATGAAAGAAAAAACCAAACTGCTCATTATAGTGGCTTTGTTTCTCATGGCCTATTTCATCCCCTGGGCACATCCGGTGATCCGGCAGTCCGGGCTGGAGGCGTTCATGATGCTCCAGGAATATGCCAGGGAACATGTCTTGACCTGCCTGATTCCGGCGTTTTTCATCGCCGGTGCCATTGCCGTATTCGTGTCCCAGGCATCCGTGCTCAAGTATTTCGGAAATCAGGCCAATAAAATTTTGTCCTATTCCGTGGCATCGGTGTCCGGCACCATCCTGGCGGTCTGCTCCTGCACGGTGCTGCCGCTGTTTGCCGGGATCTACACCCGGGGGGCGGGCATCGGCCCGGCCACCGCATTTTTGTATTCCGGTCCGGCCATCAATGTGCTGGCCATCACCATGACCGCCAAGATCCTGGGATGGCAGCTGGGCCTTGCCCGGGCCATTGGTGCGGTTGTTTTCGCAGTCATCACGGGTTTGCTGATGTCGGTGATCTTCAGAAAAGACGACATGGCCAGAACCGGGGGCCAGATCTATGTGCCGGATGAAGATGACGCGGGTCGGACCCTTTTTCAGGACAGCATCTATATTCTGACCATGGTGCTGATCCTTGTCTTTGCCGCCTTTGCCAAACCGGCTCCGGATGCCACAGGGCTATGGCCGACTATCTTTGCCGCCAAATGGGTTATCACCATTTTTCTTTTAATTGCTCTGGGCTGGATGCTCAAAGCCTGGTTCACCAAAGATGAGTGCGTATCCTGGATCGACTCCACCTGGGGATTCATGAAACAGATCTTTCCGCTGCTGTTTGCCGGTGTGATCGTGGCGGGATTTCTCCTGGGCCGGCCCGGACACTCTGCATTGATACCCGAGCAGTACATCCAGACCCTGCTGGGGGGCAACTCTTTGTGGGCCAACCTGTTCGCCTCGGTGGCCGGGGCATTCATGTACTTTGCCACCCTGACCGAAGTGCCCATCCTCCAGGGGCTTTTAGGCGCCGGCATGGGCAAGGGCCCTGCTTTGGCCCTGCTGCTGGCAGGCCCTGCCCTGTCACTGCCCAACATGCTGGTCATCGGCGGGGTCATGGGTGCCAAGAAAACCTTTGTATTCTGTTCCATCATCGTTATTATGTCGACCATTGCCGGCATGATATACGGTACTTTTGTCGTATAGTGTAAAACCCAAAACATATCATTGATTAAAGGAATCACATCATGGAAATCAAAATACTGGGCCCTGGATGCCCCAAATGTGAACAAACTGGTAAAATAGTGGCAGAAGCCTTGTCAGAAACCGGGGTGAAAGCCAATGTGGAAAAGGTGACCGGTGTCATGGATATCGCCGGGTACGGGGTTTTCGGAACCCCTGCCGTGGTCATTGACGGGGATGTTAAATGCGTGGGCAAAATCCCCAAAAAAGAGGACGTCAAATCCTGGCTGACCCAATAAGGCAGAAAAAGAGATGAAACAGCTGAAAGAAATAGGAGTTGCCCGGTGAAACAGATCCGTACCCTCGTTTATATCGTCATCGCCGTTGTTGCCGTGGCCACCCTTTATAACAGCCAGTTCAAAAATAAATCCACCGGGGATCGTGTCAGCGGCACCGCAAAATCAGATATCCGCTATGATTTCAATAACCTGCCGGTAAAGGGTATGGTCACCATGATCGACCTGGGGGCCACCGAATGTGTGCCCTGCAAGATGATGGCCCCGATCCTGGAAAAACTGGAAACTGCCTACCGGGACAGGGCCGTGATCGCGTTCATAGATGTATGGAAACACCGGGACCAGGCCCCCCGGTTCGGTGTCCGGGCCATTCCCACCCAGGTTTTTTTTGACCCTGACGGCAAAGAGGTTTACCGCCACCAGGGATTCATGAGTGAAGATGCCATTGTGGAACAGTTAACCCGCATGGGGGTTGAAAAACCCGCCCTGTAGATTGACAAGGAGCGTATGATGCTTGATTCTGTTTTCCTGACCGTGAACCAGTGGATGACCGGCGGCATCATGATCGCCGCGGTGGGATCCTTTTTGTGGGGCATGATCAGCGTGCTGTTCAGCCCCTGCCACCTGGCCTCCATTCCGTTGATCGTCGGATACGTGGGGGGGCAGGAAAAAATGATCCACCCCCGCCAGGCCGGCGTCTATTCCGCGCTGTTCACTTTCGGCCTGTTTATCACCATAGCGCTTATCGGCATCATCTGCGCTCTTTTGGGACGGATGCTGGGGGATGTGGGAAACTACTGGCAGATTCTGGTGGGCGCAGTACTGGTATGGGTGGCCCTGGGCATGCTCGGGGTTGAAAAATGTTCCTTGTCAGGGGGACCTATGCACCGCCTGAAACTCAAAGGCATGACCGGGGCCTTTGTGCTGGGGCTGGCCTACGGGGGGTTGTCCGGTTCCTGCACCTTCGGGTTCATCGCCCCCATTCTGGCATTGATCACCATCCAGGAAAAAGTGATGACCGGCATCATCCTCATCATCGTGTTCGGTATCGGCCACTGCCTGCCCATCGTGATTGCCGGCAGCTCCACTGCCCTGGTGAAAAAACTGCTGGAAAGCAGCGCCTGGAGCGGGGCCGGCATGTGGTTTCGAAAACTGGCCGGTGCCACCATCATGCTGCTGGGCCTGTACTTCATTGCCAATCCCTTTTTTCCGGCCCTGCAAGCGGCATGAACCGGTAAAACAACCAACCCGAGGAGATATGACATGCTGTTGAAAACCTATTCTCTCGCACCCACACTTGTATGGCACCATATTGGCAACACGGTCCGCCAGACAGTTTTCATAATACTGCTTTCCATGGCCCTTGGTGCGGCTGTCAATCTTATCCGGCCGGACAGCATCCCTTTTGTGGAAACCTGGTCCATGGTGGATAAACTGGTTACAGAAGACGGTGAAACCCTGGCCATTCCTCTGGAAGACGCAGCAGATTTGTTTGCAGACAATGCAGTGGTTTTCCTGGATGCCCGGACACCTGCCGAATATGGGCAGGGACACATCCAGGGTGCTGTCAACCTGCCCTGGCATGAGGTGGACAACTATTTTGAAACCGTCATCATGACCCTGGATACTGAAGCCATGATCATCACCTACTGCGACGGGGAAGCCTGTTCATTGAGCCATGACCTGGCAATGTTTCTCAAGGATTTAGGGTTCACCCGGGTCAAGGTGCTGGTCAACGCCTGGACCCTGTGGAAGGAACACGATCTGCCCATTTCCACCCCCTCATCCTGATCTTTCGGAGGCCAAATGCTGCAAAAAAAATCCTCTCATGATGTCGCACTTACCATAGGATATCATTTCACCCGGCTGGTCATGTCCGGTGTGTTTATCTATGCCAGCATCGACAAAATCATCCACCCGGACCTGTTTGCCCAAGCCGTTTACAACTACCAGGTACTGCCCGGGTATCTTGTGAACCTGACCGCCCTGATACTGCCCTGGCTGGAACTGACCCTGGGCACCTGTCTGCTGATCAACCGGTGGATGGCCGGGGCATCGGCCCTGGCAGCCGTGCTGATGGCTTTGTTTGTGGGGATGATCCTGTTCAATCTGGCCCGGGGCCTGGACATCAGCTGCGGATGTTTTTCCGCAGCCCCGGATGAAGACCCCGTGACCGTGCTGACCCTGGCACGGGATATTTTGTTTCTGATCTTTTCCCTGGGGCTGGTCGGGTTGATGTTCGTTAAAAATACCCGCCGTGTGGGAAATACCCACAAACTATACCCCTGAGCCAAGCATCCGAGAACCGTTTCATAGCTTATTATCTCAAAAAGGTTATATTAAAATGAAAAGAAGTATCATTACGATTGCCGCCATCCTGATGATGGCCATTTCTTTTTCGGCCCATGCCGAAGAATTGTCTTTGGAAACCTATCTTTCCGGGTTCGACTACAAGGCCCGCAAAGAGATGAAGATCGACAGCGAATCGCTGGTCAGCGGGCTGGAACAAGGCCTCATTCAGCTGATCGACATCCGTTTCAAAGAGGAAACCGCTGCATGGCGGATGGGATTTGGCAGCCATATACCGCTCAATGACCTGCCGTCCCGCCTGGATGAGCTGGACAAAGAGAAAATCATCGTGACCGCCTGCCCCCACAAAGACCGGGCCATTCTGGCCATGGCATATCTGAGAACCAAGGGCTACAATTCAAAATATCTGGTGGACGGCCTTCTGGGGCTTGCTGAATTTCTACGGGGGGACACAGCCAGATATTTTATGGAAATCCTTGAGGACAACCAGGGTGAGTGATGGCAATGGCAACCGATTTCACTTCCCTGGTGCTGGAAATTTTCAAAAAGTGCGCCGGCCGGTCCGGATGCGAGGTGTGCCGGGAACACATGGAAGAGGACTGCCTGTTTTTTCCTGAAATGTACCGCCTGCACGACCTGGCAGAAGAAACCGGCACGCCGCCTTCCGACAGGGATCTGGCATCCCTGGTGGACCTGTGCACCCTGTGCGGACTGTGCCCGTGCCAGGATATCCGGATACTGGTGCTCAAAGCCAAAGCGGCCCGGGCACAGGACAAAATAATCCCGCTGTCCGCAAGGCTTTTGTCGGATGCCCGGCAGGCCGGCCGCTGGGGAACGGTATTTTCCACCATCATAAATCCTTTAAACCAGCTGAAACCGGTCAGCGCAATGGCCAAAAAAGCCCTGGATATCCATCCAGAAAGGTCCTTGCCCGCTTTTCCTGAAGAAAGCTTCTTTGCATGGGCCCAAAAAAAGGGATTGACCGCGCCTGTGAAACGTGCCGAACAGGATACTTCCAGGGTCGCCTATTTTGCCGGATGCAGTGCAGGCTACCTGTTTCCCGATGTGGCCAAAGCAGCTGTGGGGCTGCTGGAACAAAATGGGATACAGGTGTTTGTCCCTTCCCAGGACTGCTGCAGCATGCCCCTGATCATGGAGGGAAACCAGCCGGAAGCAACAAAACGGATACAGGCCAACCTGGAAACCCTTGGTGGCTGTATGCAGAAGGGATATGACATTGTCTGCTCCTGTCCCACCTGCGGGTATTTTTTTAAAAAAATGCTGAAAGAAACCGCGTATTATTCAGAAGCGTTTCAACACCGGGCCGATGCCGGCGGCAACAGAATGCAGGTACCGACAGGATCCAGGGACAAAAAATTCACCTTCGTGCCCATGGACATTTACAAAACCTTTTTAAAAGATGATGGATACTTTTCCAGCATCGATCCCCTGCAGCGCATTGATCTGTCCCTGAACATCCAGGATCTGGGAGAATACCTGCTGGCCCGCCACAAAACTGGAGAGCTTTCCATATCCCTGAAGAAACCGGACCGGCCACTGGCTTATTTTGCTCCCTGCCACCAGCGGGAACAAAACATCGGACATCCTTATGTGGAGATAATCCAGTCCCTGCCCGGCACAGACATCATCCCGGTGGGCGGGGAGATGCTTTGCTGCGGCATGGGGGGCCATCTGGGGTTTAAAACCGGGTTTCATGACCATTCCCTTGCCATCGGCGGCCCCCTGTTTGACCGACTGGCCGCCGCATCCGGCAGGACCCTTGTCACCGACTGCCTGTCCTGCCGCATGCAGCTTCAGCATATGTTTTCCCGGCAGGTGTTTCATCCGCTCGAACTGCTGACGGCCGTCTGAATTTCAGGCATGGTCTTCCAGATTTTCAGGAATCCGGGGGTGTTTATGAATTTCAACGGTGATGTGATCAAAATTACCCGCCTTTTTCACAAGATTGTGGTAAAAGGACGGGCCTTTGTCCTCTGAGGAATTCAGGCTCAATATCAGGGACTGTTCGTTTTCCGATATCTGCCAGATGTGGAGATCTTCAATGGTTGTGGTGTCGGATTCGATCAATTTCCGCAGCCGGGTGACTGTCTCTGATGTGTCGGATTTGTCCAGAAGAACGCTGCTGGTCTGTTTCAAAAGACCGATGGCCCATCTTGCCACCACAATGGCGCCTAAAATCCCCACCAGGGGATCTGCCCAGGCCAGTCCGAAAAACTTGGCTGCCAGCAGGGCAAATATGGCCAGAACACTGGTCAAAGCATCTGTAATAACATGAAGATACGCTGCCTTGAGGTTGTGGTCCTCATGGCTGTGATGATGGCAGACAGGATCTGAATGATCATCGTGTGATCGAAGATGGTCGTGATCATGATTGTGATCCGGACCCCCGTGGCCCAGGATGACTGCTGAAACAATATTGACGACCAGACCGATCACGGCAACGACAATGGCCTGGTTGAACAGTATATGGACCGGATTGATCAGGCGTTCAATGGATTCGAACGCCATGGCCCCCGCTGCAATCAAAAGGAGAATGGCATTGGTGTAGCCCCCCAGCACACCGACCTTTCCCGTACCAAAACAAAAGGACGGATTATCCATCTGTTTTCTGGCAAATATATATGCGGCAAGGGTGATAAACAGGGCCAGGGCATGGGTGCCCATGTGAATACCGTCGGACAGAAGCGCCATGGAGCCGCTGATAAGGCCGGCAATGATTTCCACTATCATGGTGATCAGGGTGATGATCACCACAATCAGGGTAACGGTCTCATTTTTTCGGGAATCGGGGATCGATTTCCGGGTGCTGCAATTATGTGTTCTCACTGTTCAATACTTTCAGGCAATGATATATTTTCGGATCAGCCGGTCCAGGAAAGTGAACATCGCTCCCTCAGACCGGAAAATCCCGCAGGGTTTCATGGGTGCCTTTGTGCATCTCATACCAGAATTCAAAGGCGGCCCGGTGTTTGTTTTTCTCAAACAAATCCAGCCAGTGTTCCAGGTCCGGATCATGTATGTTATCCACTTGTTGTTTGTTTTTCAAGAAGGTATGGACCATATCGATATTCCGTTCCGATTCCCAGAATACCGAGGCATTGCGGCTGGTGATGCGGCCGGCGGTCAATCCTATGGACGCGAGGAACCGGTCTTTCAACCCGTAGATTTTTTCAATGATGTCGGGCATCAGATCTTCGGCCCAGGCCCGGTGAAACCGGCATATGCCGAGATTGTCCAGCATCAGTTCCTGAAGCATGCGAAGCGCGTTTTCTCTGCCCAGATCCCGGGGCGGCATAAAACGGCTGCCATAGTGCATATAGTATTTGCCCATGATGGCCATGGGGGCCAGCACCCCCGGGGTCCAGTACTGGTTGGGAACCATCCAGCCCTGGCGGGCAAATGCGTTGTGCACAAAACAATCCATGACGGGCTTGCCTTTTTTCCGGGCCAGGCCCCGGGCCAGTTTTCTGGCCCCCTTTTCCAGAGGAATCTTCCCCTCGGGCCGGACCATTTCATCCAGCAGAAGGATACCCAGTTTCGCATTGCGCAGGGAATCTTTCTTTACATCGAAATTTCGGAGGTCCCATTTCGGCCGGTCTGACGTGCCGATTTCGTCAGGTGCCATCAATCCCTGATCCAGGCAGTCCATGAGCCAGGCCAGAACACCGCCTGCGGCAATGGCATCAAACCCCAGCATATCGGCATGACCGGCAAGCGTTTCCGCGGCCCGCTGATCAAAGATGCCGCACAAGGGCCCTAAGGCCTGATAGGGTTCATAGTCTTTCTTGTAGATTCCGTTCATTTTTTTGCACACGGCCGCACAGGGTTCGCCGCAGGTTTTTTGCTGTTTTTTTTGGATCGTTTCCTCGTTGAACTGTTTCAGGTAATGGTCCCGGATAAATTTCTGATGAAAGGCTTTTCGTTCATCTTCGCGCCAGTAAATCGTGCGGTAGTTGAACGCCAGAATATTACCGGACATGGTGGCATAGTTCACCCCGAAAGTACCGCCGGTTTCAACCCCGGGATCATACCGGTACTTGGTGGTGGCCTCGATATCCTTGGCGGCCATGCGCTGGTTGTATTTGTCCTCAAACCATTGATCCGCCACCTTGCGTTCGCAGAAATCCTCGTCCACATGGGTGCCGCCGTAGATGATCCCGACAATACCATGCTCCTGGAAAAGCTTGGACCCGAACCCGCCCCGGCCGGCCCAGGTATCCACCGGGGTCAGTTTTCCCTTGCGGACCGGGGCCGATGCGATGGCCCCGAAATCGGTGTACCGGGCGGCAGGCCCGGTTGCCAGGACCCTGGGATCGGTCTCATAGCGGCCGGAAAACCGATCCATGGCCGCTTCCATCACACCATAAACCCCGCCCCGGCCCTTTTTCCATATCGCTCCGGGTGACACCGGCACCAGCTCTACCTCGATCTCTTCTCCGTGATTCCGGTTGAGATACAGCAGGGACGGCCGGTCAGCCCTGCCCAGAATCACCAGCTGATTGATCCCCAGGTTGTCGAACACCAACGCGGCCCCGCCCATGGATGAGATATAGAATCCGTGCCAGCAGGGAGATATGCCGCAGAAAATCATCCGGTTCGATCCCGGAAAAATAGACCCGGCCAGAAGACCGCCACCGATGGTCAGGCTGTTGTGCTTGAAACTCATGTGAATCCCCAAATCCACCGGCCCGAAAAAATCCCCTACTGCATACCTTTTGAGCCGGTAAAATCCGGTAGAAGCATCCAGCATCAGTACCTTTAAAAAAGCCTGTTTATCCGTCATGTTTCCCACCTTTCCTTACATAAATCGCATATGGACGTTCAGTGCATGCAATAACAGTCGCTTCCAACATCAACCATTAAACCAGTGCCGGGTCCGTTTACAGAACCCCACCAGCATCAGCATCACCGGCACTTCGATCAGCACCCCCACCACCGTGGCCAGGGCCGCACCGGACGACAGCCCGAAGAGCATGACCGATGTGGCAATGGCCACCTCAAAATGGTTGGAGGCCCCAATCATGGCGGCCGGTGCCGCATCTTCGTAGTTGAATTTCATGAAAACGGCCCCGGCATAGCCGATGGCAAAGATCAGGATGGTCTGAATAAACAAGGGTACTGCGATCCACAGGATGGTCAGGGGATTGGCCGTGATGACATCACCCTTGAAGCTGAACAAAAGTACCAGGGTGACCAGCAGGGCACTGATGGTCACCGGGGTCAGGATTCCCAAAAATTTTTCTCTGAACCATTCTTCACCTTTGGCCTTGAAAATCCATATTCTGGAAAAATAGCCGGCCACCAGGGGCAGTGCCACATAGATACCCACGGACAGAAGCAGGGCCTGCCAGGGGATGGGCAGTTTTCCCACGCCCAGCAGAAATCCGCCCAGAACCCCGTACAGCACCAGCATGGTCAAAGAGTTGATGGCCACCATCACCAGGGTCAACCCGTCATTGCCCCGGGACAGATACCCCCACACCAGGACCATGGCCGTACAAGGCGCGATGCCCAGGAGAATACACCCGGCCAGATAACTGCGCCATAACGGAATCTGGAGCATCTTCACCCCTTCATGCAGCACCACCACCCCGTCCCCGTGGACAGCTCCCACGGGCAGATCCAGGCCGAAGGGGATCTTCACCAGATCCATGGCGTCTGGGCCGATAAATCCTTTGAATGCAATCCCCAGAAAAAACAAAGAGATGGCATACATGGTAAAGGGCTTGATGCCCCAGTTGATGAACAGAGTCCAGAATACGGGTTTGCCGCTTTTTCCCGCCCGGATGACCGAAGCGAAATCGATTTTCACCATGATGGGGTACATCATGAAAAACAGGCAAACGGCAATGGGGATGGATACCACGGGGGCATTGTTTACGGTGATGGCCATGCTGTCCAGGGCCGTTGCCAGCCCCGGGGCGATTTTCCCTAACAGGATGCCCCCGATGATGCACAGTCCGACCCAGACGGTCAGGTAGCGCTCAAACACACTGGTCATTCTCCGGTCATTGTCAACAGGGGAAGTCATGGGTGTTTTTTTCTCCTTTTTCAATGGTGTTCAATATATTTGCCTTTACTGCAATACATTGTCCGGCAGGCTTTCCACAAACGCCCGGATCTCATCTCTGACTTTCCGGTAGCAGTCCAGCTGGGCGTTTTCATCACCGCCTTTTTGGGCCACATCCTTTGCCAGGGCCGGGGGATCTGCAAATCCCCGGTGGACCTTTTTACCGGCAAAGGGAAAATACGGGCAGGATTCTCTGGCATGGTCACACACAGTGATCACCACATCCATTTGTTTGTCCTGAAATTCTTTGACATGTTTGGACCGGTGGTGGGAAATATCCACCCCCGCCTCTTTCATCACGGCCACCGCCTTTGGGTCCACGCCGTGGGTTTCCACGCCTGCAGAAAATACCTCAATCACGTCATTTTTAAGATACCGGGTCCACCCTTCAGCCATCTGGCTGCGACATGCATTTCCCGTGCACAGAAACAAAATCTTCAGTTTTCTGTTATCCATGTGTCTTTTCCTTGTTTTTGACCGGGCCGCAGACCTCTCTCCCCTGCATCCACCCCGCCTATTTCACACTGCCGATCCATAATCCCATTACGGTCAATGCCAGACCGCCCAGATTGTTGACCAGGATGTTCATCACTGCCTGAAATCGCATACCGGCCTGGCCAGCAGCAATGGTTTCCATGGAAAAAGCGGAAAATGTGGTCAACGCCCCTAAAAAACCGGTGATCAGCAGCAGGCGCATCTCCGGGGTCAGCAGGCGCACCCGGTCCGACAGGCCGAACAGCAATCCAATCAAAAAACATCCCGCCATATTGACAACCAGCGTGCCCCAGGGGAAGCGGGTGCCCCACAGGTTGATCGTCACAAGAGTAATGCCGTAACGGCTTGCCGCGCCCAGACTGCCGCCCAGCATGACCCATAGCAGTTTTTCCATTTTTTTACGGCCCTTTTCTTTTTGTTGCCGATAAGGTTTTTTAGCATTATCAATCCAGATGAAGTACCACGGAAACAGCGGCAAACAAAGCCCGGACCGGATCTCCCTGCTTCAGGCCGGAAATCCAGGGACCGGCCGAGGATATCACGGCACAGATCTGCAAAGAATCTGACACCGTGACAATACATTCGGTATTGATTTTCCCCCGGGTGATCCGGGTGACAATTCCTTTGAACCGGTTTTCCACACTGCATGCACAAGACACATCCCCGCTTTGCAGCATTACCTGAGGTGCTTTGACCTCAGCAATCACCCATTTATCGGGAACCAGACCCAGCCGTTTGACACTGTCATTGGTGATCACAGTGATAATGGAATGGCCGTCCAGGGTGATCATTTCAATCAGAGACTGAATATCTGCGTTTACCATAGCCGTGACTTTGCAGAAAAACGTGTTGCGGGCGCTGGTTCGGCGGCCGGTTTCCTTTTCCATGAACCGCTTGGCAACCGCCTGAATATCTGCTTCCGAAAAGATGACATATGATGAAGTCAGACTGGCGGAAGTGTGCCCTAAAATTTGTTGAACAGCCGGCAGCGGCAGATTGCCCTGCATCAATTCCACCCCTCTGGCCCTGCGGATGGCTTCCGGGCCGCCCATTTCCTTGTCAAATCCGCAGGCAGCGGCCCGGTCATAAAACTTTCGGCGCACAAATCCAGGATCCAGGTCAGGCAGCCGCCCTGCTTTTTCTTTGAATCCCGGCGTGTGGATCAATTCCTGGATCTCAGTGCCCAGGGCCTCGGAGAGAGGGACCGTTCTGGGTTTCACACCCGTTTCAGGCCCGCTGGAGCCATAGGTCACCGCATGGTTCTGTACGTCGATACCTGTAAAAGGGTTGACCGCCAGCACTTCTTTTAATTTTGCACCGGTATATCGGATCAAAAGAAAGGTGATCAAAATGCGGCGGCGGGAAAAGCGCACATCCGCCCGGGGCGAATCGGTTGCCCATTTTCGAAAACACTGTTCCAGCTGATTCAACTGATCCGTCTCCAGGCATGGACCGGTCCGGGCAATGGAAATGATCCGGCTGTGGTCTTTTCCACCGGACAGTAAAACATCCTGATTTTGTATGAATTTCTTTTGATCCGCCATATCGGGTTTCCATACGTTCAACAGATTGCAGTCATTTATGGGATGATTCAATAAAATACTTGACGTCTCTTGTCAATGGTTGTTAATATCACGAATATAATATTTTGCGTGATAGTAAATCACCATTTTTACCGGAAAAATTGATATGTATTTTTCAACCGCAGGCATCGAAGCAGCCATCTGGGTGCCGCCGCTGGTGGCATTTGTGGTGTCATTTTTCACCTCCATGGGTGGGATATCCGGTGCGTTTCTGCTCCTGCCGTTCCAGATGTCGGTTCTGGGCTACTCCCATCCGTCGGTCAGTGCCACCAACCAGTTGTTCAACATTGTGGCCATTCCCAGCGGAGTCTACCGTTACTGGCGCGAGGGCCGGATGGTATGGCCCCTGACCTGGATCGTCGTTGCAGGCACCCTGCCCGGCGTATTCATCGGTGCAATTGTACGGGTGACCTGGCTGCCGGACCCCGGACTGTTCAAGCTGTTTGCCGCCGGTGTCCTGCTGTATATCGGGCTTAAAATGATGCGGGACCTGCGGAAGCAATCCGGCCGGAATGCCGGCAAAAAAGACAGTGAAAAGCGGTTTCAAACCCTGATGAAAACCTGGCGTTCAGATGACGCTACTTCGCGGCCCTCCACTGTGACCGGTTTCAACCTCCGCCGGCTGGGATTCACCTTTTATGGTGAATCCTATGAGGTATCTTTTCCGGGCATTTTTTTTCTCAGTTTCATTGTGGGCATTGTCGGCGGGATTTACGGCATCGGCGGCGGTTCCATCATCGCCCCTTTTTTTGTCACTTTTTTCGGACTGCCGGTATATATCGTGGCTGGCGCGGCCTTGATGGGGACCTTTGTCACCTCCATTGCCGGGGTTGCTTTTTACCAGGCCATTGCCCCGTTTTATCCCCACCTGTCCGTGGCTCCCGACTGGCTGCTGGGAATTTTATTCGGTGTCGGCGGCATGGCGGGCATGTATTTAGGGGCCCGGTGCCAGAAATTTGTCCCTGCCAGGGCCATCAAATGGATGTTGACCTGGATCATGATACTGACGGCAGCCAAATATGTATTTGCGTTTTTTAATAATCCCTGACGATTATACAGCAGAAGGTAGTGCCCCGAAAATCCGGGACTGTATGGACGGGAACAGTATTGAAAACCAACGGAAAATAACCTATGCTTCTGTCATGAATTTTCAGGTTCAGACAGATGCGGCGGTCCCATCCGGCCGGAAGGGGAAAGATTGAAACTGATCCTTCCCTTTTTCAGACAGTACAAGGCCCAGATCCTTTTGGGCATGGTATGCATGATCATTGTGGACGGCACCCAGCTCATTGTGCCCCAGGTGATCCGGTCGGTGGTGGATACCCTGGATGCGGGCAGCCTGGACCGGGCCGTACTGATCCGTCAGTGTATATTCATTCTGGGGCTGGGCGTACTTATGGCGGTGCTGCGTTATGCCTGGCGCATCCTGCTCATGGGCAGTGCCAGAAACCTGGAAAAAGGGATCCGGGACCAGCTGTACACCCATATCATGGCATTGGACCCGGCTTTTTTCGACCGGGTGAATACCGGGGACATCATGGCCCATGCCACCTCGGACATCAACCATGTGCGCATGGCCTTCGGATTCGGAATCATCGTACTGGTGGACACGGTACTGCTGGGAGGTGCCATTCTGGCCATCATGGTCTGGACCCATCCCAAACTCACCGCCCTGGCCTTGATTCCCATGCCGGTTCTGATTTTTTTCACAAGATTCCTAGGCAAAAAAATGCATGACTTTCACACCACAGCCCAGGAATCATTTTCTATTCTCACTGAAATGATCCGGGAAAGCTTTTTCGGGATCCGGATCATCAAGGTGTTCAATTTTGAATCGCTGGTAACAAACCGGGTGGGCCATGCTGCCACGGATTATTTCCGCAAAAACCTGAAACGGGCCGTGGCCACGTCCCTGTTGCGACCTTTGCTGGGGTTTTTCTTTAACATCTCTTCATTGATCATTCTGTTCTACGGCGGAATGCTGGTGATGCGCAACACGTTGAGCCCCGGAGAACTGGTGGCGTTTCTCCAGTATCTGGGTTTGCTGGCCTGGCCGATCATTGCCATCGGATGGATGACCAACCTGTTCCAGCGGGGCCTGTCCTCTTTGCGCCGCATCAACGCGCTGCTCCAGTCCCAGCCCCGGATCACCTGTCCGGAAAACCCGGTGCCCATGCCCAGCCAGATCCGCCAGATCCAGTTCAGTCATACCGGGTTCTCCTATGACGGCCACACCCCTATATTGTCGGACATCTGTCTGGATATCCCGGGGGGCAGTCGGGTGGGCATCACCGGCCCGCCCGGGACCGGCAAAACCACCCTGGCGTGTCTGATGATGCGGCTGTATGATCCCACACAAGGCAATATCCGGGTAAACGGCATTCCCACCACGGACATGGACCCCAAAGCCCTGCAGTCGTGCATCGCATTCATGCCCCAGGAACCGTTTCTGTTTTCCGCCACCATCCGGGAAAACATGCTTATGGGGCGGGACATGCCAGATACTGATCTGGAAAAAGTGATCCGAATCTGTGATGTTTCCGATACCATTAAAGTCATGCCCCGGGGATTGGAAGCCCTTGTGGGAGAACGGGGAGTAACTTTGTCCGGGGGCCAGAAACAGCGGCTGGTCCTGGCCAGGGCCCTGGTGGAGGACAAGCCGGTGCTGATTCTGGACGATCCGGTCAGCCAGCTGGACACCCAGACCGCCCAACGGGTGATCGACGGTATCCACCACCTGACAAAGGATCGCACCTGCATCCTTATCTCCCACCGTCTGTCCGCTCTGGCCGCTTGCGACACCATATATGTTCTGGAAAACGGCCGGATCTCTGCCGGCGGATCCCATGCCCATCTGCTTGATACCAGCCAATACTACCGGCATGCTTTTGATGTGCAGCAGTTTGAGGAGACCTGATGACGCCGGAAGAAAAAGAAATCCGTCTGGCCGACCTGGTTTTGGCCAAAGCGATGTGGCCCTATATCAGGCCCTATGCCTGGATGCTGGCAGTGTCCACCCTGCTGGTGTTTGCCGGTATTTTCTTTGAGCTGTCCATCCCGCTGCTCATCCAGAAAGGCTTGGACGGATTTATCCTCCAATCCGGCCAGAATTCAAAGGATGCCTTGTTTCTGGGTCTGCACATGGAAGACTTCAGGTCGTTCGGTCTTTTTTTCTGCCTGATGATCCTGGCCGCATTTGTCATCGATTTCGGTCAGACCCTGTTTCTGGAATACTCCGGCCAGAAAATTATTCTGAACCTGCGATGGGAACTGTTCTCCCACATGACCGGCCTGCCCGTGGCCTATTATGATAAAAACGCCTCCGGCCGGCTGGTGGCAAGGGTGGCAGGCGACATTGAGAACATGAACGAGATGTTCACCAGTGTGCTGGTGTTCATCTTCAAGGACCTGGTGCTCATGGCAGCCATTTTTGTGATGCTGGCACGGCTCAATGCCGGACTGGCCTTTTACCTGTTTGGGCTGGTGCCCGTGATCCTGGTGAGTGTCACCGGTTTTTCCCGGCATGTGCGCAGCGCCTTCCGGACCATCCGACAGAAGATCGGGGAGATCAACCACAGTTTTTCCGAAAGCATTTCCGGCATCCGGGCCATCCAGACCACTGGCAGCGCAGCCACGTTTATCAAACGGTTCCGGGATCTCAATGCCACCCATTATGATGCAGCCATGCGCCAGATAAAGACGTTTGCCGTGTTCATGCCCTTTATCGGGTTATTGGGCATCATCAGCACGGCCGTTATTCTGTGGGCCGGCGGTCGCAAGGTCACGGCCCATGAGATGACCATCGGCGAACTGGTGGCATTTCTCACCTATATGAAACTGTTTTTCAGGCCGTTGCGGGAGCTGTCGGAAAAATTCAATCTGCTTCAGAATGCGTTGGCATCTGCGGAAAGGATCACCACCGTGCTGGAACAGAAAAAAGACCGGCAGCGCCTCACCCGAAAAAGAGTCCGGATGGATGCCATCCATCACCTGGCGTTTAATCATGTTCATTTTTCTTATAACACGGAAACACCGGTGCTCAAAGATATCTGTTTCTCTCTTGAAAAAGGGAGTTCCATCGGGATCGTGGGTCAGACCGGATCCGGCAAGACCTCCATCATCAATCTGGTCACAGGATTCTACCGGCCGGATGCCGGCCTTATCCGAATCAACGGTCAACCCCAGGAATCCATCAACACAATGGATATCCGACGAAAAACCGCTCTGGTCATGCAGGATCCCATCCTTTTTTCCGGCACAGTGAAAGACAATATCTGCCCGCCGGAAAATCCCTTGGACGGCCCGGACCTGAAAAAAGTGCTGGCACAGGCCAACTGCGGATTTTTATATGACAAGTTTGACGGACCGGACACCGTACTCAGGGAGGGGGGACGTCCGCTGTCCGCCGGAGAAAAACAGCTGATATGCATTGCCCGGGCCTTTGCCGGCAACCCGGATCTGATCATTTTCGATGAGGCCACCTCCTACATGGATTCCGGATCGGAGCAGGCCGTGCATGAGGCTATGAACCGGCTCATGAAAGGACGGCTGTCCATCATCATCGCCCACCGCCTGTCCACCATCCGGCACTGCCACCGGATTCTTCTGCTCAGAGGCGGTCGGATCCGGGAACAGGGAGATCATTTGGAACTGGTGCGCGCCAAAGGGGAATACTGGCATCTCCTGGAAAAAGAAACCCTGTGACTGGTATATGGCCGGTAAAAGAAAACCAAATCAGGCCGGACCTGTCAACGGATTTCCACCAGTGTCTCCAGGGGATACCGCTGCCGGGGCGGCTGTTGATCCAACCGGTATCCTAAAGCCACCAGTACCGCCACTTCGAACTTTTGGGTATCGATTTCCAGAATCTGCTCAACCCGGTCTTTTTCAAATCCCTCCATGGGACAGGAATCAATACCCATTGCCGCGGCAGCGGTCATGATATCAGCCAACGCAATATAACACTGTTTGCTGCACCAGGCGTACAGGCTCATTCGGGGCAGCACCTCTGTTTCCATATGATGCCGGTATTTTTCAATATATGCGGCAGTGGCATCTTCGGGCAGCCCTCTGCGGCCAAAACTTTCAGCCACATACGGGTGGCCCGGGGCCACCTGATCCGGTCTGGCCAGAATCACGATCACATAACTGCTGTCAGTTATCTGAGCCTGATCCCAGCAGGCCGGGCGCAGTTTTTCCCGGATATCCGGTGATTGCAGCACCATAAATTTCCAGGCCTCCATACCAAAGGAAGAGGGAGATAGCACCGCCGCCGCCAGAATCGTGTCCAGATCTTTAGTGGCAATCTTTCTGGCCGGGTCGAATTTCTTGCAGGCATGACGAAAATTCAAGGCATCGATGACAGCGTTCATGGCGGCATCTCCTTATTTATCCTTTGGCAAACAACGCCTTCACAATATGGGTGACCATGGCTGGATTTTCCTTGAGCCGGCGGGTGGAATAACCGAACCAGTGTTCCCCGAACGGCACATACACCCGCACCTTGTGACCGGCATCCGCAAGGCTCTGCCGCTGTTTGGGGGTCACACCGTACAGCATCTGAAATTCATACCGGTCTTTGGGGATGTTGTATTTTTTGATCAGATTCAGCGCCCCTTCAATCAGAGGTTTGTCATGGGTGGCAATGCCCGGGTAGATGCCGTTCTGGAACATGAATTCCAGATCTTCCAGATAATAGGCATTGATCTCTTCATATTTTTTGTAGGCAATGGCCGGAGATTCCACATAGATCCCTTTGCACAGCCGGAAATTCAGGTCAGTCTCATCTGATTTCAGATCCAACATGGCTTCGATATCGGAGCGGGTTCGTTTCAGGTACGCCTGAAGCACCAATCCAACATTTTTTGGAAATTCCGCTTTGATCCGCCTGAAAATTTCAATGGTGTCGTCCACGGTGGGAGAGTTTTCCATGTCGATGCGGACAAAATTATCATATCCAGCCGCTGTCGCGACAATATCCCGCATGAAATCAGAACAGGTCTGCTTGTCCAGAAGAAGACCGAACATGGTGGGTTTGATGGAATAATTCCCCTGGACGTCCGTGGCTTCCATCGTGTTGATCAGATCAATATACTGATCCCGGTTTTCTTTGGCCTGGTCCATGTTTTCAATGAACTCACCCAGAATATCCAGGGTGACCAGGGTATTGTTCCGGTTCAGCTCCCTGGACGCTTCGAAGGCCTGTTCCGTGGTTTTCCCGGCAATATACTCCTTTGAAAACTGCCAGATCAGCTTCTCAGGCATATGGGGAAGAATCTGACTGATAAGTTTATTTATCATGATAATCAAACTCCTTTTGAATGAATTTTCAGATACTTTCCCTCAATGGTTAAACCATTATAAAAAAACAGTCAAGGATTATTCCTTTTTTTACACCGGTTTGATCCAGAATACCATTTTTTTGGGTGATTCCTCTGTCATCATGGTTTTTCCTCTCCTGCTATTCGGATCACGTCTCCAGGCCGTTCGGGTCCGGCAACACACAGAGCGATGCCCGGCCGGTTCAGACACTGGCCCACCTCGGCCAGCGCCCGTTCAGGCCGGTTGTTCTCCTCGCTCAGATGGGCCAGGATCACATGGTGCAGCTGGTCATGGTAAAGGTCCGCCAGAAGGGTGCCGGCATCATGATTGGACAAATGACCGACGCGGGATTTGATGCGTTGTTTCAAATGCCAGGGATAAGACCCGTTGGTGAGCATCTCCGGATCATGATTGGATTCCAGATATAGAACATCGGAACCGGACAGATGGGTCCGTACCAGGTTGGTCACCACCCCCAGATCCGTGGCAATGCCTATTTTACGCTCCTGCCAGGTCACTGTCAGCCCGGCCGGATCCGACGCATCATGGGAAATGGAAAAAGGAGTCACAGTCAAATCCTGTATCTGGAAACGGTTCCCGCAATCAAAATAGGTAAGCGCCGATATATGACCCAATTTGGTGCAGGCCTGGTGGGTGGCGGAAGAGATATAAACCGGAATATTGAATCGCCGGCTCAGGACCCCGGCGCCTCTGACATGATCGATATGTTCATGGGTAATGACAATGGCGGACAAATCAGCAGGATCCTGTCCCACGGCCGCCATCCGCCGCTGAAGCTCCACACCGGACAACCCGGCATCCACCAGGATGGCGGTGTCCGGCGTGGAGACCAGCAACGCGTTGCCTTTGCTGCCCGAAGCCAGCGGACAGACGCAAAAAGAATTATTCTTTTTCATCCGCCTTGACAGCTTTGTAGCTGAGCTTGATTTTTCCGTCCCGGGTGATGTCCAGGACCTTGACCTTGATCACATCCCCCTCTTTGACCACATCCGTGACCTTCTTGACCCGGTAGTCAGCCAGCTCGGAAATATGAACCAGACCGTCGGTGCCGGATTTGATATTCACAAACGCCCCGAAATCGGTAATTTTCACGACCTTGCCTTCATAGATGGCTCCGATTTCCGGATCCAGTGCAATATCCGCCACCATGGCCAGGGCCCGCTCCGCATCTTCCTGATTTTCTCCGGCGATCTTCACCAGTCCGGAGTCATCCACCTCAATGGTGGTGTTGGTGTCCGCCTGGAGTGCCCGGATAATCTTGCCCCCGGGGCCGATAATGTCCCTGATCTTGTCCGGATTGATGGTGATGCTCAAAATTTTGGGCGCATGGGGAGAAATATCCTCCCGGTACGTGTTGATGGTTTTCAACATCTCTCCCAGAATATGAAGCCGGCCTGCTTTGGCCTGAATCAGGGCTTTTTCCATGACATCTTTGGACAGCTCCTTGATCTTGATATCCATTTGCAGGGCTGTGATACCGGCTTCAGGACCGGCCACCTTGAAATCCATATCCCCGAAATGATCTTCATCCCCCAGGATATCCGACAGAATCACGGTATTGTCCCCGTCTTTGATCAATCCCATGGCAATACCGGAAACCGGTGCCTTGATGGGAACACCGCCATCCATGAGCGCCAGGCACCCGGCACAGATCGTGCCCATGGAGGACGACCCGTTGGACTCCATGACCTCACCCACCAGCCGGATGGTGTATTCAAAATCTGCCGGATCCGGCAGTATCCGCTCAATGGCACGGGTGGCAAGATTGCCGTGGCCAATATCCCGGCGGCTGGGACCGCCGGCCCGCTTCACCTCTCCCACGGAATAGGGAGGAAAATTGTAATGCAGCATAAACGCCCGGGTCTCGTTGCCGGCCAGGGTTTCCACCCGCTGTTCATCCGGGCCGGACCCCAGGGTCATCACCCCCAGCACCTGAGTCTCTCCCCGGGTAAACAGCGCACTGCCGTGGGGTCTTCGCAGCATTCCCACTTCACAGGTGATGTGGCGGATTTCATCAAAGGCCCGGCCGTCAATGCGATGATTTTGTGTCAAGGTGATCTCACGGCTGACTTCCTTGACCGCCTTGCTGAAATTTTCCTTGATTTCCTTCCCCTGGTCCGGATACTCCTGGGTAAAATGTTCCACCACCTCATCTTTGTAAAGACTTAACGCATTCTGACGGTCTATTTTGGTCTTGATCTGGACGCGTTCACGGATGCCGTCTTTCGCGAAATCAACGACCTTGGCAGCCAGTTCCGAATCCCGTTCTGCGGGAACAAACACTTTCTTTTCCTTGCCCACGCTGTTTTTCAATTCCACCTGCATGTCAATGATGGGCTGCATGGCATCGTGACCGAAATAAATGGCATCCAGCATGTCTTTTTCCGACACGACATTGGCGCCGGCTTCCACCATGACCACACCGGTTTTAGAACCTGCCACCGTCAAATCGATATCACTTTCCATCATCTGTTCCAGGGTGGGGTTGGCAACGAACTCACCGTTGATACGCCCCACCTTGATACCGGCAATGGGGCCGTCAAACGGGATATCTGAAATTTCCAGGGCCGCAGATGCCCCCACCAGGGCCAGAATGCCCGGGTCACACATTTTATCGGTTGACAGCACGGTGGCGATGACCTGGGTTTCAAAATTATATCCTTGTGTAAACAACGGACGGATGGGCCGGTCGATCTGTCTGGCCCGCAATGTTTCATCTTCAGACGGCCGGCCGATCTCCCGCCGGAAATAGTTGCCCGGAATCCGGCCGGCCGCATAAATTCGTTCCTGGTACTCCACGGTCAGGGGCAGAAAATTCACATCCTCTTTGGGATTTTTTGCGGCCACGGCCGTCACCAGTACCACAGTTTCACCCAACTGCACCACCACCGCACCGGATGCCTGTTTGGCCATTTTGCCGGTGCTGATGGAAACTTCCCTGCCGCCGACTGTCGCTGTTAATGTTTTCTCCATGATTTCTCCTTTTAAATTAGGTAAAAAAGGCGGAAATCCATTAAAAAACACTCAAAACAATAAACCCGCATGTGTATCATCCAACAAATTGCTGGATGGCACAGATGCGAACTTATTTATTCGTGTTTTCAAGAATTGCCGCCCGGTCAACTGCAAAAAACCGGTTTTTGACCTGAGCACAGCCAAAAACCGGTTTATCATCATATTATCTTCTGAGCCCCAGCCTATCGATCAAAGACCGATACCGGTTGATGTCTTTTTTCTTGACATAATCCAGCAGGTTTCGGCGCCGTCCGACCAGAATCAACAATCCCCGGCGGGAATGATGATCTTTTTTATGCACTTTCAAATGTTGGGTCAGGTAGCTGATGCGGTGAGTTAAAATGGCCACCTGCACCTCGGGTGACCCGGTATCTGACTCATGGATCTTGAACTGCTCAATCATCTCTTCTTTGTTTTCTGCTAATAAAACCACGGTGTGACTCCTTTATCTGGAATAAATAAATTCCGGCATTCATTTGGCCGGCTTTGCGCCGTTACCAGGGGCATCCAATATTCCATTCAGACGATCCCGATGTTTCTGCCAAACGGCCGATACTGAAACTGCCCACATTTTTTCATTACAATGGGACCCATTTTTTTATCATTTACCGGTTTAAAACGCAACAATAATTATATTCTGGCCGGTCTGTATCCAGTTCTATCACGGCAATAAGCCGACCGGTCGAATCCAGGACCCGGACCGGGGTCTGTGCAGGCACCGGTTCTGTCTGAAATGAACAGACCTCATGGTCAGACAGTTTCATCCCATGCCCGATTTTTTTGCCCATGGCATCGTCCACCTGTATCCGGGGCAGAAAAGACAGACAGTCTGTCATGGGAATCACTGATCTGTCCAAAGGATGGCCGGGCAATGCTTCCAATTCATGGGCCTGATCCAGTGTAAAATGACTGACACCCGTCCGGCACAATTTTGACAAATGTGCGCCGCACCCCAGCTGTTCTCCCATGTCATGGGCCAGACTCCGGATATATGTGCCGCCGGAACAATGGATATCCAGTTCAAATTCCGGCAGGTTCACAGCAATCATCCGGATGGAAAAAATCTCAATGGGCCGGGCGGGTTTCTGGATCATTTTCCCCTGACGGGCCAGTTTATACAAAGGCTGACCCTGGTGTTTCAACGCGGAAAAGCTGGGCGCGATCTGCCGCTGTTTTCCTTTGAATCCTGCCACGATGTGTTGTACCTGTTCCGGTTCAATAGCACCAAGGAATCGAGGATCTGCTTGATGGACAATCTGGCCGGTCCGGTCGTAGGTGTCGGTTTCAATCCCCAAATTCACTGTGGCCCGGTACTGCTTGGCGCCCCCCAGAAAAAACCGGGTCAGTCGGGTGGCCTGCCCTAAGGCGATCGGCAAAAGACCTGTGGCAAACGGATCCAGCGTTCCGGTATGGCCGGCTTTTTTTACTTGAAATATCTTTTTGACCTGACTGACGACCCGGGCGGAAGAGATCCCTTCCGGCTTGTTGATCAACACCATACCGTTTTTCATTAATACCGCCGCTTTTTCAAAACAAAGATGCCTATTCAGATTCCTTGCTGCCGGGATCTGAATCTTTGGGGAGATCTTTGACCACTGAATCGATCAAGGCATCCATTCTGGCGGCTTTGTCAAATGAATCATCGTGAAAAAACCGCAGTTCCGGCATATATTTGAGTCCCAGCTGGGGAGCGATGTGCTTTTTGATAAATCCTTTGGAATTTTTAAAACCCGCCAAAGTGGCCGCAATCCGGTCCTCATCTCCGAAAACCGTCACATAGATACTGGCCAGCCTCAGGTCCGGGGTCAGTTTGACCCGGGACACCGTGGCCATATCTATTCGGGGATCACTGAGTTTTTTGGTCAGAAGCTCGGTTATGGCCTGCTGGATCTTTGTGCTGATCCGTTCAGCCCGTGTATATGGTTTCATCAGTTCTCTTTCTGGGGCGCATATTTTCTTTCTTCCACTTCATAACACTCGATGATATCGCCCGCCTTGATATCATTGTATTTGGCCAGACCGATGCCGCATTCATACCCCTGGTCCACTTCTTTGACATCGTCCTTGAATCGGCGCAGAGAGGACAGCTGGGTGTCACACTTGATCACACCTTCTCTGAGCAGCCTTATTTTCTTACCCCGGATCACCTTGCCTTCGGCAATATGGCATCCGGCAATGGTGCCGATTTTAGGCACCACAAAGATATCCCGCACCTCGGCCCGGCCGATGATGATCTCATGAAAGGTGGAAGGCATCATGCCATCCAGGGCCGCCTTGATATCATTGATCACATCATAGATGATATCATAGAACCGCATGTCCACATTGTCGTCCTTGGCCAGTTTCCGGATTTGGGGTGTGGGCCTGACATTGAATCCGATAATGATGGCATCCGACACACTGGCCAGACCCACATCTGATTCGTTGATGGTACCGACTCCGGAATGGATGATCTTGATATCCACTTCTTCTTTGGCCAGATCCTTGAGGGAATCGTTCAATGCTTCGATAGATCCCTGGACATCCGCTTTGACGATCAGCTTCAACTCTTTGATTTCCTCGGAACCTAAATTCTCGAACATTTTTTCCAGGTTGGCCCGGCTCTTTTTGGCCAGTTCTTTGGCCCGCTGTTTCTGCATGCGGTGGCTGGCGATCTGTTTGGCATCCTTGTCTGTAGCCACGGCCACAAACTCGTCTCCGGCATCCGGAACCCCGGTCAATCCAACGATTTCCGCCGGGGTGGAGGGACCGGCTTCTTCAATCCGGTCACCTATATCATCGATCATGGCCCGAATTTTGCCGGAATGGAGCCCGCACACGATGGAATCCCCATCCCGCAGAGTACCCTGTTTCACCAGCACCGTGGCCACGGCTCCCCGGCCGGTATCCAGCCGGGATTCCACCACATAACCGCTGGCATTCCGATCCGGATTGGCCTTAAGTTCCAGCACTTCGGACTGGAGCAGTACCATTTCCAGCAAATCATCGATCCCTTCCCCGGTTTTGGCGGACACTCTGACAAAAATCACGTCTCCGCCCCATTCTTCCGCCAAAAGGTCCATTTCAGCCAGTTCCCGCAGAATCCGGTCCGGATCCGCCCCGGGTTTGTCTATTTTGTTCACCGCCACCACGACCGGCACCCCGGCAGCTTTGGAATGATTTATGGCCTCAATGGTCTGGGGCATGACACCATCATCCGCCGCCACCACCAGAATAACAATATCCGTCACCTTGGCCCCTCTGGATCGCATGGCGGTAAAAGCGGCATGGCCCGGGGTATCCAGAAACGTGATCCGCCCGCCTTTGGGGGTATCGACGTTATACGCCCCGATGTGCTGGGTAATACCACCAGCCTCTCCGCTGGTAATCTTGGATTTTCGGATGACATCCAGCAATGATGTTTTTCCATGGTCCACATGTCCCATAATGGTGACCACGGGGGGGGTCTTGATCATGTGGCCCTTATCTTCATTTTCAGTTTCGACCTGAAGCAGGACATCTTCTTCAAAACTGGCTTTTTCCACTTCAAAATCAAATTCCGCCGCCACCAGGGTCGCTGTTTCAAAATCAATGGTCTGGTTGACCGTGGCCATCACGCCCATGGTCATGAGTTTGGCAATCATCTCATTGGCCTTGATTCCCATCCGTTTGGCCAGTTCTGCCAGCTCAATGGCTTCGTCAATCTTGATCCGCCGCTTGATCGCCTTGGGGGTTGTGATCTGAGTTTTCTGGAACCCTCCTTTTTTGGCCCGGTTATCTTTTTTGCCCCGTTTCTTTTTGCCGCGGCCCCGGTAGAGTTCTTCTCCCTCAACCACTGATTTCTTTTTACGTTTCTTTCTTTTACCGTCAAACGAATCACCTGCCCCCTCATCCTTGCGACGGTCTTTTTTTCTGAACCCCGGATCCGGTTCGCCTGGAATAAACGCCGCACCTGTATCCGGACCGGTGGCAACCGCACCGGCTCGATTCGATGCAGCCGGTCGGGCAGTTCGCTCTGAACCCATGTCTTTTTTCTCTTCTTCCACCCTGGTTTTCCGAATGTTTTCCAAAACCACAGGATCCGCTTTTTTCACGATCTTGGCCGGGGTGGATTTCTTTTTTTTCTTTTTCTTTTTGGATGCTTTTGCCTCTTCCGTCTCAGGTGTTGCCGGCGCTTCCCGGGAAACATCTGATTTTTGAGTTTCCTTGTCTGTTGTTTCCGCTTCCTTATCCGTCGCAACAGTCGAAGGCCCCTCTTGGGCGATATCGTCTGTCACACTTTTTTCTTCCACCGGTAATGATGTTGTTTCAGGCGCTTTTTGATCAACCGATTCTGCAGATGAAGGTGCCGGATCAGAAACAGCCGCCGATTTTTGTTTCGTTTTTGTATCCACAGGTTCTGAGGCTGGTGTCGGCTTGACCGATTCCGGCTCGGGGGGGAGGGCCGCTTTTGCCGGTTTAATAATTCTGGCAGGCTGGGATTTTTTCTTTTTTGTCAAAGATGTTTTTTGGGGCGGTGACACGTCAGAGGATTCCGGGGCATCGGCAGATTTTTTTGGCACAGGTTTTTGTTCAGCCGCCACCGGTGGGGCGTCCGGTGTATCAATGGCTGTTTCCCGCCCGTCTGTGGTATCTTCGGTTTTGTGTACATCCATTTCCGATGCTGCAGCATCCACCGATTTTTCTCCGGATTCCCTATAGGGATCACGCCCGCCTTTCTTTTTGCGCCGACGTATTACCGAGGGGCGGACCTTGAGGTCTTCTTTTTGTCTGGACTTGCCGAACAAACTGGCTCTGATCTGTTTGATTGCACTGTCCTCCAGAGAACTCATATGGCTCTTTGCATCAATATCTATCTCTTTGAGTTTATTGAGCAGTGCCTTGTTTGTCATGTTCAGATCTTTTGCCAATTCGTATACTCTGAGTTTCGCCATACCTTGCCCCCAAGTAATCCTCTTTTAATGTTCTTTGCCCTAGCCTGCGGTTTTGCTGGTTTGTGTATGCGATTTACGGTTTAGCCTGGTTATCATCCATGACATCAGCGTCGGTTTCATCTGCCGGATCATCTGCTTCGGTCTGTTCCATTTCTTCTACCTGTTCCTCTTTTTCAGAAAGTGGTGGGGAAATTTCCGCAGCCGCCTGTTCTTCCATCAATCGCTTTTGTGCCTGTGCAATGGTCGCGGCGGCTTCCTCCTCAGAAAGCCCCATCACGGACGCCAGTTCTTCCGGTGACGTTTCCACAATATCCATCAAAGAGGCGTAGCCGGACTTGAATAAAATTTCCGCCATGGGAAGCCCAACATTTTCCAATTTCATGAGACTGTCATACCCGAGTTTGACTTCCCGGCTGTAGTCTTCTTCAGACGTCACTTCCAGATGCCACCCGGTGATTTCACACGCCAAAGACACATTCTGGCCTCCCTTGCCAATGGCAATAGACAGATACTCATCATTGACAATCACTTCCATGGACCGGTTGTCCTCATCGATAATCACACGAGAGATCTCAGCAGGTGACAGGGCATTGCAGACAAACCGGGCCACATCCGGACTCCATTGAACAATATCGATTTTTTCCCCCCGAAGCTCCTGAACAATATTCTGAACCCGGTTCCCCTTCATACCCACGCAGGCCCCCACCGGATCCACATCGGAATCCGTGGATGACACGGCAATTTTCGCCCGGACACCCGGAACCCGGGCCGCTCCCTGAAGTGTCACAATACCCTCGGCCACTTCCGGGACCTCTGTTTTGAACAGCTCCATCAAAAATTCGGGATGGGTCCGGGACAAAATGATCTGAGCCCCTTTGGACTCTTCCAGAACATCCAGCACATACGCACGGATCCGGTCTCCCCGCTTGTAATTTTCCCTGGGCATCTGCTCTCTGGGCCGCAGCACCGCTTCCGCCTGCCCCAGATTGACAATGATGCTGCCCCGGTCAAACCGCTGGACAATCCCGTTGATAATTTTACCTTTTTTATGGATGTAATTTTCATACACGGCATTGCGTTCAGCTTCCCGCATTTTCTGGATAATCACCTGTTTGGCGGACTGGGCGGCAATGCGGCCGAACTCTTCCGTGTCTATCCGGATCCCTAAACTGTCTCCGATCTCGCACTCGGGATCAAACTCATACCCTTGTTCCAGAGTCAGTTCATTGTCCGGAAATTCCACTTCTTCAACCACTTCCTTAAAATGGAACACTTCGACCTCACCGGTTTTGCCATCATAATGGACTTCGATATCCGCGCGCGGCCCCAGTTTTTTTCTGGCTGCCGAAACAATGGCTTCTTTGAGGGTATTTATCAATACCTCAGGGTCAATGCCTTTTTCACGGCTGACCTGATCGATCACTCTTTTAATATCTGTGATAAGCATGGTTAAGCGTTCTCCATTTTACCGGCCTGCAAGGTTTGCCTTGTAAATCTGCAGATCCGGGATTTCTACCCGTTCACCATCCACCTCGATCACGACCGCATCGTCTTGTATCTGTTCAAGTGTGCCGGTAAATCTTTTTTTCCCCTGGATGGACGACCTGGTTTCTATTTTAATCTGACTGCCCTTGAACCGGTGAAAATCCTGTTTTTTCTTCAATGGCCGGTGGGGTCCGGGTGATGATACTTCCAGACGGTACCCGCTCATGTCCGGGAGATGCACATCCAGCAGATCCCCCAGTTGGCGGCTGACAGCGGCACAATCCCCCAGAGTGATACCACCGGGCTTATCCGCATAGATCCGAATGATGGTCTGACGATTCCAGGTAACCGTCTCCACATGAACCAGTTCAAACCCTTCCCCTTGACACAAGTCTTCCGCCACCTGTGTAATCAAGCTCACATGCTGTTTGTGTTTATGACTCAAATCCATTCTCTAATCTGCACCTGAACCCCTTTGTTTAAAATACAAAAACGGGCAGATGCCCGTTCCTGTTCAATATTCAACTAAATCTTCGCCCTTCCCGACTCGGCTTGGATCATACCCGTTTCATTTCCATCCCTGGAACCTTTCTGCCGGCCAACACCTGTACTGCAAGGTGGAGCGGGCAACGAGACTCGAACTCGCGACATCAAGCTTGGGAAGCTTGCACTCTACCACCTGAGTTATACCCGCATCACCGGCAATGTATAACAATACCCGTTTCTTTTGTCAATACCCCGTGTGTTATTCCGGCAGGTCCGCATGAAGCGTTTTTACCAGACGGCTGGAAATGGCCGCATGAAGCTTGCGGATATGCTTCTCCATCAAGGTTTTATTTTCAGAGCGATACACGATTCGAAAGGACAAGGACTTTTTTCCTTCGGCCAGGGGGCTGCCTTCAAACAGGTCGAATAAATACATGTCTTCCACCAGAAATTCTTTTTCTGCAATGGTTTTCATTTGGCCCATAACATCCCCCACTGGAATCTGCTGGTCCACGATCAGTGTCACATCCTGGGAAATGGAAGGATATCGCGGCAGGGGTTTGGCCTGGATCTGGTCCGGCATATGGGCCATCACCGCCGACAGATCCAGTTCAAACACATATGCGTCCTGTTTAAGCCCGAAACTTCTCAACACCGGGTGGCTCAATTTTCCCAGAACTCCGATATCCCCCTGTTTGTGAATCTTTGCACCGTAACCCGGTTCAAAATAGGGACAGACAGCGTCATCAATCCGTGAAAAAATCACCTCTTCAATTCCCAGCCCTTCCAGAAGATCTTCTATGATCCCCTTGAGATCAAAAAAATCCACGGGCTGTTTTTTGGTGTACCAGGTTTGCCGGGTCCGGTTACCCGTGATCAGTCCGGCCAGCATTTCCACTTCGTCGGGCAACGCATTGGCATCTGTATTAAAAAAAGTTTTGCCGATTTCAAACAGTTGCAGGGTATCTGTCTGCTGGGATGTATTTTTCCGCATATTTTCCAGCAGGCCCGGCAAAAGAGACGTTCTGAGCACGGACATCTGATCGGAAAGCGGGTTCAGAATCTGCACCACATTTCGTCGGGTATCGTTTTCCGATAACCGCAGCCGGTCACAGAAATCTTTGGCAATAAAATTGTAATTAATGGCTTCAGAAAACGACAGACCGTTGAGAATATTGCGGACAGTCCGGCGTGTCAGGATCACCGGATTTACGGGCCGGCCCTTGGCCGGCACCGGCGGATATGTGGTGTCAATCCGGTTATACCCCCATAACCGTGCCACTTCTTCAGACAGGTCTTCCGGCCGGGTGACATCCACACGAAAGGTGGGAACAGAAACCATCAGACAGCCTTTTCCGGCCGGCTGCACCTTGAATTCCACTGATTCCAGAATCCGGGAAATCTCCTGGACGGACAGATCGGTTCCCAGACGAATGTTCATGGCAACCGGGTCCAGTTCAATACAGACCGGCACCACCGGTTCCGGACAGGCATCGATAATGTCCTTTGCCATGGCCGCATTTCCCAGATCTGCCATCAGGGCCATGGCCCGCTGAAGCGCATACACCGTGCCGTCGGGATCCACACCCCGTTCAAACCGATGGGACGCATCCGTGGCAATCCCGGTCCGTTTGGCGGTCCGGCGGATGGAAACCGGGTTAAAGCAAGCGCTTTCGATCAAAACCCGGGTGGTGGTCGAAGCGATTTCCGAGTTCTCACCGCCCATGACTCCGGCCAGGGCAACCGATCGCCGGCCGTCACAGATCATGAGCATATCTGAATCCAGACAGTGTTTTTTGCTGTCCAGGGTGGTAAATTCTTTTGCATCTCCGGCTTTTTGGACCACAATACGCCCCTCGGCCAGATTGTCGTAGTCAAAGGCGTGCAGCGGCTGCCCGGTTTCCAGCATCACGAAATTGGTCACATCCACCACATTGTTGATGGGCGTCAGCCCCACGGATTCCAGCCGACGCCGCAGCCAGAAAGGAGACGGTCCCACGGTCACATCAAACAAAAGACCGGCACAATATCGGGGACACAGGTCCGGATCCTTGATATCCACCCGGGCATGATCGTGAATGGATGTGCCGCTAAAGCGCTGCGGTGCCAGGGTCACATCCGGCTTGACAATCTTCTGGTTCGGCTGGACAAAAGCACCCGCTTCTCTGGCCACCCCCATCACGCTCAGGCAGTCGGGACGGTTGGGCGTCAAATCGATCTCAAACACGGTATCGGCAAAATCCAGTGCCTGATTCAACGGTGTTCCTGGAACATACTCTCCGGACAGGTCCATGATGCCAGCAGCATCGGTATCTAAACGAAGTTCGGCGCCGGAACAAAGCATCCCTTCAGACACCTGGCCCCGAAGCTTGCTTTTTTTAATTTTCACATCTCCGGGAAGGATTACCCCCGGCACCGCGCAGGCCGAGTACATGCCCGGTCTTACATTGGGGGCACCGCAGACAATATGGGCCGGAGTACCGTTTCCGGTATCCACCACACAGCAGCTCAATTTATCCGCGTCCGGATGTTTTTTGACCTCCAGTACTTTGGCCACCACAATATCCTGAAGATACGCATACAGATTTTCAATCGCATCCACTTCAAGGCCGGCCATGGTCAGTTTCGAAGCGATCTCTTCCGGTTCAAGATCCAAACCGATATATTCTTTTATCCAGCTCAGCGTGACTTTCATAATTAAAACTGCCCTAAAAAACGCATATCATTCTCGAAATATTTCCGGATATCATCAATGCCGTATTTGAGCATGGCCATCCGCTCGATACCCACACCGAAGGCAAACCCGGTATATTTTTTGGTATCATACCCCACATTTTCAAACACGGCCGGATGAACCATGCCGGATCCCAGTACTTCCAGCCACCCGGTTTTTGAACACACCCGGCATCCTTTTCCCTTGCATATCACACACTGGATATCCACTTCCGCACTGGGCTCGGTAAACGGAAAATAACTGGGTCGGAACCGCAACGCGGTCTGACGGTCGAAAAACTGATGAACAAACGTGGTCAACACCCCTTTTAAATCACCAAACGATATCCGCTTATCCACCATCAGTCCTTCGATCTGGTGAAACATGGGGGTGTGGGTCAGATCAGAGTCACAACGAAACACTTTGCCGGCGGATATGATCCGGACCGGAGGCTGCATTTTTTCCATGGTCCGGGGCTGAGACGGGGAAGTATGGGTCCGCAACACGATGTTGTCCGACACATAAAAGGTGTCCTGCATGTCCCTGGCCGGATGATACTTTGGAATGTTCAATGCTTCGAAATTATAGTAATCGGTTTCCACTTCAGGGCCTTCTGCAAGATCGAATCCCAGACGTATGAAAATATCAGATATCTCATCCAGCACCCGGGTGATGGGATGAATGGCCCCATACCCGCGCCTTCGACCCGGCAGGGTCACATCAATACCTGAACTTTTACCTGTTTTGGCAGTCTGAATCCGGGATCGCGCCTGGTGGATCGATTTTTCCAGTTTCATTTTAAGCAGATTGGCATTTTTCCCGGCATCCGGGCGCTGGTCCGCGGGAAGTGATGAGATCCCCCGCAAATAAGCGGTTAAAATCCCCTTTCGCCCCAGGTACCGGACAGAAACCATTTCCAGATCTTCTAAAGTTTCTGCGGACTGAACCTCTTCAAGTGCCTGATTTTCTATGTCGTGGATCTGATTTTGCAAAACATCCCCCTTGATGGGCCTGCTCAGTTCAGCCGGGCAGATGCCTGGGAAGCCAGCTGGGAAAATCTGGCCGGATCTGACACAGCCAGGTCGGCCAGTACTTTCCGATCCAGCTCACACCCTGCCAGTTTCAGGCCATGAATGAACTGGGAATATGACATGTCATTCATTCTGGCACCCGCATTGATCCGGACGACCCACAGTTTTCTGAAATCCCGTTTTTTTGCCCGCCGGTCCCGGTATGCATACATCAATGCCTTGTCAACCGAATCCGCCGCGGTTCTAAACAATTTGCTTCTGCCGCCCCGGAACCCTTTGGCCAGTTTCAGCACCTTATTTCTGCGGCGCCGTGCTTTAAACCCTCTTTTCACTCTCATGGTATCAAAACTCCTTAAAAATTCAAAAATTCAGTACGGCTTGCGCCACGTGCCGCCATATTCACAGGGCACAAACGATTTTCTTTATCATCACCCATTGGGCAGCATCCGCCGGACCTCTTTCATGTCAGATCCGGCAACCATCTGATCCAAACGAAGCGATCGTTTACGTTTGGTGGTCTTTTTGGTCAAAATATGGCTGGCATGGGATTTTCTGAACTTGTACTTCCCTGATCCAGTCTTTTTGAACCGTTTGGCTGCTGCTCGGGTGGTTTTAATTTTGGGCATTTTACATCTCCTTGTCCTAAAATAAGGCTTGGCTGTTACAAATTACAAAAAAAAAAGAGACAAAGATGCATACGCCAAAACGCAGTATACACCCCCATCCATTTCACTATGGATTGATGATCTTCTACAGAATGTCTGGTTGAACAGGTATCCGGCCTATTTCGGGGCAAGCAGCATGGTAATCACCCGGCCCTCAAATCGAGGAAACTGTTCAACCACAGCAAATTCCGAGGTCAGATTCACCACTTTTTCCAACACGGCATTGGCCTGTTCTTTGAGCACCACCTCACGTCCCCGGAATACCAGGGTAATCTTGACCTTATCATTGTTGCTGATAAACTTTTCAATGTGCCGGGCCTTGGTCGCCAGATCATGGTCGTCGGTTTTCGGTCGGACCTTTATTTCTTTGATCTGTGTGGTTTTCTGCTTTTTTTTGGCTTCCTGTTTCTTTTTGGTCTGCTCGTATTTGAATTTTCCATGATCCATGATCTTGCAGACAGGTGGTTTTGCATCCGGAGACACCTCCACCAGATCCAGGGCCTGATCTTCAGCAATCCTCAAGGCTTCCGCCAGGGGCAGAATACCTATCTGTTCCCCATCGGCGCCGATCACACGCACCTCTTCAGCTCTGATTCCCTTGTTCACATTCGATTGATCCTGTCGTCCTTGCTTAGATATTTTTCACCTCCTGATAAAAATCCAATCCATTATTATCGTGCATGTATGTATATTTTTTGATATCAAACAAGCATAACCTTGCCATTATAAAGATCAAGTTGACAAAATGCAATATTTATTTGCCCGAGCCGGACTGTTTCTGATCCCGCACATATTGCTCAAGCAGGCTGTTTTTCCAGTACTGATTCCCTTTCTTATTGAAAAAATTATAAAAAAGATCAAGACTTTTTCTGCGACAGACCCCTGTTTTTATCTGTACCCGGCAATTTTTATAAAGCAGGGGCAATGATGCCAGGTCACATACCGTTCCCCCGCCCATAGGGTCTTCAAACGCATAAACAATTCGGCGTATCCCGGTCAGTATAATCGCACCAAAGCACATCAGACAGGGTTCCAGGGTGCAATACAACGTACATTTTTCCGGCATCACCGGATAAGTGCATGATTCCAACTGCCTCAGCGCACGGATTTCCGCATGATCCACCTCGCTGATGATGGCGCGTCGGCCAGGCTCCGGTATGGTTCCATTCCGGGCACCCCGGCTGATGATCCGATTTTCCTGAACGATCACACACCCAACGGGAAACTCCCCCTGTTCAAGGGCTTCTGCTGCCTGAGCCAGAGCAGACAGCATAAAGACGTCATCGCTGCCGGCATTTTTATTTTCATGGCGGTGCATTGAATCCATATTTGTTTCTTTTTGTTCCCCTTTTCCCGCATTTCTTGCTTTTTTTTAAAAATGTAGTATTTTATACTATCTTGAAAAAACTGCAATAAGGATTTATGGAAGCGTTATCAAAAAAATCATCTGAAGCCCCACCGGATCTGAGCATCAGGGAAAGTTTTCAAAAACGGGAGCAGGATTTTCTGTCCCGGTATGGCACATTGAGCCGGCAGGTCACCCGGCGGCTTCCCGAAACCAATGCCTGCAATATACGGACCCCGTTCCAACTGGACCGGGACCGGATCGTTTATTCCAATTCTTTCCGACGGCTCAAATATAAAACGCAAGTCTTTCTTTCGCCGCTGGGAGATCATTACCGGACCCGGCTGACCCACACCCTTGAGGTGTCGGAAATTGCCAGAAATATCGCCCGGGCCATGCGCATGAATGAAGACCTGGCAGAAGCCGTGGCACTGGGCCACGACTTAGGCCATACCCCGTTCGGACACGCCGGGGAAATTGCACTCACTGAAGTCCATTCCCCGTATTTCACCCATTCCAACCAAAGCCTGAGGGTCGTGGACACCCTTGAAAACAAAGGCCGGGGACTGAACCTGACCCGGGAAGTCAGAGACGGAATTCTCAAACACTCCAAAGGATTCGGCAACATCATTCCCGCCGTGCCCGGTGAGACTGCGGTCACTGTGGAAGGACGGATTGTCCGGATTGCCGATATCATGGCCTATCTGAACCATGATCTGGACGATGCCCTTCGAGGCAAGGTGGTCACCATGGATGAAGTGCCCGACATCTGTCTGAAAAAACTGGGGAAAACCCATTCCGTCCGGGCCAGCACCATGATCGAGAACCTGGTGAGCCACAGCGGCCCGAAAAACGGCCGGTTCATTCTGGAGCTTGGCCCGGACATTTTCAACGCCATGACCATTTTGAGAAAATTTCTCTATGAAAAGGTTTACCGGTCCCCCGGGGTGCACAATGAATTTGTCAAAGCCAAAAAAATTATTGAAGGACTGTATCGGCACTTTATTGTCCATCCGGACCACTTGCAGCTGGAACTTGAAAAAATGGAAATGGCTCCCTGGGATGCTGAAAACAACAGTTTAAAACGATCGGTTTGCGATGTGATCGCCAGCATGACGGACCGATATGCCTTAGAGGTTTATTCCAAACTGTTTTTACCCAATCCGCTGGTATAGTTTTTGAGACCATAATGATCCCATATAATTTTTCTTTTCTGATACAGCTGTATGAAAACATGGACCGATCCTATGACCGGGTGGCGGATCTATATAATTTTCACTGTGACGGGTGCAGTGACAATTGCTGCACCTCTTTGTTTTTCCATCATACCTTTATTGAAAAAGCGTATCTGATTCAGGGATTTTTGCAGATGGCGACAACATGCAGAAAAAAGATTCAAAACAAAGCCGCCGACTATGTCAAACAGACTTTTGCCCACGATAACGCCGGCCAGTCCCTGAAATTGATGTGTCCGCTCAACCACAAAGGCCGCTGCACACTGTATGCATACAGACCCATGATCTGCCGGCTCCATGGATTGCCCCATGAACTGCACCCGCCCGGCCGCCAGGTGATCCGGGGCCCGGGATGCGATGCCGGGCAGTTTGACGTCCGAGACTATATTCCTTTTGACAGAACGCCGTTTTATACCCAAATGGCGGCCCTGGAACAACAGTTCAAAACTCAGGAACATCGGACCGGCCGCACCCGGGAGACCATTGCCCAGATGTTGCTCGACCCCGGGAAATGAAACCAACACCCCCACCCAAGTTTTCTTTGATACAATACCGGGAAAAAGTATTTCAGGCATACAGATCAACGTCACAGCACTCCCCGGGGCATGGGCGGCACATTTTCCCCGCCCAGCACAAATCCGCCGTCCAGACGGAGCACACTGCCGGTCAGATACGGGGCGTCCTGAATCATGAACAGACAGGCCTTGACCACATCTTCGATGGTGCCGGTCCGCCCGGCAAGGGTATGGTCCACCAGGGCCTGTTTTTCCGCCCCAGTGAGCACCTGTTCCCATCCCCTTGTTCCCTGGGCATGACGGGTCTCGAATACCCCCAGCATCAGTTCATTCACCCGGACATTGGGGGCACCCATGCGAGCCCAGGTTTCAGTGAGGCTTTGAATCCCTTTGTTGGCTGCTGCATATCCGTCATTGAACACCAGGGCCGCCGGGCCGGACCGGCCGGTGATGGCTGCCACGGAAGACAGATTGATCACCACGGCGTCTTCAGATGCCTTGAGCAAAGGAAACATGGCATCAAACACCCAGCGCTTGGCTTTCAGGGTGGTTTCGATTTCCAGATCCCATTGTTCTTCCACATACGGCCCGTGAACGACAGGCCACCCCCCCCGTTCAATGTTGTTGACAAGAATATCCAGTCTGCCAAACCGCTTCCGGATAAAGTCTGCAATTCGAGCCGCCTGATCAATCTGCCGCAAGTCCGCCGTCAGTATATGATGTTCTGCACCGGTATCGGCAAAGTCTGCCTCCATCCGGTCAAATGCATCCTCCCAGTCATGCCGGGTCAAAATCAAATTGGCCCCCCGTTCTGCCAGAGCCAGGCCGATGCCTTTTCCGATCCCTTTGACCGCGCCCAGCACCAATGCGATTTTATGGTTTACATCCATTATGTTTCCCTGGTGATCTGTTAAAATTGATCCATGACAATACCAAACAATTGATACCGCACCCATTACTGTGTGTTAAAGCATGGTGATATAACCCGGGACAACCTATCAAAAATTAATATTTTTTACCATCTGATTTATCCGTTCAAACGTGTCTGTAATTAAAGCTGCGGGATTTAGTTAATCCTAACATATGGACGTGTCTGATGAAACCTTAAGTAATTGAAAAATCTCATGCATCTTTTTTTAAAAAATCTTGACAAAAACTATATGCCAGTGCTATTGCCATAGCATTTATTTGATGCCTGCATTTGTTTGACATGTTTCAGAAGCTAAAAGAGGTCGCAGGCGTTTGAAAAATATCAGAACAGGGAGGGGCCCTGGTTCTGGATTTGATATAAAACATAGTTGCACAACGGTATTGTGCTTTTTTGATTAACTTAACGTATGGAGGTATTCTAAATGCCGACTTTTGTAATCACAGAAAAATGTGACGGCTGTAAAGGCGGGGATAAAACAGCATGTATGTACATCTGCCCGAATGATCTGATGGTTCTGGATCCCAATGAAATGAAAGCGTATAATCAGGAACCGGATCAGTGCTGGGAATGTTATTCCTGTGTAAAAATCTGCCCGTCCCAGGCCATTGAAGTCAGAGGCTACAATGACTTCGTACCCATGGGCGCATCTGTTGTTCCCATGCTGGGAACCGAAGATGTCATGTGGACCTGCAAGTTCAGAAATGGTGTTGTTAAACGGTTCAAGTTCCCCATCAGGACCACCCCTGAAGGAGAAGCCAATTCCTATGACGATCTCAAGGGTAAAGATCTGAATTCCGGCCTGCTCTCCACCCAGGAAGCAGACGGGTATGAATTTCCGACCCCCACAGAACTGGCATAGTTCAAACCGTTACCAAAACACGAATTCTGACACTTATATTTTTGGAGGTATATAATGGCATTACCGAACAAACCTGTTGGAGAACTTAAAGCAGTTAGAGACCCGGAAGTTGACAAAAGAGATGTTGACATCCTGATCATCGGTGGCGGTATGGCTGCCTGTGGTACTGCATTTGAAATCAAGAAATGGGCGGATGAAGGCACCAAAATCCTGCTGTGCGACAAAGCGGCGCTGGAAAGATCAGGCGCTGTTGCCCAGGGTCTGTCCGCCATCAACACCTATATCGGTGAAAACAAGATTGAAGACTATGTCCGCATGGTCAGAAACGACCTGATGGGAATCGTCCGGGAAGACCTGATCTATGACCTGGGTCGTCACGTGGATGACTCGGTTCACCTGTTCGAAGAATGGGGTCTGCCTGTCTGGAAGAAAACCGATGACGGCAAAAACATGGACGGCAAAAAAGGCCTGAAGCTCGGCAGCCTTAAAGCCGGTGCCACACCGGTTCGTACCGGTAAATGGCAGATCATGATCAATGGTGAATCCTACAAGAGAATTGTTGCGGAAGCCGGTAAAAAAGCGCTGGGTGAAGACAACATCATTGAACGGTGTTTCATCGTCGAACTGCTCAACGACAAAGAAGACCCCAATCGCGTTGCCGGTGCTGTGGGCTTCTCTGTGCGGGAAAACAAAGTATACATCATCAGTGCAAAAACGGTTATGTGTGCCTGCGGCGGCGCGGTGAACGTTTATCAGCCCCGTTCTGTTGGTGAGGGAAAAGGCCGTGCATGGTATCCGGTATGGAATGCCGGCTCCACCTATACCATGGCCCTGCGCGCTGGTGCGGAGCTGTCCATGATGGAAAACCGGTTCACCCCGGCCCGCTTTAAAGACGGTTACGGCCCTGTGGGTGCGTGGTTCCTGCTGTTCAAGGCCCAGACAGTCAACGGACTGGGTGAAAACTATGCAGCCTCTGACGAAGCCAAAGCTGAGCTGGAAAAATATGCCCCTTACGGCACGGCAGCAGTAACCCCCACCTGTCTGAGAAACCATCTCATGATGAAAGAGTACAAAGAAGGCCGCGGGCCCATCATCATGAAAACATCTGATGCCCTGGCAAAACTGGGTGAGACCATGAGCAAAAAAGAGCTCAAGCACCTGGAATCCGAAGCATGGGAAGACTTCCTTGACATGTCTGTGGGCCAGGCCGGCCTGTGGTGCGCTACCAACACTGAGCCTGAAAAGAAAGACTCAGAAGTCATGCCCACCGAACCGTACCTGCTGGGATCACACTCCGGCTGCTGCGGTATCTGGTGCTCCGGTCCGGACGAAGACTGGGTACCCGCAGATTACAAATGGGGCTACAACAGAATGACCACCGTACGCGGACTGTTCACCGCCGGTGACGGCGTGGGCTGTTCCGGGCATAAATTCTCCTCCGGTTCCCATGCCGAAGGCCGGATCGTTGCCAAATCCATGGTCCAGTACCTGAAAGCCGAAGGCGACAAGGTCACCGGATTCAAGGAAACCGATCAGGAGCTGGTGGATTATGTGTACAAACCGGTGAGAAATTACCTGGATCACTGTGCGTATACCACAGCCCAGGACATCAACCCCAACTACTGCAAACCGGCCGGCATGGCCCTGCGTCTCATGAAGATGACCAATGAGTACGGCGGCGGTACCGGTACTTACTACATGACCTCCGGCAAGAATCTGGAAGTGCTCATGGACCTGTTTGAAATGTTCCGTGAAGACCTGGAAAACATTGGTGCCGGTGACCTGCATGAACTGATGAGAGCCTGGGAAATCACCCATCGTCTCTATACGGTTCAGGCACATACCCGTCATATTCAGTTCCGTGAAGAATCCCGGTACCCGGGCTTCTACTACAGAGGCGACTTCATGGGTCAGAATGATGACGAGTGGTTCTGCTTCACCAACTCTTCCTACAACAAAGAGAGCAATGAATGGAGCCTCAAAAAGGTTCCGTATGTCAAGATCATTGCCGACTAGTGGTGACATCTGATCTGACACATATGTGATTGGCATGACCATAACCTCCAGGTGCCGGCAGTCCGGTGCCTGGGGGTTTTTTCAAATTCCGGGATCTGTTTGAAATTCCTGTACCTGTCTCCTTTTTTGATTGTCTGCAAACCAGAATCAATTCAATGGTCGATTTTGCAGGCTGCCAAAACAGGAGAGAGGATGACAGCACATCGAATCCTGATTGGGATTATGACAACCTGGCATTGGCCATATATCATTTAACAGAATTTTAAATATAACTTAAAATGCACGGAGGGACAGCATGACAACAGATAATTCAGCTCCGGTCAGTGGAAGCATTATGGTGGTTGGTGGGGGGATCAGCGGCCTGACAACCGCCCTGGAAGCTGCTGAAGTGGGCTATGAGGTCTTCCTTGTGGAAAAGGAAGCATCCCTTGGTGGAAGAGTGTCTCAGCTGAAACACTATTTTCCGAAACTCTGCCCGCCCACATGCGGCCTTGAAATCAACTACCGGCGGATCAAAGACAACAAAAACATCAATGTCTTCACCATGACCGAAGTCCAGAATGTGGCCGGTACCCCCGGGGATTATACCGTAACGGTTAAAACGGCCCCCCGGTATGTGAACGAGAACTGCACCGCCTGCGGAGAATGTGCCAAGGTCTGTGACACCGAAATTTCCAATGAATTCAATTTCGGCATGGACCGCCGGAAAGCCGCGTACCTGCCCCACAACATGGCGTTTCCCATGCGCTATGTCATGGATCCGTCCATGAGCACGGATGACCGTGACAAGGTCAAGGCTGCCTGTAAATATGACGCCATCGATTTTGACATGGAAGAAAAAACCATGGATCTGAAAGTGGGTGCCATTGTCTGGAACACCGGATGGAAACCATATGACGCCACCCGGATCGACAACTTAGGTTTCGGCCGGTATCAGAATGTGGTCACCAACATGATGCTGGAAAGACTGGCGTCATTGAACGGGCCCACCCAGGGAAAAATTGTCCGGCCGTCGGACGACAAAGCGCCTGAAACCATCGCGTTTGCCCAGTGTGCCGGCTCCAGGGATGAGAACCATCTGCCCTACTGCTCTTATATCTGCTGTATGGCGTCTTTAAAACACGCCACCTATCTGCGGGAACAATATCCGGATGCCAAAATTTACATCTATTACATTGATCTGCGCACCCCCGGTCTGAAGTACGAGCGATTCTATGCCAAACTCAAGGAAGATAAAAACATCTTTTTTGTGAAGGGAAAAGTGGCTGAAGTCAGTGAAGAAGATGGCACCGGCAATATCAACCTGGTGGCCGAAGACACCATTTCCGGCGATAAAATCAGGCAGACCGTGGATCTTCTGGTACTGGCCACCGGTATGCAGCCCACGGCCGCCGTTGACAAACCCGCCGCGGACCTGACTTTTGATGCGGATGGATTTATCGTCAACGACTTTTCAAAAGGCGGTATGTTTGCGGCAGGATGCGCCAACAAGCCGGCCGATGTTGTCACATCCAACCAGAATGCTACCGGCATGGCACTTAAAGCCATTCAGACCCTTGTAAGGAGGTAATACAAACCATGGATAAAAAATACGGCGTATATATCTGCACAGGTTGCGGAATCGGAGACACCCTGGATATGGAAGATCTGGTGGAGATCCCTGAGGAAGAAGGATTGAACTGTACCACGCATCCTTTCCTGTGTTCCAAGGAAGGCGTGGCCCTGATCCAGAAAGATGTGAATGACGGCAAGGTGAATGCCATGGTGATCGGTGCCTGTTCCCGCCGGGTCAACTTTGATGTGTTCCGGTTTGACAATTGCATCGTGGAACGGGTCAACCTCAGAGAAGGTGTGGTATGGCCGCATTCCAGAGAAACCTACCCCGCTTTGACCGAAGAACAGAAAGACGATGAAGAACATTTTGACCGGATTCAGATGAAAGCCGAAGATTACATCCGGATGGGAATGATCCGCCTGGAAAAAGTAAAACTGCCGACCCCTTATAAACCGGAATCTTTTTCCAAGAAAATTCTGGTTTTAGGTGGGGGCGTCACCGGCATGGCAGCGGCTCTGGATGCGGCCAAGACCGGGTATGATGTGACCATTGTAGAGAAAACCGAAGCCCTGGGCGGCTACGCAGCAAAACTGCGCAGTCAGATGCCGGTATCTGCCCCTTTTGAAACCCTGCAGGCCCCGGTGGCGGACAAACTGATTCAGGAAATTCAGGGATATCCCAACATCGATGTCAGAACCGGTTGTGAGGTGGCACGCATTGCCGGTCAACCCGGCGAGTTCACCGTGACCTTTAAAAAACCCGGAGAAAGAATCCCCTTTGATGTGCCGTTCCCCCTGCCCGAAGAGATGCTGGTGGATGAAACCGGCAAGGAACTGGATCCGGAAGCGGCCCATGCCAAATTTCTGGAATACAATGAAGGCCGTAAGGATATTCTCAATCTTGACCCGGATGGTGAACTCTACGGGGCTGTCATTCTGGCGGCCGGATGGCGGCCGGCGGACCTGTCAAAAATGGACATTGATCATCTGGGATTCGACCTTCCGGATGTGGTGAGCAACCATGAATTTGAACAAATTGCCGCCAAAGGCAAAATTGCAAGACCGTCCGACGGCAAGCCGGCCAAAAATGTAGTGTTCATCCAGTCCCCCGGCAAGGATGAGGATGATGCCGATTTTGACTATTGCGGATCCGTCACCTCACAGGTCGCTTTAAAACAGGCCCGGTATGTCACTGAAGACTATACTGACGGCAAAGCCTTTGTGATTTACCAGCACATGCGGACCCCCGGATTGCAGGAATATTTTTACAAGAGCATGCAGCAGGAAGATGGTGTATTCATGACCAAAGGGTCGGTCACTGAAGTCAAAACCCAGGGCAATGGCCTGGAGGTGACGGCTGTAAACACCCTGTTAGGCGACAATCTGGCGTTGAAAGCGGACATGGTGGTCGTTGCCGGCGGCATGGTCCCGGTCACCAAGGATGATCCCGTAGTGAACCTGGCATACCGCCAGGGACCGGGATTCCGTGACAATGATATTTTCGGCCAGTATGCCGACTCCAACTATATCTGTTTTCCCTATGAAACCCAGAGAACCGGTATTTACGCGGCCGGTGCCATTCGCCGGGCCATGACCATTGAAGAATCCATTGAAGATGCCACCGGTGCCGCTCTTAAAGCCATCCAGTGTGTGGAAAGTGCCAACCGGGGTATGTCGGTCCATCCCAGATCCGGGGATATGACGTTTCCGGAATTTTTCTTCCAGAGATGCACCCAGTGCAAACGCTGTACCGTGGAATGCCCGTTCGGTGCGCTGGATGATGATGCCAAGGGGACCCCGAAAGCCAATCCGACCCGGTGCCGCCGATGTGGCACCTGCATGGGAGCCTGCCCGGAACGGATTATTTCGTTTGCCGACTACACCATCGACTCCATCGGGTCCCAGATCAAAGCCGTCAAAGTGCCTTCTGAAGATGACTTTGATGAACCGCCTTTCCGTTTCCTGGCACTGATCTGCGAAAACGATGCGTTCCCGGCTCTGGATATGGTGGGATTGAACCGGATCGAGTATTCGCCGGATGTTCGTTTTATACCGGTTCGGTGCCTGGGATCCGTGAACACCATCTGGATCAAGGATGCCCTGGCCCAGGGCATGGACGGCGTGATTCTCATCGGTTGCAAGCATGGCGATGATTATCAGTGCCATTTTGTCAAAGGCTCTGAGCTGGCGGAAGTCCGGGTGAAAAAAATCGGAGACGCCTTGTCCAGTCTGGCCCTGGAAGAAGAACGCGTGGCATTTGTGGAAGTAGCTATTGACGAATACGACAAACTGCCCAAGATCATCAATGACTTTGTTGAAGAAGTGGATGCCCTGGGTCCAAACCCGTTCAAGGGTTTCTAATGTCGCAACTTTCAAACCAAATGGAGGTTTTTTAATATGACTGACACATATCTTGCCCAACCCGATCTGGGGTTTATTGCACAGATCCGCGGTCTTGGCGGAGACACCCTGAAAAAATGTTACCAGTGCGCAACCTGTTCCGTGGCCTGTCCCATCGCACCGGAAAACAGCCCGTTTCCCAGAAAGGAAATGATTGCCGCCTCATGGGGATTGAAGGATCGCCTCATTAAAAACGGGGATATCTGGCTGTGTCACAATTGCGGTGACTGTACTGATCTGTGCCCGCGAGGCGCGGCTCCGGGTGATGTACTGGCGGCGGTCCGTGCTGCAGCCATTACTGAATATGCCCAGCCCAAAGCATTGGCCAAAGCGGTGAATGATCCCAAAAAGCTTCCCTGGCTGCTGGGGATTCCGGCCATCTGGTTTGCCATTCTCGCCTATATCACCATGGCCCAGAGTGATGTCATGACCAAAATATTCAACGTCTTCGGCATTGCCTGGTCCCATGCCCACGAGGGTGTCATTGCCCAGGCCAATTTCTTTTCCACCTGGTTTGTGGATCTGACGTTTGTGCCCCTGGCCACTGCCGTGGTCATCATTTTTCTGCTCAGTCTGCGGCGGTTTATCACGGATATTCATGAAAATGCCGTGATGGAGGGTAAAACCGACAAAAAGAATATTGATTATAAATCTTTGGTCCAGGCGCTGGTCAAAACCGTTCCCACCATTCTTAAACATGAAAAATTCAATGAATGTGAAACCAACAAGGAGCGGGCCACGCCTCATATGATGGTTTTGTTTTCCTTTATCGGTCTGTTCATTGTCACCGGTATTTTCTTTTTTGTGCTGTATGTATTCCAGACCCCGGGTCCCTATTCCCAGTTGAATCCGGTCAAATGGCTGGGCAATATTGCGGGTGTGGCGCTGGTGATCGGATCGGGTCTGATGATCAAAAGCCGTCTGGATAACAAAGATCAGGTCAGCACCTACAAAGACTGGTATATTTTAGGAATTGTCTTTGCCTTAGGCGTCACAGGCATGTTGACCCAGATGGCCCGCCTGGCCCATTTGGAATGGACGTCCTACATTCTGTATTACCTGCACCTGATTGCCATCTTCAATCTGTTCGCTTTTCTGCCGTTTTCAAAAATGGCCCATCTGGTTTACAGAACAACAGCCATGGCATATGCAGAATACAGCAACCGGAAATAATGATGTAACAAACAATCGATAATTTAACGCAAAATCTTAAAAAAGAGGCTGATTCTTCATCAGCCTCTTTTTTAATTTCAACAAGGAGACAGACATTGTGAACCACATCGCAGTATTACCCGGGGATGGTATCGGACCCGAAATCATGGCACAGGCGGTCAAAGTCCTTGACCGGGTTGGGCAGTTATATGGATTCAAACTGGAATACGAATATGCAGATGTGGGGGGTGCTGCCATAGACAACCATAATAAAGCCCTGCCATCTTCCACTCTGGCATTGTGTGAGGCCAGCGATGCTATTTTATTCGGTTCCGTGGGCGGTCCGAAATGGGAGCACCTGGCGCCGGAGGAACAGCCGGAACGAGGGGCATTGCTGCCGTTGAGAAAACATTTTGATCTGTATTGCAACCTGCGTCCGGCCAAAGTCTTTTCATCCCTGGCCGGGGCGTCTCCATTGCGGGCGGATATTGTTCAAAACGGGTTTGATATACTTTGTGTCCGGGAGCTGACCGGCGGCATCTATTTTGGAGAACCCAAAGGCAGAAAAGGGACCGGCAAGGAAGAATATGCGTTTGACACCATGGTCTATTCCCGGTTTGAGATCGAACGCATTGCCAGGATGGCATTTGAAGCGGCAAGACTGAGAAAAAGCCATGTCACTTCCATTGACAAGGCCAATGTATTGTTTTCCATGGTTTTATGGCGGGAAACCGTCACAAGCGTTGCCAGAGAGTTTCCCGATATCAGTTTGACGCACATGTATGTGGACAATGCCGCCATGCAGCTGGTGAAAAACCCCCGGCAGTTTGATGTCATTTTGTGCGGCAATATGTTTGGCGACATTATATCAGACGAATGTGCCATGATTACCGGATCCATGGGATTACTGGCCTCTGCCAGCCTCAATGAGAAAAAATTCGGTCTGTATGAACCCGCCGGTGGATCTGCCCCCGATATCGCAGGCAAAGGAATTGCCAACCCCATTGCACAAATTCTGTCCGGTGCCATGATGCTCAGGTATTCCTGTGGCCAGGTGCAGGCGGCAGATGCCATTGAATCCGCCATTGACCGGGTCCTGGCCCGTCAGATAGTTACTGCGGATATGGCGGGTACAGGGAATCCGGTCAACACCAGAGAAATGGGAGATGCCATTATAAAAGAACTGTCAGCCGACGGGTAATTGGCGAAAATATCGGGCAAACAAAAAGAGGGTGTCAGCCATTAGCTAACACCCTCTTTTTTATATGGTGGCGGGAGTGACGAGACTCGAACTCGCGGCCTCTTGCGTGACAGGCAAGCGTTCTAACCAACTGAACTACACCCCCGTAATCACTTATGTCTCCTGGTGGGCGATGCAGGGCTTGAACCTGCGACTTCAACCTTGTAAGGGTTGCACTCTCCCAACTGAGTTAATCGCCCGAAAAACAGAGCACTTATATCAATATTAAAAATGCGTGTCAAGCAAATTTTAACAAATTTCTGGTTTTCTTGTTGCCAGGTAAAAAATCCATCTTTTTTGTTGCGTTAGTATCTTGCAAGCCCCGGTTTTTAATGGTATATACCTTGTACGCTATAAAATTGAATTCGAATAACGTCAATCCGATAAAAATGTGATGCCGGGTTTCTTATGACCTTGTGATGCACGGGCATTCGCAAGTTGAATCCTTACCCTGTTCTTTCAGCAGCAGCACACGTTTATCAAGGAGTTTAAGTAATTATGGAACCTGTGTCAGGATATCTGGAAATCATGGATAAAGGGTTTGGATTTCTGCGGGAAATTGATGACAATTTTCAGCCCCGTCCGGAAAACCCTTATGTGCCCAACAGCTTGATCCGTAAATTAAATCTGCGGGAAGGCAGCGTAATTCAGGGTCTGGGTGAAAAAAAAGACCCGAGAAACCCGAACCTGGCTTTGGTACGGGTTGAAACGATCAATGGACTTCCTTTCGACGAATTTGCCGCCATTCCCATGCTTCAGGATCAGGTAAGCATCAATCCCTATGAACGATATGTTCTGACTCAAAATGATGAGGATACGGTGGGAAAGGCCCTGGATATAATTGTTCCCATCGGCATGGGACAGCGGGGATTGATTATTGCGCCGCCCAAATCCGGGAAAACCTTTATTTTGCGCCATATGGCCAATTCAGTGGTCACCAATCATCCGGATGCCAATGTATTTATTCTGCTGGTGGACGAACGGCCCGAAGAGGTCACCGACTTTCAAAGGGGACTGGTCAATGCCCATGTACTGTATTCATCCGCTGATCAGCAAATCGGCCAGCACATGAGGATGACACGCCTGGCCATGCATACCGCCATTCGATGTGCGGAAATCGGCCAGGATGCCGTGGTGTTCATCGATTCTTTGACCCGGATGACCCGGGCGTTCAATGCAGATACGGACAGTTTCGGGAAAACGTTGTCCGGGGGTCTGGGCGCCAATGCCATGGAATTTCCCAGAAAAATATTCGGTGCGGCCCGAAAACTGGAAAACGGGGGCTCTTTGACCATCATCGCCACCATCCTGGTGGATACGGGCAGCCGCATGGATGAGGTCATATTTCAGGAATTCAAGGGCACGGGCAACATGGACCTGTTTCTGTCCAGGGAATGCGCCGAACGTCGAATCTGGCCAGCCATTAACATCAATCAGAGCGGCACTAGAAAAGAAGACCTGCTCATGGATTCGGCCGCCTATGAAAAAATTGTTGATATTCGCAGAAAAGTGGCTCCCATGGACGAAGTGTCCGCCATGACGTCATTCATTTCTCTTCTGGAAGATTTAGATTTTTAACGGGAATCAGCGGCAGTTTGAATCAGGGCATGTTCCAGCACCTGGCTCATGTCATCCACAAAAACAATATCCAGCTGTTTTTGAATGGATCTGGGGATTTCCTGAATATCTTTCTCATTTTCCGCCGACATCACCACTTTCCGAATCCCGTGGGTGTGGGCAGCCAGTAATTTTTCCTTGACCCCGCCGATGGGAAGTACTCTGCCTCTGAGGGTAATTTCACCGGTCATGGCCAAATTTCTGTAAACCGGACGGCCTGTTAAAATTGAGACCACGGCCGTGCACATGGCTATACCGGCAGACGGACCATCCTTGGGGATCGCCCCTTCCGGCACATGGATATGAATGTCCAGGTCCTTGTAAAAATCTTCATGGATCCCCAGGGCTTTGCTTCGGGAGCGAACATAGCTGACAGCGGCCTGGGATGACTCTTTCATGACATCCCCCAGTTTTCCGGTCACCATGATGCGCCCTTTTCCCGGCATGGTCACCGCCTCGATGGTCAGAAGTTCGCCGCCGGCCTGGGTCCAGGCAAGCCCAGTCACAATCCCGGTTTTATCTTCCACTTCCAGGGGTTTGTTGCGAAATTTCGGCTGTCCCAGATATTTCATCACACTGACGGTACTCACGGCATAGTTTTTACGTTCTTTGGTGCGAACGATCCGGGTAGCAATTTTTCTGATGACCGATGATATTTCCCGTTCCAGATTCCGAACCCCTGCTTCACGGGTATACCTCTGGATAATGGTTTGAACGGCATTATCCGAAAAGGTCACATCCCCTTGGTCAAGCCCGTTTTCTCTGATCTGCTTGGGAATCAGAAACCCTTTGGCTATCTGCGCTTTTTCATACTCTGTATATCCGGGAATCTGAATGATCTCCATTCTGTCCCGCAGGGGTGCCGGAATATCAAACAGGGTATTGGCCGTGGTGATGAACAGGATTTCCGACAGATCGTAATCCACTTCCATATAATGATCATTGAAATGCCGGTTCTGTTCCGGGTCCAGGGCCTCAAGCAGCGCCGAAGAGGGATCTCCTCTGAAATCAGCTGTCATCTTGTCGATTTCATCCAGACACAGGACCGGGTTGCTGTACCCGACTTTTTTTATGGTCTGAATCAGTTTACCGGGCATGGCCCCCACATAGGTCCGGCGATGCCCTCTGATTTCCGCTTCATCCCGAACTCCGCCCAGCGATATTCTGGCAAACGATCGACCGGTAGCGGATGCCACAGATCTTACCAGAGACGTTTTCCCGACACCGGGAGGCCCCACCAGGCAAAGGATCGGCCCTTTGATTTTCTTGATCAGCATCTGTACGGCCAGATATTCCAGAATTCTTTCTTTGGGTTTTTTCAAGCCGTAATGGTCTTGATCCAGAATGCGCTCTGCAGTGGCCAGGTCATTTTTCGGACGGTTTTTTCTATACCATGGCAGGGAAATCATCCAGTCGATGTAATTTCTGATGACCGTTGCTTCCGAGGACATGGGGGCCATCATCTTAAGCTTCTCCAGCTCCCGCCTGACAACCCCGGCCGCCTCTTTGGGCAGGCGTTTTTTTCGTATCCGGGTTTCAAGTTCAGCATATTCTCCGGATTCGCCGTCTTCTCCCATCTCTTTTTTGATGGCCCGCATCTGTTCGGTGAGATAATGGCGTTTCTGGAGTTTTTCCATCTGTTCTTTTACCCGTCCCTTGATCTTCTGGGACATGGCAAACACTTCGGTTTCCTGCTGAATCAACTGAAGCAGCAGATAAAACCGTTTTTCAATATCCGTGCATTCCAGTAACTGCTGCTTGTCGTTCACCTTGAACGGCAACTGGGCCGCAATGGCATCCGCATACCGGGACGGGTCGGCTTCCAGAATTTCCAGGTTTTTAAAAAAACTTTTGGACACTGCGCCGGACAAAGTTGCATAGTGCTCAAACGCTTCCAGAACCGTTCTAAATGCGGCTTTGGATATAGCGTCAGACATGGGCATCTCCTGCACAGGAATAAAATCCACCGTCAGAAAACCGCGTTCATCACTCAATTTAACAATTTTGCCCCGGCTGGCGCCTTCCACAAGCGCCTTGACCGTTCCGTCCGGCAGGCGAAGCAACTGGGTAATCTTCGCTTCGGTTCCCACCTGGAAGATGTCCTGAATCGTGGGTTTCAGCACTTCCGGATCTTTCTGGGTGGTGAGAAATATCTTTTTTTCTCCGGCCATGGCTTCGGACAGAGACTTGATGGATTTTTCTCTTCCCACAAAAACAGAGGTGGTGACAAAAGGAAACAGCACCATGTCCCGCAACGGAACCAGAGGCAATGTTTTTTTGATATATTCGGAGCCGTCCTGGTTGAACAATCTGGAAATATTGATCATTGATTCAATCTCGATTTCTTTTGTCAGGCCTGTTTTTTGGGTTGTTCATACAAAAGAATCGGCGGCTCGTTTTTCAACACCACTTCTTCTCCCACCACGCATTCTTTCACATCTTCCTTGGAAGGCAGTTCATACATGATGTCCAGCATGGTCTTTTCCATAATGGCCCGCAATCCTCTGGCACCCGATTTTCTGATCACCGCTTCCTTGGCCATGGCTTCCAGGGCCTCATCAGTAAACTGGAGATCGACCCCTTCGATTCTAAACAGTTCCTGGTATTGTTTCACCAATGCATTTTTAGGTTCCGTCAAAATCTTGACCAGGGATGCTTCTGAAAGTTCTCCGATGGTGGTGACAACGGGCAGCCGTCCCAAAAATTCCGGGATCAGTCCGAACTTGATCAAATCTTCCGGCTTGAGCTGCTGCAGCAATGTGCCGATATTTACCTGTTTTCTGTCGGCAATCTTGGCACCGAATCCCATGGTTTTCTGTAAAATACGTCTCTCAACGATTTTTTCCAGTCCCGTGAACGTGCCCCCGCAGATAAAAAGAATATTGGAGGTATCCACCTTGACGTAATCCTGCTGGGGATGTTTTCTGCCGCCCTTGGGAGGAATGCTGGCCACCGTGCCTTCGATGATTTTCAACAATGCCTGCTGGACCCCTTCTCCGGACACATCCCGGGTAATGGAAGGGTTATCACCCCGCTGGGAAATTTTATCGATCTCATCAATATAAATAATTCCCTTCTGGGCGCGTTCAATATCATAGTCCGCGTTCTGAACCAGAGACAAAACAATGTTTTCCACATCTTCTCCGACGTAACCGGCTTCGGTCAAAGCCGTGGCATCGGCAATGGCAAAGGGCACATCCAGAAATCTGGCAAGGGTCTGGGCCAGAAGGGTTTTACCGCATCCCGTCGGACCGATCAACAGAATATTGCTTTTCTGAATTTCAATATCATCCGCCGGTTTTTCAATGCGGGAGGTCAAGCGTTTATAATGGTTGTACACTGCCACAGAAAGCACTTTTTTGGCCGCATCCTGCTCGATCACATAGGAATCAAGCATTGCCTTGATCTGCTTGGGCACATAAAACTCTCTGGTGCTTTCAATTTCAGCCGCTTTTTCCTTTTCTTCATCCTCAATGATTTCACCACACAGTTTGATGCATTCGTTGCAGATATAGACACTGGGACCGGCGATCAGTTTCTGGACTTCTTTCTGGTTTTTCCCGCAGAAAGAGCAGAAAAATTGATCATTGGTGTCATCTTTTTTGGCCATATTAATAGCACTCCTTTGAAGCCGGAATCAGGCTTCCACTTCCAATTGGCTTCTGTCGGCAACCACCCGGTCAACAATACCATAGGTTTTTGCTTCATCCCCGGACATGAAAAAATCGCGATCCGTGTCCTTGGCAATTTTTTCGATTTCCCGGCCGGTATGATGTGCCAGAATCTCGTTTAACGTATCTTTCATACGAAGAATTTCCGTGGCCTGAATTTTGATATCCGCTGCCTGGCCCTGGGCACCCCCTAAAGGCTGATGGATCATAATTCTGGCGTTGGGCAGGGCGAACCGTTTTTTCGGGGCCCCCGCAGCAAGCAGCAATGCCCCCATGCTGGCAGCCTGTCCGATACAAACCGTCGATACATCCGGCTTGATGTACTGTATGGTATCATACACGGCCAGTCCGGCAGTGACCACACCACCGGGAGAGTTGATATAAAAACTGATGTCTTTTTCCGGATCTTCCGATTCCAGGAAAAGCAGCTGGGCCACAATGAGGTTGGCAATTTCACTGTCAATGGCAGAACCCAAAAATATAATCCGGTCCTTTAACAGACGCGAATAAATATCATAGGCCCGCTCGCCCCGATTGCTTTGTTCAACCACCATTGGAACTAATGGCACAATAAAACTCCTTGGTTATCTGTTCTTACTGAACCCTGTCCCGAAAACAGTTCGGAGCAAGGCTGTGATGAATCTGTTTTTACAAATTCGATCAGGCGTCAGTTTCCGGGTCCGAAACCGATGTTTCCTGAACGTCGGATTCCAGATCTTTTTCCGTCACCTGACTGGTTTCAATGATAAGATCGATCGCCTTTTTTTCAAGCTGGGTATGTTTGTAATATTCCATCTGTTTGGGATCCATATTGAAAAAATTCTTTATGGCATCCACAGTGGCATTCATGCCCCGGGCCATTTCTTCCAGGCTTTTGTCCATCTCTTCGTCGGTGAGATCCAGTTTTCCCTGGGTGATGATTTTATCGAGAATCAAATGCCGCCGGGCCTGCTTTTCGGCCACATCCCGGTACTGTTCAGACAGTTTCTCACGGCTCAATCCATGTTCTTCCAGACTGGTGTTATTGGCTGAATACGCCTGCTCTGTCTCACTGATAATCCCGTTGAGCTCTCCTTCGATCATGGCTTCGGGTACTTCGAATTCATATTTTTCCAGCAGGTGCTGAAAAATCTGTTCACTGAGCTCGTGCTTCACACGCTGCTCGTTTCCTTTTTCCAGGTTTTCCCGGATGGAATCCTTGACCTGATCCAGGGTCTCAAACTTGCCTAAGCCCTTGACCAGATCGTCATTGATCTCAGGAAGAATTTCTTCCTGAATTTCTTTGAGCGTCACCTTGTATAAAATGGTTTTCCCCTTCATGTTCTCATCCGGATGATCTTCAGGATAAGCCACTTCAACCTCTATGTCCTGAACAGGCACACACCCGGTCAATTTTTCGGCAAACGCTTCAGGTAAGTTATCTTGCCCTATCTGGTAGAGAAAATTTTCTATTTTGGGCGTGGGCTCAAACGGCTCGTTGTTCAAAAATCCCTGATAATCGATCAGGACAAAATCAGACGCTTTGACAGCCCGGCTTTCGCTCACTTTCTGTTTTTTTGCCATGGTTTTCTGAATCATATGAATCTGGGCATCGATCTCAGCATCAGAAACCGCGTAACGATTTTTTTCAAGGGCCATGTCCTTGTAATCGATCTCAGGCAGTTCCGGTTTCACTTCAACGGTGATATCAAACACATAGTCTGAATCCGGATTCAATTCCGGCGGATCCAGCTGGGGCCCCCCCACAATGTTCAGATTGTGTTCCTGGATGGCTTCAACAAAGGAATCCTGAATCAACCGGGGGGCGACATCGGCATGAACGTCTTTGGAAAAACGATTTTCAAGGACTTTTCTGGGAATTTTCCCTTTTCTGAACCCTTTGATATCCGCTTTTTTCTTCAGTTCGTTGTATGCCTTGTCAAGCTCTTTCGCCACTTTTTCCTTGGGAATTTCAAAATAGAGTACCTTTTTGACAGCGCTCTTGTCTTCAATTTTTACCTGCATTTTTTTGTCCTGTTACATTCCATTAATAGTGAACCATCTATATCCCGGGCCGAATGCAAACCATTTGCATAAATCTTGTGATGCATATCAAATCACACCATACCATACACCCAAATAATAAAGTTAACTAAAATAACGCTTATACCATTCAGTGTCAAGAAAATTGCCCAAAAAAACAACTTGCGCCACCGGTCTTAAAATGATATTGAATGTGGTTATGTCTATTGAATCGGGGCGTAGCGCAGTCTGGTAGCGCGCCTGCTTTGGGAGCAGGATGTCGGGAGTTCAAATCTCTCCGCCCCGACCAGACATGTCAGACAACCGAATCGCCACTTTTCCCCGGGGCCGGTCCAGTTTAAAAATTTCATATACATCTTGAAAAAACGTTTCAAACCCTATATATATACAAATTCCGGCCGGCAGACCGGATATGGATCGATTCTGATCGGTCGCCTTGTAACAGAAGGACATGAACCTCGTCAGGTCCGGAAGGAAGCAGCGATAAGTGATCTCTTCTGTGTCAAGGATCGATCCCGATCATGCAATTTATCTGCATCTCCTGCCGGCCGGTTTATTTTTTCCCACCGCTTTTTATGTCTTGACATGCAATCAAACAGACTTACTTTTCAGCCATCAATTTAAAAACTAATTATTTGCCAATTGAATTTTATAATTTTTATTGGATCAGGAGAATACATTGGTACTGAAAGAAAAGTCCAGGGGAGGACCCAACGGGAAAGACCCGTCTCCCTTAAAGGAGACGGAATCGGCTGTAGAAGAAAAAGACACAGACGGTCTTGATTCCACTTCTCAGGAAACAGACATCGCTTCGCTGGAAGCAGCGCTTGAAGCTGAAAAGGATCGATTTATCAGACTTTCTGCAGAATTCGACAACTACCGAAAAAGAAAGCAAAGAGAAATTGACGAATTTAAAAAATTTGCCAATGAAATGGTTTTCAAACAATTTCTCCCGGTTGTGGACAATCTGGAACGGGCCATGGCTTCTGCTGAAAACAACCAGGATCTTGAAACCCTGTTAAAAGGGGTAAAATTGACCCACAAAGAAATTCTGAAAGTATTTCAGCAATTCCATGTCAAATCGATTCAGGCTGAAAATCAGCTGTTTGATCCGAATTTCCATCAGGCCGTCACCCAAAAGGAAACCAATGAGGTCCCGGAAAATACGGTAACTGATGTACTTCAGACGGGATACCTTCTTAATGACAGATTGATCCGGCCTGCCATGGTTGTCGTTTCAAAATCAACAGGCAATGATACTGACGAACCCGAAGAAAAATAAAGATATATTGGAGGAAATGTTATGGGAAAAATAATCGGAATAGACCTGGGAACCACCAACTCCTGCGTAGCAATCATGGAAACCGGCGGAGAAGCAAAAATTATCACCAATGCGGAAGGCGGACGGACGACGCCCTCCATTGTCGCCATCACTGAAGGCGGAGAACGGATTGTGGGTCAGACGGCAAAACGCCAGGCCATCACCAATCCCGAAAACACCGTATTTGGCGTCAAGCGCCTGATCGGCCGGAAATTCAACTCAAAAGAGATTCAAACCGACATCCCCAACCTGCCGTACAAGATTGAAGCGGCCTCCAACGGGGACACCCGGATCAGCTTGAGGGGCAAGCAGTACAGCCCGGCTGAAATTTCTTCATTCATCCTGGCCAATATCAAAAAAACGGCTGAGGATTATCTGGGTGAAGAGGTCAAAGAAGCCGTCATCACCGTGCCGGCCTACTTTAATGACAGTCAGCGCCAGGCCACCAAAGATGCCGGCAAAATTGCCGGTCTGGAAGTCAAACGGATCATCAACGAACCCACTGCCGCTTCTCTGGCATATGGCCTGGACAAAAAAGGGGAAGAAAAAATTGCGGTCTTTGACTTAGGAGGCGGCACCTTTGATGTATCCATCCTTGAAATCGGGGATGGGGTGTTTGAGGTGAAATCCACCTCCGGAGACACCCACCTGGGCGGTGAAGATTTTGATCTGAGAATCATCGAATATATTGCCAATGAATTCAAAAAAGATCAGGGCATTGATGTCCGCAACGATAAAATGGCACTTCAGCGGCTCAAGGAAGCGGCGGAAAAAGCCAAAATGGAACTGTCCAGCTCAACAGAAACAAATATCAATCTGCCGTTTATCACGGCGGATGCTTCCGGCCCCAAACACCTGGACGTCAGGCTGACCCGGGCCAAGCTGGAATCTCTGGTGGCGGATCTGCTGGATAACCTGGAAGGCCCCTGCAAAAAGGCATTAAAAGAAGCCGGACTGAGTTCCGGCGGTGTGGATGAAGTGGTTCTGGTGGGCGGCATGACCCGTATGCCGGCCGTTCAGGAGCGGGTGGAAAAAATATTCGGGAAAAAGCCCCACAAAGGGGTGAACCCGGATGAAGTGGTGGCCATGGGCGCGGCCGTCCAGGCCGGTGTCCTGCAAGGGGATGTCAACGATGTACTGCTGCTGGATGTCACCCCGCTTTCCTTAGGTATTGAAACCTTAGGCGGTGTCATGACCAAACTCATAGAAAAGAACACCACCATCCCCACCAAGAAAAGCCAGGTGTTCTCCACGGCGGCGGACAATCAGCCGGCCGTGTCCATCCATGTGCTTCAGGGGGAACGGGAAATGGCGGCGGACAACAAAACCCTGGGCCGGTTTGAACTGGCGGATATCCCGCCGGCACCCCGCGGGGTTCCCCAGATCGAGGTGTCCTTTGATATCGATGCCAATGGTATCGTCCAGGTATCTGCCAAAGACAAAGCCACGGCCAAAGAACAGTCCATCCGCATCACTGCCGCCTCCGGTCTGTCGGATGAAGAAATCGAAAAAATGGTCAAAGATGCGGAAATGCATGCAGAAGACGACAAAAACAAACGGATTCTGGTGGATACCCGAAACCAGGCGGAAGCCCTGGTGGACCAGACGGAAAAAACATTAAAGGAACACGGTTCCAAAGTGGACGAAGACACCAGAAAAAATATTGAATCTGCTGTGGAAGCGTTGAAACAGGCCAAGGATTCCGATAATGTCGAAGACATCAAACAGAAAATCGAAACCCTGTCCCAGGCGTCTCACAAACTGGCTGAAGTGATGTACCAGCAGGCGGCATCCTCCCAGGAGGGTGATGCCGGCGGCAATGCCGGTGGATCCGATGCCCAGGCAGATGACGATGTGGTGGATGCCGACTTTGAAGAGGTGCAAAAAGACAAATAACACCCTTTTTTAAACCCATCGGGTTGAACATAATCCTGCCGTGGTCTATATTGATCCGGCAGGATTTTTTTTACCCCGACCCAAGGATAAAAGGTGACACACGGGTTATGAGAATTACAGACATACTGGCCCAGAACAGCCGGCTTTACAGGGACAAAACCGCACTGGTTGAACGGATACCCGCCTTGGCCGCCCGAAAAGAGCTCACCTGGCATCAATTTTATACCATGTCCTGCCAACTGGCCAACGGGCTTTGGCAGCATGGCATTAAAAAGACAGATACTGTCGTACAATTGATGACCAACAATCTGGAATGGCTGCCCATTTATTTCGGAATTCTTTATACCGGTGCCTGGGCCGTGCCTTTGAATTTCCGGTTTGAGGCAGACAAAATTCTGATGTGCGCCCGAACGGCAGAACCCAAAGCCTTTATTTTCGGGCCGGAATTCATTGAGCGCATTGACGGCATCCGGCAGAATCTGACCGATAGTGTCACCCTCTGGATCTTTGCAGGACCTGATGAAACCTGTCCGGACTGGGCGGTTTGTTATGATACATTCATTGCCGGCCATAAAAAGGATCATCCCCCGGACATAGATGCCGGTCCGGATGATGACGCAGCCCTGTATTTTACCTCCGGTACCACGGGCGCGCCCAAAGCCGTGCTGATCACGCACCAGAATCTGACCCATGCCTGTGAAGTGGAAAACAGGCATCACGGCCAGACCCATGATGATGTGTTCCTGTGTATCCCACCACTGTATCACACGGGAGCCAAAATGCACTGGATGGGCAGTTTGCTGATGGGGGGCAAATGTATTCTGCTCAATGGGGTGAAACCGGAATGGATCCTGGAGGCGATCTCCGAAGAACAGTGTACCATTGCCTGGCTCCTGGTTCCCTGGGCCCATGATATTCTCATTGCCATTGAAAACAGCACCATTGATTTATCTAAATATCGCCTGGAACAATGGCGGCTCATGCACTCCGGGGCCCAACCCGTTCCGCCCAGCCTCGTGGAGCGCTGGAAAAAACATTTTCCGTTTCAGGCATATGACACCAACTATGGTCTGACGGAATCCACGGGTCCCGGGTGTATTCACTTAGGCATTGAAAACAGCCACCACGTCGGACCCATCGGCAAGGCCGGATATGGGTGGGAAGCCAGAATCGTGGACAAGCAGGGCAACCATCTGTTTGCCAGTGAAACCGGAGAACTGATCGTCCGGGGGCCCGGCGTCATGAGAGCTTATTACAAAAATGAGGTTGCCACAAAAGAAGCGCTCAAGGATGGTTGGCTTTACACCGGTGACATTGCCAGGTATGACAAAGACGGATTCATCTGGCTGGTGGACCGGAGAAAAGATATGATCATTTACGGGGGGGAAAACATTTTTCCCAATGAAATCGAAAATTTTTTTCTCACCCATGAAAAGATCAAAGACATTGCCGTTATCGGAGTGCCGGACGAACGGCTCGGGGAAATTCCCGCCGGCATCATCAGTGTCAAACCCCATTGCATGATCTGCGAACAGGATATACTGGATTTTCAGCAGGCATTGCCCCGGTACAAACGGTTAAGAAAAATATTTTTTGGCGATGTGCCCCGAAATCCCACCGGAAAAATTGAAAAACCCAAGCTTCGGCGCCTGTATGCGGATGACAAACGAAAAGACCCGCAAAAACTGATGCATTAAAACAAGGAAATTCATTATGAAATTATTCCGAATTCTTTTCTTTGTCCTGTTATGTTCCGGATGGATCCATGGGGCCGCTGCTTCAGATACCCGTTCCCTGGAACAGACCGTCCTGGCCGGGCTTGAAAATCAATATGCCGGCCGCAGTTTCTCCGCTGAATTTAAACAAACTTCGGTTCTGTCCGCTCTGGACATCAGCGAAACCGCTTCAGGCAAAGCCTGGTTCAGCCATCCCGGAAAAATGAAATGGCAGTATCTGGCACCCGAGCGCCATGACATCATCACCAACGGCCAGACCCTATGGATTTTCAGGCCGGATGAAAACCAGGTCATGATCGGCGATGCAGCCCCGTTTTTTGCGTCCGGTGCCGGGGGGGCTTTTTTATCCGATATCTCACAAATCAGAGACAATTTTTCTGTGTCCGTCGCTGAAACCACGGACCAGTGGGTGGCACTGCAACTGGAAGCCCCCCCTGGAAATACGGATATCCAATCCATCCGCATCCAGGTGAGCAGAACTGATTTTCAGATTCAGACGGTCACCACGGTGAACAATGTTAAGGATATCACCCGGTTTGAACTCAGTGATATCCAATTTCAGGACATGCCTGATAACTGGTTTGAGTTTGAGATTCCTTCGGGAACCCACATCATTGACATGAATTGAAACGCACGATTAAAGGATGAAACAAATGAAACAACTGATCCGGGATCTGGCCCGCAAAAAAAACGCCATCATTCTGGCCCATAACTACCAACCCCCGGAGATCCAGGACATAGCGGATCTGTGCGGTGATTCTCTGGAGTTGAGTATCAAGGCCGCAAAAACCAGTGCAGAAATCATCGTTTTCTGCGGGGTCCACTTCATGGCGGAGACGGCCGCCATTCTGTGCCCGGATAAAACCGTGCTGCTGCCCAACCCGGAAGCCGGCTGTCCCATGGCGGACATGGTGACACCCGAAGCGTTGAGCACCAGAAAAAAGGCGTTGGGAAACATTCCCGTCATCACCTATGTCAACTCGTCTGCCGCGGTCAAGGCCGTATCTGATATCTGCTGCACCTCGGCCAATGTGATCGATGTGGTCAATGCCCAGTCTGAAGATGAGGTACTCATGACACCGGACCGAAACCTGGCCCAATATGCGGCCGGGCACACGGACAAAACAATCCATTTATGGGACGGGTTTTGCCCGTTTCACAACAACCTGACCCTGGAAGATGTGGCAGACGCGAGGCAGAAGTACCCGGAGGCGCTGTTCATGGCCCATCCGGAATGTCCGCCCGAAATCCTGGCTTTGGCCGATACCATCCAGTCCACCTCCGGTATGATCCGGTACGCCAAAAACAGTGCGCACCGCCAGTTCATCATCGGTACGGAAGTCGGCCTGCTGTATCCCATCTCAAAAGCCAACCCGGACAAGCAATTTTTTCCGGCATCCGAAAAAATGCGGTGCACGGATATGAAAAAAATCCGTCTGCAAGATATTAAAAACAGTCTGGAAACCCTGTCAGGAGAAATCAGAGTGCCGGAAGATATCCGAAAGAACGCCCTGGGCGCGGTACAGAAAATGATCCATCTGGCCTGACATTCAAAAGGCCGGCATGGGGTCATGCCGGCCTTTGATTCATGGGTGCAGCAAAAAAATCGAGAAAAACGATCACATGTTTTCGTAAACTTCATCCGGAATATCGGCATTGGTATAAAAGTTCTGGACATCATCACAATCATCGATGGCCTCCATGAACCGAATCATCTGCTCGGCCTCCTTGCCCGTGACCGCTGTCATGGTCTGGGGAATCATGGTGATCTCCGCCACTTCATAGGAGATTTCGGCTTTATCCAGAGCGTTCTGCACGGCATCGAACTCTGCGGGTTCCGTGATCACCTCATACACGTCCCCTTCATCTTTGATGTCTTCCGCACCGGCATCTAATGCGACTTCCATGAGGGTATCCTCATCCATCCCTTCCTTGTTGACGGCGATCAGCCCTTTTTTGTCGAACATCCAGGCCACACACCCGTCCGTGCCCACATTGCCGCCGGCCTTGGCAAACATGTATCTGACATCGGCGATGGTACGATTCCGGTTGTCAGTGAGGCATTCCACCAGCACGGCCACCCCGCCGGGGCCGTATCCTTCATAAATGATTTCCTCATAACTGACCCCTTCCAGCTCACCCGTCCCTTTTTTGATGGCCCGCTCAAAATTCTCCTTGGGCATGTTCTGGGCCTTGGCCGCGGCAACGGCCTGGCGCAGTCTCGGATTGGCCTCCTGATCTCCACCGCCCATGCGGGCCGCCACCGTGATCTCTTTGATCAGCTTGGTGAAAATCTTGCCCCTTTTTTTATCGGCCGCCCCTTTTTTGTGTTTGATGGTCGACCATTTGCTGTGTCCTGACATGAATCCACTCCTTACATTATGTTGCTCGTTTTTGTTTTGCGATAATATATATTTCTTTGCTCTGTTTTCTGCAACTTTCCGGTTTAAAAACCCGGCATTCCGTGAACCGTTTTTTCACCTGTTTTTCAAACCGGGCAAAATCATTGCCTTGAAAGATCTTGCACACAAAATGCCCTTTTTCCATCAGAAAACGATCCACCGTTTCCAGTGCCATGCGGCACAGTTCAAAGGAACGAAAGGCATCCACATCTTTTCGACCCGTGGTGGCCGGTGCCATGTCCGAGAGCACCACACCGCATCCGGACACCTGATCAAAAAATGTTTTATCCGTCATGTCAAGGATGTCTTGTTGCATCACAGATACATTTGCCGGCAGATCAATGGTGACGGCTTGAATATCAATACCGAAGACACGGCCTTTGGGCCCTGTCTGTTTTGATGCATACAACAGCCAGGATCCGGGCGCGCATCCCAGATCCAGAACCACATCCGCTTTTTTGATCACATGAAATTTCTGCTGAATCTCTTTGAGTTTGTACACGGACCGGGCCGGATAATTTTCAGCCCGGGCCTGCCGGGTGAGGTGATCTTCCCATTTTGAACCGCCGGCCCTCCCGGACCGGTTCCCGGATTTTGTCCCGCGTTTTTTAGCTGCCAAACAATACCTCCATGGCTTCTTTTAAAAATCGGACACTTTCTATGGTCATGCCGCGAACTTTTGACAATTGTTTTAATGCCGAGGCCGGCACCAGACAGGTGGTAAATCCCATTTTTGCAGCCTCCTTGATCCGGGCCTGGGCATGACTCACCGCCCGGATCTCACCGGTCAGGCCGATTTCTCCGATCAACGTGGTGTTTCCGGGAACGGGTTTGTCCAGAAAACTGGCTGCCAGGGCCGCTGCAATGGCCAGATCCGCAGACGGTTCCACAATCCGGACCCCGCCGGTGACGTTCATGAACAGATCCAGGCCGGACAGATTCATTCCCAGACGTTTTTCCATAACCGCCACGATCAGTGCCACCCGCTGAATATCCAGCCCGAGCACGGTGCGCCGGGGATTGCCCAGGCTGGAAGTGGAGACCAGTCCCTGGATTTCCACCAGAATGGGACGGGTTCCCTCCATACAGGCCGTGACCACGGATCCCGGTGCCACGGATGTCCGTTCAGCCAGAAACACGGCCGATGGATTGGGTACTTCCACCAGCCCTTTTTCACGCATTTCAAACACCCCGATTTCATTGGTGGAGCCAAACCGGTTTTTCACGGCCCGCAATATTCTGAACACATGGCTTTTATCGCCTTCAAAATACAACACCGTGTCCACCATATGCTCCATGATCCGGGGACCGGCAATGGCCCCGACCTTGGTCACATGCCCCACCAGAAAAATCGGGGTACCGCTGGATTTGGCCAGATGCATGAACCGCATGGCCGCCTCCCGGATCTGGGTGACGCTGCCCGGGGTGGAATTGACATCCGGCTGGAACACGGTTTGAATGGAGTCGATGACCACGGCATCATAGGCGGTTTTCGCCATCATGGCGGCAATGGCGTCCAGATTGGTTTCCGATACGATCAGCAAAGAGGGGCAGCACCCTTTTTCAAGGCGCTGCCCCCGCATGGAAAGCTGGCGAATGGATTCTTCGCCGGATACATACAGACAGGTTTTACCGGATTGGGCCAGAGCCGACAGGACCTGGAGCATAAGCGTGGACTTGCCGATGCCCGGATCACCGCCGATGAGCACCAGGGATCCATCCACAACCCCGCCGCCCAGAACCCGGTCGAACTCACTCATACCCGTGCAGATCCGCAATGACCGGCTTGTCTTGACGGAATCGATGGGAACCGGTTCTGAAGTCAACAAGGATCCGGAATTCCCCGCTGGTTTTGAAACCTGGCGCTCCTGTACCAGGGAATCCCAGTCCCCGCAGTCCGGGCACCGCCCCATCCATTTGAATGTCTGGCTGCCGCAGGTTTTACATCGATATATCAGCTTGTCCTTGTTTTTCACTCAAGATTCTTTTTCTTTGCACAATTAAAATGAAACAAATATATCACAAAGAGGGAACCCGTATCAATGTTAATTCACATACCAGTGTTGTCTGCCTGGCAGCGAATTCAAAGGACCTGTGGCTGGCGCATTGTTTGTTTTTCTGACGGTCAAACGATATTCAGCTCAATGTACAGCTGATTTTTGGCAAACCGTTCAAATTCAAAACACCTTAAATCCAGGGTTTTGTATTTTCCGTAGGTGATCAGTTCTGAAATTCCTCGGCCCGCGCCCGGACCCTGCTGAAGTCCATGACCGCTGAACCCGTTGATGAACATGAAATTTTTCACTGTCGGATGGGGTCCGATAATGGCATTCTGATCCTTTATGTTGTATTCATAATGACCGGCCCAGGATGAAATCCGCTTGATGGCATCAAACGCAGGCACCCGTTCCGCCAGAATCGGCCATAAGGTTTCTTCAAACACGGAATAATCCATATCAAAATCATCACAGTCCGGATCATTGTCCGCTTCCGGAGAAATTCCGCAGATAAAATGCTGTCCTTCGGGCCGGAAATAGGCCCCGGTCGGATCCACCACCAGGGGGCAGTTGGGCAGCTGAGAATTACATTTGTACAAAAAAACAAACCGTTTCCGGGAACGGACCGGCAGATCGTCTATACCGGCCATTGCAGCCACATGTGCGGCTTTGGGCCCGGCTGCATTGACAAACATGCCGCCGTTGATCTTATTTCCGGAACTCAGTTGAACGGCCGTGATTTGATCACCGGACCGGTCAATACCCACCACTTCATCGTTCAGATAGGTGACCCCGAGACTCTTGGCTTTGTTTTTGAACCCCATGGTAAAACAATGGGGATCAAACCATCCCGAATCCGGAATATTGTAGGAGCCGGCAACAATATCATCGACGTTGAGCCATTCAAACGTTTGTTTCAACTGGTCTTTTTCCAGAATTTTAACATTGGCCCCGGCCGCAATCTGTGTTTCGTGATTCTGCATCAGTACAGGCATCCCTGCGTCCGTCGCTAAAATCAGATACCCGTTTTCCGTAAAATCCACATTCACGGGATCATCGTTTTCCACTTGCAGATACGAATTGATATTTTTGATGAATTCAGCACCGAATTTGGATAACTGGATATTTTCCGTGTTGGAAAACTGCTGGCGGATGCCGCCGGCAGACAGGCATGTGGATGATTTGGCATAGGTGGGATCTTTTTCAATCACCAGCACTTTTCCGGTGAAATCCGGATTGCAGGCAAGAAAATAGGCGGTTGCACTTCCCATGACGGCCCCGCCGATGATTACCACATCATATGTTTCCATAGTTCCTCTCCCTGAAATTGATTTACATTCTGCCATTACACGCATGGCGTGATTTTTTAATATTTTTATGGTATACCAAAAAAATTTCTATTGTCAATATATTATTTTTTTACTATTTATTTGTGTTATGCTCCTTAAAAATTAATGGATTATTCATTTAAAACTGACAAAAAATGAATCAAAAAATTTATCATACCCTGCGGGAACGAATCATTTTCCTGGCATACAACCCGGGTCAGATTCTCAAGGAACAGGCCCTGGCAGAAGAATTCGGTGTCAGCAGAACCCCGTTGCGCACGGTGCTGTTTCGTCTGGAATGGGAACATCTGCTTAAAATACTGCCCCGAACCGGTATCCAGGTATCTGAGCTGGAACTCAATACCATCACCCACCTGTTCCAGGCCCGGCTGGAACTGGAATCCGTCATCGGGGTCATGGCAGCAGAACGGTTTAACAAGGCACACTTCAACCGGCTGGCACAACTGACCGACAGGTGCCGGGATCTGGTGGTTCATCATGATCCGGAAAAGCTGGCCCGACTGGATATGGATCTGAAACACCTGTTCCACGATGCCGCAGGAAATCCATTCTTGACAGAAATGTCGGACCGCTTCTATGTGCTGACATTTCGTTTGTGGTATTTCAATCTGATGAAAATGGATACCCATGGCTGGCATACGGAAAGCCGTTGCCTGGAATCGGATCTGCTGGCATTAACCGACCTTTTGGCAAAAGCGTCTCCGGATATCGTGGGCAAAGCCAGAAAAACCCAGCTTCTGGACCATGTGGAACGGATCCGGAATACGTTTCTGGGACTGTCCCATACCTGACCGTGGGAAACGGTGTTTGAAAACCATGTTGAAAACCGCCTGGCTCCCATCACCTTGACAGGCCCGGATGCCCTGCCTATAATAGCGAAACCGATAATTCAGGAAATGATCAGACAACCATGATGGAGCCCCCCCCTAAAATAGATCTGTCGAAAAAAATTCGCACCATCTGGGCAGGAACGATACTGATAATCACCCTGATCATTGCTCTGGCCGCATCTTCTGAAAACGGTTTTCTGCAATCTTTGGATCATTTTTTTTATGACCGGTATATGCGGATGGGCGCGTCCTCTGATCTCCGGGCGAACGATGCAGAACGCATCACCATCGTGGACATTGATGAAACCAGCCTGGCTGCCGTGGGTCAATGGCCCTGGCCCCGATACCGGCTCGCCCGCCTGATCCGGCTGATCCATCAGTCCGAACCCCGGGCCATGGCACTGGATATTTTGTTTCCCGAACCGGATCAGACCTCACTTCAAAATATCATCCAGCGGCTTGAAACGGATCTCAATGTCCACCTGCCCGTGACAGATTTGCCCCGGGGAATGGAAAACAATGATATTTTCTTTGGCTCGGTGCTGGCTGAAACCCCCATGGTGGGGGCCCGGTATTTTTATTTTAATCATACCGGCAAAGGGGCGGTGTGCAAACAAACCACCGTTGAAATCACGGATCCGGACCATCTGTTATCCCTGCACCAGGCCACCGGGGCTTTGTGTAATACCCCGGCCATTGAAACCCGGCTGAAAAATACGGGATTCATCAACAGTCAATATGATCTTGACGGACTGTTGCGCCGAATCCCCCTCTTGATCCGGCACGGGTCACAGATTTTTCCCCATCTCTCTCTGGCTTTGTTTCTGGAGGCTCAGGGCATTTCCACTGCCCGGGTGATCCAGACCCGGACCGGTCCCTGTATTGCGGCAGGCACCTGTCAAATCCCCGTCACCCGTGAAGGATATGCCGCCATCCGCTTCACCCGGCCCGGATTTTCCTTTTCCTATCTGTCTGCCGTGGATATTTTAAACCGGCAGTTTGAAAAATCAGACCTCCGGGACCGCATTGTTCTTGTGGGATCTTCAGCCATGGGATTGAACGATATTCACCAGACCGTGCTTGATCCACATTTTCCGGGTGTTGAAATCAGTGCCGTGGTGGTCGACAATATCCTGAAAAACAACCTGATCATTCTGCCGGCATGGGCCGGGGTGCTAAAAGGCTTTGCCTGTATGCTCACCGGCCTGTTCATGGGGGGATTGTTTTACCGGTTCATTGGGCCGGGCATGCTGTTTTCAGCCAGTCTGGCATGGGCCGCCGGCCTGACCGGTGCCAGCCTGCTCGCCTATGGGGAAGCATCCGTATTTATCTCCCCGGCAGCCCCGATTGTGACAGTGCTGGTTTTGTTTTCCCTGATTTCTCTTTGCCGGTTCGCCATGGAAAAACGGGCCGCATTCACCTGGTATCGGCAACTGTCTTCCGCCCAGCAGTTGACCATGGAAGCCATGGTATCCATGGTGGAGACCCGGGATCCGGAAACCGGAGAACATATTGTCAGAACCCAGCATTACGCCCGGGCCATTGCCGAACATCTCAGAGATACCGGTTTTTTCAAAGAGATCCTGACGGAAAAATTTATTAAAAATCTGTTTTTATCCGTGCCCCTGCATGATATCGGCAAGGTGGGAACCCCGGACAGGATACTGCTCAAACCCGGCCGGCTCACACAAGAAGAGTTTAAGATCATGAAACAGCATGCCCAGCACGGCAGAACAATTATCACCCGGGCAGCCAAAGACCACCAGGGAAGTAATTTTCTGGCTCTGGGGTCCCAGATCGCCGGCACCCATCATGAAAAATGGAACGGCAACGGCTACCCGTCCGGTCTGGCCGGCACCCAGATTCCGCTGGCCGGCAGAATCATGGCCATTGCCGACGTATATGATGCATTGATCAGTGAACGATGCTACAAACCCCCATTTTCCCATGACAACGCCATGGCCATTATTCTTGAAGAAAAAGGAAAATCATTTGACCCCGTCATCGTGGATGCCTTCTGCCGGATCGAAGACAAAATCCTTGAGATTGCCCATGCGTTCCAGGACACGGAAGAACATCCCGCCTGAAATATAAACAAAAACAGCTGTAACCGGTATTTTCACATCAATCACAGCTGTCTTTTTTGTCTATCCCTTATTTTGTTTATCCTTTGTGAACAGTGACCTGGGGGAACGGGATTTCAATGTCGTTCTCGTCAAACGACTGTTTGATGGTTTTGATCAGATCATATCGGGTGGCCCAGTAATCAGTGCTGTTCACCCATGGACGTACCACAAAATTCACGCTGGAATCCGCCAGTTCGGACACGGCAATGGTGTAGGCGGGATCTTTGAGAACACGGTCATCGGATTTGATGATATCCTCCAGAATCTGCCAGGCTTTTTCAATATCAGACCCGTATCCGATGCCGATCACCAGATCGATTCGGCGGGTATCATACCCGGAAATATTTTTAATGACATCATTTAAAATTTTACCATTGGGCACCAGAATCTTGATATTGTCCGGTGTGGCCAGGGTGGTGGTAAACATCTGAATGTCCTTGACCGTGCCGGCAACTCCCCCGGCTTCAATATAATGCCCGGTTTTGAATGGTTGCAGGATCAGGATAAGAACCCCTGCGGCAAAATTGGCCAAGGATCCCTGAAGCGCCAGGCCCACGGCCAGACCGGCGGCACCGATCACCGCCACAAACGACGCAGTCTGAATACCGAATTTTGCCAACGCCGCCAGGACAGTAAATGCCAGAATACCGAAATAAACCAGGCTGCCGCAAAAAGAGGTCACGGATGGATCAACGCTGGAACGGCCCATGAGCTTCTCAATGATCTTTCTGCCGATACCGGCGGCAATCCGGCCCAGAATCAGAATAATTATGGCACCGATAATATTCAGCCCATATTTGGTTAAAAACACCACCATCTGCTCCATATAATTTTCCATGACCTGTCTCCTTGTGTTATCAATTCCGTGACAACCGAATCACACCCCGCTGATCCGGGATGCCATGCAGCGGAGTTCCGACTCTCTTCTTATCGGGTGGCACCGACAAAATCAACCATGAAAAGAGAAAAGTGCTGTAAATTCTGGAAAAAAACCCAAATTTATAGTATTCCCCTGTCCAGGCCCGTAACCCCAAACACAAACAATTTTTATTTCAGGGAGACAGACTGGTGGATATCAAGGACGATCCCAACCCGGTACAGATTCTTGTGGTGGATGATGATGAAGCCATCCGGGATGCACTCAAGGAAATTCTGGAAGATGATTATGATGTCACCTGCGCAAAAAGCGGCCCTGAAGCGCTTTCAAAAACCCGTTCCCACGGGTTTGATCTGATCTTTCTGGATATTGTGATGCCGGAAATGGATGGTATTGAAACTTTGAAACAGATCAAGCAGATTGACCCGGATTTGGACGTCATCATGGTGTCAGCGGTTGACCGGGCCCAGGAAGCCACGGACTCTCTGAAACTGGGAGCCTATGACTATATCACCAAGCCGTTTGACCATGAGATCATCCTGAACCGGGTGGAAAAAATCGTGGACCGGCAGCGCCTGGCCAGAGAAGTCCGGTATCACCGCTCCCAGGTGGCGGCCGGTGCATTTGAGCCGAAAATCATCACCCGGTCTCCCCATATGACCGCCGTGTTCCAGCTCATGGAAAAGGTGGCCGGATCGGGCAGCAATGTGCTGATCACCGGCGAAAGCGGCACGGGCAAAGAACTGATCGCCCGGGCCATCCATAATTTGAGCCTTCGGAAGGAAAATCCGTTTGTGGCCATCAACTGCGCGGCCATTCCCTCGGAACTGATGGAAGCCGAACTGTTCGGCCATGAAAAAGGGTCGTTTACCGGGGCATACCGCCAGACCACGGGAAAATTCGAGTTTGCCCACCAGGGCACGGTGTTTCTGGATGAAATCGGCTGCCTCAAACCGGAATTCCAGGCCAAACTGCTGCGGTTCATCCAGGAACGGGAATTCTCCCGGGTGGGCGGCAACCGGACCATCAAGGTGGATATCCGGATCATCGCCGCCACCAACACCCGGCTGGATGAAATGATCAAAACCAGAGAGTTCAGAGATGACCTGTATTTCAGACTCAATGTGGTCCCCGTGGACCTGCCGCCTCTGCGAAAAAGAAAAGGGGATGTGCCTGTGCTGGCCGGATATTTTCTGGACCGGTTCAACCGCAGGATGAACAAACATATCACCGGCATCACCCCCGGCGCCCTGACCGTGCTGGAGGACTATCCCTGGCCGGGTAATATCCGGGAACTGGAAAACCTGATGGAGCGGCTGGTGGTGCTGGGGTCCGACCAGCAGCCCATTGATGAAAAAGACCTGCCCTTTGATTTGCTGTTCCATACCGATTCCGGCCGGGAAGCCGCGGAAGAGGCCCGGGAGAGCAAAGGCCTGATCCAGGCCCGCCAGACCTTTGAACGGCATTATATCCTGCGGGCACTGAAGGGCTGCCACTGGAACCAGACCCAGACCGCCCAGGTGCTGGGCATTCACAGAAACACCCTGATTCAGAAAATCAAGTCCCTGGATCTGATGCCGGATCAGAAGGAAGGGACAGACGGGCCGGACCGATCCCCGGCAGGCGAACCGTGAAACAGGTCCCCTCGTGCTCACGGCTGGTCACACTGATCCGGCCCCCGTGTTCCGTGATCACCTTATGGGTGATGGCCAGGCCTAAGCCCGTGCCTTTGGCCTTGGTGGTGAAAAACGGATTAAAGATGTTGTCGACCATTTCCGGGGACATGCCTTGCCCGGTATCCCTGAATTCCAACCCCACCTGGTCCTGATCCCGGGAAACCGACACCTGAAGGGTGCCGCCCCCGGGCATGGCCTGGGCCCCGTTCTGAAGCAGGTTGATAAATGCTTTTTCCAGCTGGTCCGCATCTGCCTGGACCCATGCGGGATCGTCCGGGAGATCTGCCTGAAAAAAAATATCCCGGCCGTTGAAATTCGCTTCCAGCAATGTGGTGCAATGGGTAACCAGGGCACTGATCTCTGTGGGCTTGAGCCGGTAACGGGGGGGCCGGGACAGCTCCAGCATCTCTTCGATCAGGGTATTGAGCCGGTTGATCTCTCTGGGAACGGTCTGCTGGAACTTTTCCAGAAATCCGGGTTTTTCCAGTTTTTTAGGCAGCAAAGCCACAAAGGTTTTGATGGCGGAAAGGGGATTGCGGATCTCATGGGCCATACCCGCAGCCAGAATCCCTAAGTCCGCCAGCCGCTGGGCCTGCCGGACCTGGGCCTCCAGGCGCTTTAACGCGGTGATGTCGGTCAAAGAAAAAATGATCTCCCGGGACGCTTTGTGCCGGGTTTCCAGGACCCCGGCATTGACCAGAATCACTGGCTCGTTTTTTCCGGCATACGCGCCCAGCTCCCGCTGCTTCTCCACAGACGGATCCGCCAGTACCTCCCGGATATACCCGGCCATCTGGGATCCCGGATCCATCAGATCCCATACCGGCTTTGACCGGACAGGCCGCTCATCCGGTATTTCCAGAATGCGCCGGGCCGCCGGGTTCACTGTGGTGACCCTTCCTGCCATGTCAATGGCCAACAGCCCGTCCCCCATGGTGACCAGCACTTTTTCCGTGTATTGCTGCCACCGCCGGATCTCCTGGAGCTGTTCCTCCAGCTTTTTCTTCTGGGCCAGAATTTCCTGGATCATGAATGAAAAATTGGCTGCCAGGATTTCCACTTCATCCCGGGTGTTGACAAAAATCTTTAATGTCAGATCGCCCCGGGCCGCATCCATGGTGGTGGCGGCCAGCTTTTCCAGGGGCCGGGTCACCCGCTGGGCCGTCCAGTTGGATATCAGTATCCCGGCTCCCAGAGCAATGACCCCCAGCACACCGATGATCCATCGGGTCTGCCGGATCTGCTGCTGCATCAGGTCCAGGGACAGACAGACCCGGATCGTTCCCCAGCGGGCCTGGGAATCCGCCAGGATCACCGGGACCGCAACATGCAGGACCGGTTGACCGGAATTTTTCTGATTTTGGGTCACCACCAGGGGGGTTGTCGCATCCATCGCTTTCCGGCTGATCTCATCCGTGAGGATCCGGTTCTGGAGATCCGGTCGACGGCTGTATCCGGCAACCCGGCCCTCTTTGTCATAAAATACCACATACAGGATATCGGAAATATCCACCACCTGGTTGGCCAGCTTTTCTAACGCCACATAATTGTAGGTGATGAAGTGATCTCTGGATACGGCGGCCAGGTTCCGGGCGATATCCAGCCCCTGTTTTTCAATGCGGCCCTGAATGGTTTGGGTCTGAAGCGACCCCAGCACCAGGGCCAGGGTCCCGAGAAGCAGAATCAGCATCAATGAGCTGATGAGCATAAACCGGTAGCGCAAGGGGAAAGATGCCGGTTTCTTCACATATCACCCCGTGTTTCTTTGACTCACGGCATGGCTGATCAATCCACCCATACCTGGTTGAGGGGCATGGCATGGGCTCCCAGGGCACTGACCTGAATCCCTCTGACATCGGGCTGATACACCCGGTCCACGCTCATGTAAAACAAGGGAATCAATGGCAGGGTCGTGGTGATGCGCGCTTCAGTGTCCCGGTAAATTTCGGCCCGGGCCACGGGATCGATGGTTTCCCGGGCCTGTCTGAGCAGGGTATCCGTGACCGGATCATGATACTGCATGAAATTGTTGGGGGAATCGGATGCAAACAAAGGATGAAGGATGCTGTCCGGATCAGGCATGTCAGCAAACCAGGCATATCGGTAGAGCTGCACGGCATCCGACCGGATATAGGTTTCAAACTCGGTCCAGTCCGTGATGTACCGGACCCGCACGTGAACCCCGAGTTCCGCCCAGAACGCTTTGATCATCTCCATTTCAGCCGCCACCCGGGAAGTCTGGAATGCCGACACCAGCTCCAGTTCCGGCACCTGATCCAGACCGGTTGCCAGGGCCTGGTCCAGATGCTGCCGGGCAAGATCCGGGTCATTGTCCGGCAGCGGGGAAGCCGGGCTGTATCCGGGCATGCCCGGGGGCAGAATGGTCCTGGCAATATCAAACTGCCCGTTATAAACCTGGGTCACAAAAGCGGTCCGGTCAATGGCAGCAGACAGGGCTTTGCGGAATTCCGGATGCGTCAGGTGGGGGTGATCGCAGTTCATGCCGTAAAAAAACAGGCTCAGGGACGGCCGGTGAAACCACTGCACATCTGCCTGATCCCCCAGTTTTTCCCTGACATCGCCGTAGACCGCCATTTCGTCAATATTCTTTGCCAAAAAATCCGACAGTTCTGATGAATCCTGTCCTTCGGCATAAATTTTGAAATGAATCCCTTTCAGCAGGGCGGTCTCTCCGAAATAATCGTCAAACCGCTCCAGATCGATGGACCGGTCCGGGTCCCATGTCACAAACCGGAACGGCCCGGTTCCCACGGGATGTCTGGCAAATTCGGACGTTGAGTCCTCCACAATTTTTTGGGGCAAAATCGCCACTTCATGCATGCCCAAGGCGGTAAGCAGTGGCATATGGGGAGAAACCAGGCGAATTTCCACTGTGTGCGGATCAATGACCGTCAACCCCTCGACCCGGTCCTGGTCCTGATTCCGGAACGCTTCCGCCCCGACGATCATCATCAGATGGGGCAAAACCGACGGCGCTGGACTCAGCCGCAGGAGCCGGGAGATGGAAAAAACCACATCCGCCGCTGTCACAAGATCACCATTGTGAAACCGGGCATTTTCTCGCAGCGTAAACCGGTACACACGGCCATCCGCCTCCACCTGCCAGGTCCGGGCCAGGGCCGGCAGTATGGTCAGATAGGAATCAAACCGGACCAGGCCGTCAAACACCTGCCTGACAACCGCAGCGCCATATTGGTCCTTGACCCGGGCCGGGTCCAGGGTCGCTGGATTGCTGGGCATTGGTATCCGGTATATTCCGCCATGGACCGGGGCCGTGCTTTCCGGCTCATTTCCGGGATGATCCACTTCTTCAGGGCCGGAGCAGCCGGCCGCAATGCATCCAATCAGGAACAACCCCAGGATGATACCACACAGGGTCTGGAAACCTTTCATGTGCTCTCCCTTGTCAACCGATTTTTTTATGAAGAAAAAAACTATCACACAAAAATCGTGAAAGCAAGATTTCCAGACGTCCATAAAAACAGCGGCCCGGCCGTTATCCGGCTGCGCCGCTGTTTTCAGAATTTGTCTGTACAAATTATTTATTAATTTGTATGACTAATAAGGTCCCCCTCCGCCTACTGCCAGTGCCGGCAATGCATATCCAGCTACGATCGTTCCGATAACCAGTACGTTGATCCACAGATGTTTCATTTCAGGTCTCCTTTTTGGGGTTTGGTATGATTTGCATCCTTCAATTATCTTTACCTATACCCCATAGCAAGGCCTGGACCAGGTTTAAAAATCGATCAAAATTTTATATAACCTATTTAAATAAAAGAAAAAAATTATTTAATACCCCAACCGGCTTCTGTTTTTTTTCTTCCGGTTTGCACATCTTCATGTGCACCTGATTCAGGTGGCACGAAAAACAGAAGCCGGAAATCTGAACGCCGGAAACAAGGTGGGTTTATGCCAGGAACCCTCCACCTCCACCCACCCCCTTGCACACAGATCTGTGCACATTGCCCAGTTTTATGTGCAGCTTCTTTTATTTACGATTACAAATGGTTATGAAAAAATGCCTGACGATCACTGAAAAACAGCCCATGAATCCGGGCAATCCTGGCTTTGCAGATCGTTTGTTCGACACAGAAATTTATATTGAAATCAGATAGTTACAATATAAGCACCCTGCCACGGGTTCCGGCACACTATTTGCGACATTTAAATTTGTTGCAAATGAAAAAGGGGATTCACAGGAGGCTATCCATTGACTGTCAGCATGCCGGAGTTTTGGGAAAACAATTCACTGACCAGCGGAAAGCCACCGTCACAAGAATCGGCAGATTTGTGTGATTTTCTCAGGGACCGCAGCCCATGGAATTACGATTCTCTTCCCATGGGGTATCTCACCCTGGACAAAATAGGAAGGATTGTGGATATCAACCGGGTGGCTGCGGGGATACTGGGGTTTGACGAACAGGAATTGACCGGCAGAGACTTTTTCACGCTATTGGATCCTGAAGACCTGAAAATCATGGAAAAAAGCGAGTACGGTCTTCAGGATATGAAGAGCGCTTCCCAGGTAAATCTGCGCATCCAGGCAGTCAGCGGCAGAACCTGGATCAAGGCATCTGTGATGGAAACCGATTTTTCAGATCACCAGGCCCTGTCCCTGATTTTCACCGACATCACCACCCAGAAACAGACAGAAAAAGAACTGGGCTGGCAACTGCGGGTAACCCGGGAAATGGATGCCATCACGGATGCCATCACCCAGCAGGACCCGGATTACAGCCGGATCTCCCGGATCGTGCTGACCGCTGCTGCCGACCTGACCCAAAGCGCCAACGCATTCATGGCCAGGATTTCCGAAACCTCTCATTCGACCGTTCAACTGGGTTTCGAACAAGTCTATCCGGAAAAATGCGGTCTTGCGTCTTTGACCTTGACCCTGTCCCCGGACGGCAGGGACGGTATTCACGACTCTCTGGGAAAAGCCGTCAACACGGGAAAGCCGATTTTCACCACTCAGCCGCCGAAAGATTCCCCCGCACCCGGATTCCTTGTGGGCCATATTCCGATACATGGCATTCTGGCGATTCCGTTGCCCGTCAACCACCGACCCCGAAAGTTGCTGATCCTTGCCAATCCGGCAACCCCTTATTCCCAGGAAATGGTCAAAATGGTCACACGGCTGGCAAAGCTCTATTCCATTGCGTTGAAACTGGAATTGTCCGGATAAAAAAATCGGATGGATCTCTGCCTACCACACTTCCGGATAGGCCACGTCCACAAATTTTGTCTTGTTTGATGTCAGGGAAGCGGGGTAGTCGTGTATGCCACGCCAGCTTCGTCAGATTTATACAAAGGCAGTTCTCGATCTGCTTCAATATCCGCCACCCAGTCGGGATTCAGCAGCATGGATTTGCCGGACAGGACCAAATCCGCATGTTTCAGCGCATCTTCCGCAGTTTTCCGGTCATGAATCCTGCCGCAGATCAGCAACGGCAGATCTGTGACATCCCGGGTGATCTGAGCCATATTCCGGCCCGTATCAAAGGCGGGCGCAGAAAAATCATAGGTTGAAACGGAAATGGCATCAATGGGTTCCCGGGAAAATAATTGGACCATGGCCTGCCACTCGGATACGTCTGAAAACAGGGACACATCCATATCTGCAATCCCCCAGTTGGAAATACGCACCAGCAGAAGGCAGTCTTCGGGGATGACGGGCCGGACCGCCTGAATCACCTCATGGATGAAACGATACCGATTTTCCATGGACCCGCCGTAGGTATCCGTTCGCCGGTTGGAATAGGAAGACAGAAACTGGCTGAGCAGATAGCCATGGGCACAATGCAGTTCCAGGCCGTTAAATCCGGCGGCCACCACCCCTTTGGCCGTTTCCACAAATCCGTTGATCACATGATCCATGTCAAACCGGGACATGGGTTCGGGCACGGGATAAGCCATGCCCGTCATGGGATTTTCCTGCATCGGGGCCACGGGACTCGGAGCAATCACCCGGTTGGCCGGATTGATTCCTTCATAGGCCATCCGACCGCAGTGAAACACCTGACAGATGGACATGGCCCCGTGGCTCCGGATCGCATCCGTTACATTTTTCCAGGCATCCACCTGGACCTGATTTAAAATCCGGGCCTGGCCGGGATATCCCTGGGCGCTTTCATAATCAGTAACAATGGCTTCGGTATACACCATACCGGCCCCGTTTTCAGCCCGGGTTTTTAAAAATGCCAGCACATCTTCCCTGGGAATGCTGTCGCCGGCAGCGGACATCCTTGTCATGGGTGCCACACCGATGCGGTTTTTAACTGTTTTATTTTTGATCGTGAATGGTGAAAATAACTGTGATGTCATTATATGAGTCCTCCATGCATGAATTTGTCATTCAGCTGTCCCATCAAACTAAGCCTGATTGTGTGTCATGTCAATGTGATCAATGCAAGGCCATGGATATTTGCTTAAGGCCGATTTTACGCCCGGGCATTGACGTCCCGGGCTGAATCAGCTTATGATTGCAACCAGTGCTGTTGATACCGGCACGGCCCTTTTTTGGAAATTTGAATCAAACACCTGTTTTCTTAAGGGAGGATTTGTGGACGTTCAAATGCTGGAAATTGATAAATCCTTTGATGACAGCGGCACCCGCAGAACGATATTTTCCCGGACATCGGCCCGGTTTGTCTCCGGCAGCGTCTGCATGATCATGGGAAAAAGCGGGGTGGGCAAAAGTTCTCTGCTGAATCTGATATCCGGTATCGACCTGCCGGACCAGGGAAAAATTCTGGTGGGTAACCAGTGCATCAACACCATGACCGACACAAACAGAACATTGTTCAGACGACGGCATATCGGGTTCATCTACCAGTTTTTCAACCTGATCCCCGTGTTGACGGTCCTGGAGAATGTCACACTGATCGCGGAGCTGGACAAAACAGCTAAAAAAACCTGCCGGAACCGGGCCCAGGCCCTGCTGGAACAGGTGGGACTCTGGGACCGGGCCCAAGATTTTCCTGAAACCCTGTCCGGCGGGGAGCAGCAGCGGGTCGCCATTGTCAGAGCCCTGGTGAATGATCCGGATCTGGTGCTGGCGGACGAACCCACGGGCAACCTGGACCAGGAATCCGGCCGGACCATCATGGAAATGATTTCAGATCTGGTGCGCAAACAGAACAAGACCCTGATCATGGTGACCCACAGCCCGGATGCCGCGGTCTGGGCCGACCAGATGTTTACCGTGGCTGACCGGACCCTGACCTCCTTGAAACAGATGCCTTCCGGACAGACCCATGGTTAGCCCCGTACTGATCCGCATCAGCCTGCGCCACAACCGGCGCCATCTGCTGCGGACCCTGCTGCTGATTTTCGGCATTGCCATGGGCGTGGCCGGGGTCGTGGCCATTGACATTGCAAAAACATCCGTGGAAAAATCCTTTGACCTGTCCACCACGGCCCTGGTATCCCGGTCCACCCACCAGATCCTGGGCGCTGATCTGGACATCCCCCAGGCCGTGTTCACAATGATCCGGACCCGGCTGGGCATCCACGAATCCGCCCCCGTGATTTCCCGTCATGTGACAATCCCGGAACTGGAAGACCGGGTCTTTACGCTCATGGGGGTGGACCCGTTTTCAGAAACCCATTTCAGGACCCTGCCCCTGGGATCGGAAAACCGGGACCTGTCAGCTGTCATGACCGGATCATCCGGGGTGTTCATTGCCCGGACCCATGCAGAAACATTCGGTCTGGAAATCGGCAGCCCCCTGACCATCGCCCTGGGGGACCGGCAGATCACGGTCACCCTTGCCGGGTTTCTGGAAGGCCGGGACACCCGATCCAATTTAGTTCTGGAAGGCCTGATGGTCACAGACATCTCTGTGGCCCAGGAAATTCTGGACATGAAAGATAACATCACCCGCATCGACCTGATTTTGTCATCCCAAGACACGGCCGCCGATATTCAGGCCCACCTGGAAAACGGCATGTTTCTGGTTGAAACGGACCAGCAGAACCTTGCCGTGCGAAGCCTTTCCCGATCCTTTGAAAACAGCCTGACCGCGTTTTCCATGCTGGCCCTGTTCATGGGCATTTTTCTGATTTACAACACCGTGTCTTTTTCCGTTTCCCGCCGCCACCGGCTCCATGCCATCCTCCGGGCCCTGGGCACCACCCGGAACGACGTTTTTTTCACGGTCATGGCGGAAGTGATGCTGTATGCTGTGATCGGTGCCGTGTGCGGGGTGGTGCTGGGGATTGTGATGGGCACAGCCGCCGTACAGGCTGTCACGGCCACGGTGTCGGAAATGTATTTCACCCTGACCGTGGGTCAGACCCAGATATCCGGTGGCACCCTTGCCAAAGGACTGGTGGCCGGTGTTGGGACGTCCCTGATTGCCGGTCTTTTCCCGGCTCTTGCCGCGGCCGGTACCCGGCCTGTGAGCCTGATGCACCAATCCGTGTCTGAACACCGGTCCCAGCGGATGATTCCCGGCCTGTTCCTCCTGGGCCTGATCATTCTCACCGCTGCCGGGCTGTTGATGCGGGCCGGTCATGACCATGCCGGGTATGATTTTTCCGGCCTGTTCATGATTTTTTTCGGGACCGCCCTTTTAACCCCCCTGATCATCCGTATGCTGGTCCGGGTATTGCTGGCAGCCGGCTCCCGTGTGCTGGGAATCATGATAAAAATGGCGTTGAGAAACATTACCCGGTCTTTGCGCCAGACCAGCGTGCTCATGGCCTCTCTCATGGTGGTCACTTCCGTCTACATCGGTATCGGGGTGATGACCGGCAGTTTCAGGCAGTCCATTGTCCAGTGGGTGGATGATCATATCGGGGGCCATGTTCACGTGTCTTCGGCAGATGAACGAAACCCGTCCCTGGACCCGGCACTGGTGGAAAAAATAAGCCGTCTGCCGGAAGTGGCTGCCGTGTCCGCCTACAACATTCATCCCGTGTTTTCCCGGGCCGCAGGCAAGGTGCATCTGTTTTCCTATCAGTCGAATCAGTCCAAAAACCGCTGGTCCTGGACGGCGGCCCCGGAACCGGCGCTGGGAGCTTTGCTGGAAAACGGATGGATTTTTGTGTCGGAAATCTTTGCCCGGCAGCACCAGGTGACCCCGGAACAAGGTGCGGCTGTGGTCTTGGAAACCCGCCAGGGGCCGATATCTTTTCAGATCGCCGGTATTTTCCGGGATTTTTTCATGGGCGGAGGCCGGGTGGTGATGTCCCGGGAGACCATGGCCCGATACTGGGGACATGATGACATCACGGCCATGCAGCTGTTTCTGGAAAACGAAGTGTCCGTCACCCCCGTGATAAACACCATCAAACAGATGCTCCCGCCGGGATCGCTGATCCGGCTGCGGTCCGGAACAGATATCAAACAGAGCATCCTTGCCGTGTTTGACAACACCTTTGTCATCACTTCCGCCCTGCAGGTGCTCACGGCCATTGTGGCGTTGACCGGTATTTTAAATGCTGTCATGGCCCTGCTCCTGGAACGGACCCGGGAGATCGGCATTCTGCGGGCCTGCGGCACCCTGCCCGGCCAGGTCCGGCGCCTGCTGATCCATGAATGTTTTTTCTACGGCCTGCTCTCCGGGATCATGGCCATCCCCTTGGGCATTGCGTTGTCCTGGATCCTGATTCATGTGATCAACCAGCGGACCTTTGGTTGGACCTATGACATGATTCTGTCTCCCGGAATTCTGGTGCAGGCCCTGGTGCTGTCATCGGCAGCAGCCCTGGCTGCCGGCATTTTCCCGGCCCTGGCCGCCGGCCGGACCCGGATTTCCCAAGCCCTTCATATGGAGTAGCCATGAAACGTCTGTCCATCATTGCCATACACATGCTTGTCTCCGTGCTGCTCCTGATGCCCGTCCTTTGTTTCTGGGGCTGCACCCCGGAGGATTCAGACCGTATCGATATTGCCCAGGCCCTGTCTGAAACCCGGGGCACGGACTGCTTTGACCGGGTCATGTCTCCCCGGCCCCTGACGTTTCCCGAGGATGCCGGACCTCACGACACCTTCCGCACGGAATGGTGGTACTACACGGGCAACCTGACCACGGACACGGGCCGGCATTTCGGTTATCAGCTCACGTTTTTCCGCCAGGCATTGTCGTGTGATCCCGTCACAGGAACGTCTCAATGGCGGACCCGGCAGCTGTACCTGGCCCATTTTGCAATTACGGACACCCGGAACCGTCAGTTCCACAGCTTTTCCCGCATGAACCGCCAAAGCCTGAACATCGCCGGCACCCGGTCCGATCCCTTCACTGTCTGGCTGGACGACTGGCAGGTCCAGCAGATCGATACCACGGGTTCGAACCTGGTGATGGAAGCTGCAGCCAGTGACATCTCCCTGTCATTCACCCTGGTACAGACCAAGCCCCCCATTTTCCAGGGGGACCGGGGATTTTCCCCCAAAGGCCCGGGCAAAGGCAATGCTTCCTATTATTATTCCCTGCCCCGGCTTCTCACCCACGGCACCATCGCCATCGGAGAGGACCGGTTTCAGGTCGAAGGCCATTCCTGGTTTGACCATGAATGGAGCACCACGGTGCTGGGAGAAGACATCCAGGGATGGGACTGGTTTTCCGCCCACATGGAAGACGGCCGGGACCTCATGGTGTGCCGGATCAGAAAAGCGGACGGGACTCCCAACGGATTCGGTTTCGGCAGCATCTCTCTTTCGGACGGCACCTATGTGATCCTGTCGGAAACGGACATGACCCTGACACCGGAATCTTTCTGGAAAAGCCCGGACACGGGGATCCGCTATCCGCTCCGCTGGCGGATTCAGATCCCGGATCATGACCTGGACCTGCACGTGACCCCGGTGATCGACCACCAGGAGCATACCCATGCCTTTGCTTACTGGGAAGGGGCCATGCGCTTTACCGGAAACAATGTCCAGGGCCTGGGATACCTGGAGATGACCGGCTACTGAAGCCTTTGATAAAAGGCATATCTCACTCACACCTGAACTTGAAACCAGGATTAAACAAAAAGTGGCATCCGGTTATTATAACAATGCCAGCGAAGTGATTCTGGATCTCTGCAACCGACGGCAGCCCGAACATCATAAAATTCTTGCGATAGTTCCTTTGATATTATACACATATAGTGTTGTGATAGAAGCGATAGGTTCGCTGAAAAAGCAGAGAATTTTATCAGGACGAATGGAGCGTGAGCATGGAAGCGTATAAATTTGACACCACTGTATTACAGGACGGTACATTCCGCATCCCGGAGTGCGCTCGTTTTGCCAATCGCTCAGTTGAGGTGTTTGTGGTGCTGAAAACACCAGAAGAACAGCGCCAGGAATCGTCGCCAAGCATCGAAGACTTTTTGAAAAAATGGACTGGTTTTCTGGAAGACGTTGACCCTGATGACTTGAAATATCGGTATCTTCAGGAGAAATACACTTGAACCTGTTGCTGGATACAAATATTCTGCTGGACATTGCGTTGAAACGTCAGCCTTTTGTGGAGCAGGCGGCACAGGTGCTCTCCACCGCCCAACACCGAAAGTTTCCTTTGTACATGACGGCCACCACCATTACAGATCTTTTTTATATAGTACGCAAGGCCAAAGGCAAAGACATTGCGCTGGCGTTCATTGAGGATCTGTTGCAGTATGTTGACGTTGCTGCTGTCGATAAATGGGTCATCCTGCGAGCATTGAAACTGGGACTGGCGGATTTTGAAGACGCTGTTCAAGTGGGTGCAGCTGAAAAGGCAGGGATTGATGTCATTATCACCAGAAATGAGCCTGATTTTCAAAATGTGGCGATTCGTGTGCTGAACCTCGGGCAATTTTTACAACAGTACCCCAACACACCAGCCACATCAGAGAAAAATTCACAAGACAAAACCAGCTCGCTGTAATTCTCCAAGCATTTATTCAAAAGTCTTTTTCCGGGTAGATTCCGGATCTATGGCAAGAATCTGACCGATATCCATGATCTTGAACTGCGAAGCATCCAGCTGATTGTCCCGGATATACCGGGCCAGGTCCAGGCCGGGATATCCGGCGGGCTCATCCCCTAAGTGAAACGTCCCCCACTGGGTGGGAATGAAATATTTTGCACCCAGCTGTTCAAATCCCCGGACCGCCTCGGGAATGTTCATGTGGTTGTAGGCCATGAACCACCGGGGATGGTAGGCAGTGGTGGCCATAAACGCATAATCGATATCCGGAAACCGCCGTCCGATCTCCTCAAATCCCTTGAAATATCCCGTATCTCCGCCGAAATACAGGGTGACATTCGGGGTGATCAACAGCCAGGAGGCCCACAGGGTCTTGTTCCGGCCCTGGGTGATGCGCTGGGACCAGTGCTGGACGGGCAGACAGATCAGCCGGCCCCCGGCGCCCAGGTCCTGTTCCTCCCACCAGTCCATTTCCCGGACATCGGTCTTGTTCATGTTTTCCACCGGACGTTTCAACCCCAGGGGCACAAACACCCGGGCATCCGGCGGCAGCTGCTTCATGGTGGCCCGGTCCAGGTGGTCGTAGTGGTTGTGGGTGATCAGGATATTCACTTCCGGCACCAGGCGGGTGAGCGCTTCAATGGTCAGGGCCGGCGGCGTGACCCGGGCCGGCACCAGGGCCCGTTTCGACAGCATCGGGTCCGTGAGCCAGTATGTATCATTGACACGGACCAGAAACGTGTTGTGCCCGATCCAGAGGATGAAATCCCCCCTGGTCTGTGCCAGGCGCTCTGCCGTGTCCGGCAGCACGGCCGGCAGAAACGCCTGTTCCTCTTGGGTGTACGAGGTGGAGGATGTGAGTTTCCACCACGCCACATCCAAAAAGCTCTTGTCCGGCATGGGCATCCAGGGAGCGAAAAACCGACCGTCCGCCGCCACATGGGGGGCATACAGATGCGCTGTTTGGGTCTGGGCCACCTGGTCTTCCCACAAGGCTTCAGTATATGTCTGCTTCTCTTTGGGCGTGCAGGCAACCATCCCCCCTGCCAGCAGCAGCAACCCGGCCATCACCAGCGCCCGGCCCTGAAACCTGCCTTTTTTTCCCCTGAATCTCATGAAAATAACCGCTCCCTTTCAAAAAGAGGTTTCAATCTGTCACAGAACCTATATATTGAAGCAGGCAAAGTCAATCTGATTTGTTCCGGGCGATATGTATCGGTTCACTTCAATTCAAACCAGGAGGATGTCTATTATGTTGTCACCCATAAAAATCGGTATCAGTTCCTGCCTGATGGGCAACCCCGTCCGGTATGACGGAGGCCACAGCCACGACCGGTTTCTCACCCAGACCCTGGGGCTGTTCTGCGAATATGTGCCCGTGTGCCCGGAAGTGGAATGCGGCATGCCCATCCCCAGGAACTCCCTGCGCCTGGAGGGAGATCCGGACAACCCCCGGCTGATCACAAGGAAAACCCGGGAGGACCACACCCGGCAGATGCAGGACTGGATAGCAAAAAAACTGCCGGACCTGGAAAAAGAAAACCTGTGCGGGTTTATTTTCAAGAGCAAATCCCCCAGCAGCGGGCTTTACCGGATCAAGGTGTATGGCGAAGACGGCAAAATAAAAAACAACGGAGTGGGCCTGTTTGCCCGGGCATTCACGGAAAAGTTTCCCCGGATTCCCGTGGAAGAGGCGGGCCGGCTCAATGACCCCAAACTGCGGGAAAATTTTATTGAAAACATCTTCACCCTCCAGCGCTGGCGCCGGTTCCTGGAGGACCGTCCCACCTTAGGGAAACTGGTGGCCTTTCACACGGACAACAAGCTGCTGATCCTGTCCCACAGCCAGGAGATTTACCGGGAGATGGGCAAGCTGGTGGCCGGCGGCAAACAGCAGGACTTCAATGAACTGCTGGATACCTATGAAGGACTGCTGCTCAAGGCCCTGAACCTGATGACCACCCTCAAAAAAAACATCAATGTGCTCCAGCATGCCATGGGGTTTTTCAAAACCGATCTGAACCCGTCGGAAAAACAGGAGCTGCTGACCAGCTTTGACCAGTACCGGGACGGGTATGTGCCCTTGATCGTGCCGCTGACCCTGATCAAGCACTATGTGATGAAATATGATCACCCCTGGCTCAAAACCCAGACTTACCTGAACCCCCATCCGTTTGAGCTGAAACTCAGGAATTATTTTTAACCACCCATGCAGGGAATGATCTATCTGGCTCTGGCCATCCTGTTCTCCACGGGGGTGGCCCTGAGCATGAAAGGCGGGAACCGGCTGTCCGTCAACCTGTGGCAGTTTTTGGCCGTCAACTATGTGGTGTGCACGGCCGGGCTTATCGCCTGGGGGGCCTGGAAAACCCTGGGAACCAACTCCATGTTCATCTGGCTTCTGGGCATGTTCACCGGGCTCATGTATGTGCTGTGCCTGTGGCTTTTCAACAAGGCCATCCAGGCCCAGGGTCTGGCTTTGTCCACTACCCTGATGCGCCTGTCCGCAGCCATCCCCACCCTGGGCTCCCTGGTGTTTTTCAACGAGACCACAGGAATCTTCCAGTCTCTGGGCATCGGCCTGGCCTTTCTGTGCCTGCCCCTGGCCAGCCGGGAACCGCTGCGTTTCGGCCGATCAGGACTTCCCTTCTGGCACGGCATTGTCTGGGGCCTGCTGCTGTTCGTCGCCTATGGCATCACGGATTTTGTCTTTAAAATCCAGGCGGAGCTGGCCCCCAAGGCCGATCCCAAAGCGTTCATGGCCGTCATTTTCGGCACGGCCCTGGTCTTCACCCTGCCCCGGCTCAGGGGCCTGAAACGGCCCGGCCGGGCCTGCCTGTTCTGGGGCACGGCTTTGGGTATCACCAATGTCCTGGCCACCTGGTTCTGGATCCGGGCCCTGTCCCATCTGCCCGGCGCCATTGCCTATCCCACCCTGGGACTGGGGGTCATCGCCGTCACCACGCTCATCAGCCTGGTTTTCTGGAAAGAAACGCTGAGACCGGCCAACTACCTGTTCCTGGCCATGGCCTGTGTGGCCGTGTTCCTGATCAATGCGGGAGGGCCCTGATTTTCTGTTTTCCGGGGAATTTACATTGCATGCCATGCCTGGTGGTGGTAAACTCTGTGATAAAATACATCCCAAAAAATTGATCCGGAAATCCGCCCGTCCTGCCCGGTACCGCCGGTGCACGATGTCAGGATTTTCATATAAGATACAGGTATAGATATGACCAAAGAATCGTTGATAAAGAGTGACTCCCTTTATAGAGGGCTATACGATTACATGACCAGCGGCTGTGCCGTCTATGAAGTGATCAACGACGGATTAAACGGATCGGATTACATTATCAGGAATTTTAATAGGAAAAGTTTGGAAATTGAGGGTAAAACCCTGGAAGAAGTTCTTGGAAAAAGCCTTTTGGATCTGAGACCCAACATTGATGAGTACGGCTTGATCCCGGTCATGAGAAATGTATGGAAAACCGGAGCGCCTGCCTATTTCCCCGTGAAAATCTATACGGATGAAAAATTTTCAAGATATTATGAAAACCATATTTTCAGGATCCCCACGGGGGAAGTGGTCACGATCTACAACGACCTGACGGATCAGAAAAAAACTGAGCGGCGCCTGATTGAGTCCAGGGCACTGCTCAGGGCACTGGTCGATACGATCCCCGACTTGATCTGGTTAAAGGACCCGGATGGGGTTTATCTGGGCTGCAATCCCACATTTGAACGGTTTTTTGGGGCAAAAGAAAAAACCATTGCCGGCAACACGGATTATGATTTCGTCGACAGGGACCTGGCTGATTTTTTTCGCGCGCATGACCGCAAAGCCATGGAAGCGGACGGGCCGTCCATCAATGAAGAATGGCTGACATTTGCAGACGATGGGTACCACGGGTTGTTCGAAACGATCAAGACACCCATGAAAACCCCTGACGGCAGACTTGTCGGCGTGCTCGGCATTGCCAGGGACATCACTCGACGGAACCAAGCGGAAGAAGCGCTTCGAAACAGCGAGGAAAAATTTCGAATATTATTTGAAAGTTCCAAAGAGGCGTTTTATTTCAGCTCTGTGCAGGGAAAGTTCATTGAGGCCAATCAGTCGTTTTTTAATCTGTTTGGTATGGAAAAAGAAGACCTGAATAACCTCTGGGCCAAAGACATTTATTTAAATCTCAACGACCGTTCCAAATTCATAGACATTATAGAGAAACATGGTTTTGTAAAAGATTTTAAAGTCAAGCTCATGGACAGGAACGGCAATGTGATGGACTGCCAGATTTCGGCCACGGTTCGCCGTTCCGTGGATGGGTCCATCGACGGATACCAGGGGATCATTCGTGACACCACTGAGATGAAGCAGAAAGATCTGGAAAAAGAACGGTTGATTGCGGATCTTCAAAAGGCGCTGGCTGAAGTGAAGAAATTAAGCGGCCTTCTGCCGATCTGCATGCATTGTAAAAAAATCAGGGATGACCAAGGATACTGGAAGCAGATGGAGGAATATCTGGCAAAGCATTCAGAGGCCCAGTTCAGTCACAGCATCTGCCGCGAGTGTGCGGAAAAGTATTATCCTGATATGGACGTTTATGATAAATAGTACACGGATGCTCAATGCAGGTATGGTTGCGTTGATAATTGTCAGAATCTATGCCTGACGGATAGAACCTTCTGAGAAAATGACGGTGAGATGTGATTTGAATTCAGGATAAATATGTTGCTGACAAACTGACAAAAATAGTTGAAGAGACGGATTTTAAATATAATTACACCATTGTTCAAAAGGATGGCAAACTTTTTTTCGTCGCCAGTGATCTTGCCGCAGACCCGGAAAATGAGAGAGGGACCTTCTATTTTTTTGAGTATGAAGGTGCTGATGACAGTTTTTTCGATGCCTTTGAAAAGAAAACGCCCACGTATACAACGGTCAGTGATCAGTGGGGAACCGTCCGAACCATCATAGTGCCGGAAAAATCCCCGGGTGGGGTCAAATATCTTGTTGGTGTCGATTATGACATCACCTATGTAAAGGCGTTGTTAAGGAAAAATTTAGTAAAATCTATTGTAACGGTCTGTTTCTTTCTTTTACTGACAATACCTATCATAAAATCCTATACCTCGTCATATAAGGCATTTCTGGAAAATCTAAAAGAAAGTGAAGAAAGATACCGCCGTCTGGCAGAAAACTCGCCGGACATGATTTACCGCATGTCATTGCCGGAGGGGGAATATGAATATGTCAGTCCTGCGGCAACGATGATTTTCGGATACCCCCCGAAAGCATGGTATGAAAACCCGCGCCTCATTCAAGACATCATCCACCCGGACTGGTCAGACTATTTCGAAACTGAATGGCACAGGCTTCAGAAAGGGCATCTGACGCCGGCACTTGAATACCAGATTGTCCACAAAGATCAAACGGCTCGATGGATTCATCAGCGCTGCGTAGCCGTGCATAATGCTGCGGGTGACCTTATCGCCCTGGAAGGGATTGTTTCAGATATCACCGACAGCAGGCAGGCAGAGGAAGAACTTCGGGCCTCCCATGAAAGATTTTTAACGGTTTTAAACAGTATTGATGCCACCGTTTGACAGGACCCGATGGCAAACCCAATGGCGTCTGTGTCTGGAAAGGTAAAAACCCTGTCACCGGTAAATTTTACATAAACCATGACAGAGCAATCAAGTGGACCGACGGCCGTTTAGTCAAGTTACAGATAGCGACTGACATTTCAGATATCATCCAATTGGAGCAGCAGCTTCGGCAGTCACAGAAACTGGAATCCATCGGCCGCCTGGCCGGAGGGGTTGCCCACGATTTCAACAACATGCTGGGGGTGATCCTGGGACATGCGGAAATGGCACTGCTGCAGACCGAAGATGATCACGATCTGCATTCCGCGCTCAAAGAAATTCAAACGGCAGCGATGCGGTCTGCGGGTATCACGAAGCTGCTGCTGGCCTTTGCCAGAAAACAGACCATTTCCCCCCGGCAGCTGGACTTGAATGCGACGGTGGACAGCATGCTCACCATGCTGCGCCGGCTCATCGGAGAAGATCTTAATCTGAAATGGCTGGCAGCCGCACGTGTATGGCCCGTGAAAATGGATCCGTCCCAGATTGACCAGATCCTTGTTAATCTGTGCATCAACGCAAGGGATGCCATTTCCGGCGTGGGCAGAATTACCATAGAAACCGGAATCAACTCATTTGATGACGCTTACTGCAGCGGACACCCGGGCTATATGCCCGGTGATTTTGCTCTGCTTTCGGTCAGCGACAACGGCTGCGGCATGGACAAGAATACCATGGACAATCTGTTCGAGCCTTTTTTCACCACCAAGGATGTGGGCAAAGGCACGGGTATGGGACTGGCCACCGTCTACGGCATCGTCCGACAGAACAACGGATTCATCAGTGTGTCCAGTGAACCCGGGCGGGGGACCACCTTCAACATCTACCTGCCCCGGTTTTTCACGGATGAAGATACTGAAACAGGAGCGTATTCATGACAAAAAACGAAAACCTGACCGCCTGGGTCATCGAACTGATTGACAATTTCCTGGCCCGGTCCCCCCTGAACAATCTGCAGAATCAAGGCAAAGACCCGGCCTGGGAAGAGGTTTTGGTGGGGTTTGCCTCAGGGGCGGATCCCCTTTTCCAGGAATTCAAGGAGTACATCGGTCCTTTTACAACTATGAAGGCTACGGCTGCGGCCTGTGCCAGGTGGGTGTGCCCTGTGAATCCCGCATCCCGGTAAAAAAAGCCCGGGATGCTTACGAAAAAGGAGAGCTTCCACCGCCCCCGCCTCCGCTTGCCTGAATGCGGGAACACCTGTTCCGGTTTCAGCAATAGCCTCCCAGTGCCCCGGCCGGTGCCCCTCTATGGGGGTTCCGGCCCCTGTTTCCTTCCTCTCAAAATGTAATTTTTCTGCCTGTTCATAAAAATCGATATATTGTTCGCCATAGCTAATTTTTTTATTGACACCTGCCTCATTTTCCTTTAAACAGAGACTTTATTGCCACATAGTGGTACTTATTTTTAAAATTTACAGGAGAAATATAATCATGACAAAAATTATGACCGCACTTTCATTACTTTTCATTTTCTTTTCCGGCCAGGCCGTCGCCGCCCCGGATGAGCTGGTGGTCTACAGCGCCAGAAAGGAACACCTGATCAAGGACCTGTTTGAGAAGTATGAAAAGGAACAGGGGGTCAAAATCACCTATATCACGGGAAAAGCCCCGGTGCTGCTCCAGCGGATTCTTTCCGAAGGAGAAAACACGGCGGCGGATATTCTGATGACCGTGGATGCGGGCAACCTCTGGCATGCCGCCGAAAAAGAGATCCTGGTTCCCGTGACATCCCCGGTGCTGGACCGCAATATCCCGGATCATTACAAAGATCCTGCCCACCGCTGGTTCGGGTTGTCCGTCAGGGCCAGAACCATTGTCTATAATACCGACCGGGTCAAGAAAGAAGAACTGAGCACGTATGAAGCCCTGGCCGGAGAAGACTGGAAAGGCCGTCTCCTGCTCAGAACTTCCAAAAAAGTTTACAACCAGTCCCTGGTGGCCATGTTTATCGAAACCCTGGGGGAAGACAGAACCCGGTCGATGGTTTCGGGATGGGTGACCAATCTTGCCGCACCCCCCTATTCCAGCGATACCAAGGTGCTGGAGGCGATTGCCGCGGGCCAGGGAGATGCCGGGATCGTGAACACCTATTATTACGGCCGCCTCATGAAAGAAAACCCGGATCTTCCCCTGGGCATTTTCTGGGCCGATCAGTCAGATAACGGGGTTCACGTGAACGTATCCGGTGCCGGGATTGTCAAATATTCCAAAAAGATCGATCAGGCCGTCCGGTTTCTGGAATGGCTTTCTGAAACAGATGCCCAGAAAATATTTGCCGACGCAAACATGGAATACCCCGTGAACCAGGCAGTGCTTCCCCATACAGATGTCCGAAAATGGGGTGCGTTCAAGCCCAGCACGGTCAACCTTGCCAGAGCAGGTGAACTCCAGGCCCGCGCCGTCAGGCTCATGGACATTGAAGGGTACAAATGATTTCATCCATCAAATTTCAGGGCGGCTTCATCGTTTCGTCGGGAATTGCCGTTATCACCCTGTCGCCGGTGTTGTTTATCCTGGCTTCGGGAATGAATGCCGACCCTGAAATCTGGTCTCATTTAAAGCAGTATGTGCTGCCCGGGCTTTTGAAAAACACCGCCGTTCTAGTGGCCGGGGTCGTTTCAGTCACGGCCGCTTTAGGGGTTTCTCTGGCATGGCTGACCTCATTTTATGAGTTTTGGGGCCGCCGCCTGTTTGAAAAATGGCTGATTTTTCCCCTGGCGATACCCACTTATGTGATGGCGTTTATCTATACCGGGCTGCTGGATTATTCCGGGCCGGTTCAAACCGCTGTCAGGGAGTACGCCCCGGAGCTTGCCGGACTGTTTCCTGAAATCAGATCCGGCGGCGGGGCCGTCATGGTCATCTCTCTGGCCATTTTTCCCTATGTGTTTCTGATGGCCTCATCCGGATTCCGGTCCATGGGCCGTTCCATGATCGAGGCGTCCCAGTCTATGGGGGGCGGGCGGATGTTTACCCTGTTCCGCGTCACCCTGCCCATGGCCCGGCCCTGGATTTTCGGCGGACTGATCCTGGTTTTCATGGAAACCCTGGCAGATTTCGGTGCGGTGTCCGTGTTCAACTACGACACGTTTACCACGGGCATTTACAAAGCCTGGTACGGCTTGTTTTCCGTCAATGCCGCGGCCCAGCTGGCATCCATCCTGGTGGTGATGGTCCTGGTGATTTTTGCCGCGGAATCCTGGCTGCGCCGCAAACAACGGTTCTTCAACCGGGGCGGACACCAGCCGGTCTCAAGAAAACGACTGAACGGTACGGGTCATTTCCTGGCATCGGCTTTCTGCAGCACGGTGCTGCTGGTATCGTTCGTCATACCGGCGGTTCAGCTGCTGATCTGGACGGCAAAAGCATTTGCCGTTGAATTCGGGGCCCACTATATCCGTCTGGTTGCCAACACCTTTTTTCTGGGACTGATGGGGACAGCCGTGACCCTTGCCGTGGCCGTGAGCCTGTCCTATTCAGCGCGGCGCAGGGCCGATCTGAAAACCGGGATCGCTTCCAAACTCTCTTTGTCCGGATACGCGCTGCCCGGAACCGTTCTTGCCGTGGGCATCGTCCACGTGGTGGCCTGGCTGGACAGCCGCGTGAACGGAACCATGGACCTGCTGGGGATTCAACTGCCGGGCGCACTTCTCCAGGGCAGCCTGATCCTGCTCCCCCTGTGCTACATGATCCGGTTTCTGACGGTGGGCTACAACCCGGTATACAGCCATATGACCCGGCTGACCCCATCCATTGACGAAGCAGCCAGATTGATGAAAGTCACCGGAGCCGCCCTGATTTCAAAGATTCACCTGCCTCTGATCCGAAGGGGTCTGGTGACCGGCGGCATTCTGGTGCTGGTGGAAATCTTCAAGGAGATGCCCGTGACCTTGATGCTCAGGCCGTTCGGATGGGACACCCTGGCGGTGAAAATTTTTGAGCTGACATCGGAAGGGGAGTGGGAACGTGCGGCGCTCCCGGCGGTCACCCTGGTGCTGGCCGGCATGATCCCCGTTGGTTTTCTTACTTTTATCGGAAGGAACAAAAGACAACATGTGCCTGAAGGTTGATCATATCCATAAAACACACCACCGGAAACTCACCGTTGCCGAAGATATCTCTTTTGTCGTTGAAAAAGGAGAACTGGGCGCGCTTCTGGGCCCGAGCGGCTGCGGAAAGACCACGCTGCTGCGCATGATCGCAGGATTTGACACCCCGGACCGGGGTACAATTGCAATCAATGGAAAAACGGTATTTGACCGTCGGACCAATGTCTGTCCGGAAAAAAGGGGCACGGGAATGGTGTTCCAGGACTATGCCCTGTTCCCCCATTTAACGGTCATGGAAAACATCGCCTTTGGCCCGGCCCCGAAAAACAGAAAAGACCTGCATCAGTTGATCGGCATCACCGGCCTGTCAGGGTCGGAAAACAGATATCCCCATGAGCTGTCCGGGGGGCAGCAGCAGCGGGTGGCCCTGGCAAGGGCCCTTGCGCCCAGGCCGGCGCTCCTTTTAATGGACGAGCCGTTTTCTAATCTGGACATCTCCCTTCGGGAATCTCTGTCCGAAGAGGTGCGCTGTATCCTGAATGAATTTAGCACCACCGGGCTTCTGGTGACCCACAATCAGCATGAGGCCTTTGCCATGGCGGATAAAATCGGTGTGATGAAACACGGAAAGCTTTGCCAGTGGGACTGCGCGGAACATCTGTATTACCATCCGGCCACAGAAGATGTGGCCGGATTTATCGGAGAAGGGTCTTTTATCCGGGCACAGGTCTGCCCTTCCGGCGGGCTGGTGACCCCTGTGGGCCGTCTTGAACCCGGTCACCCGGTCATGACTCATCACGCAGACACTCCCGCTGTTTTCATCCGGCCGGAAGACGTTGTGTTAGACCCTCAATCCGACTGCAGGCCCCTGCTGGTAAAATCCCATTTCAGAGGCCCGGGCCGTCGGCATATTTTTGAACTGGCATCCGGTGAGCAGATTGTCTGCACAGACCATTCCCGGATTCCCCTTGAACCGGGCAACCGGTATGGCATATCCATCAACAAAAGGAGAAACAATCATGAAAATAACATATTATGCACTGTTTAGTTTACTGGCCGTTCTGCTCGTAACGGCTGCCGGACCGGCCCAGGCATGGTTTGGCACGGGAAAATTCGAAAAAGTGAAACCAGAAAACGGGGTTGTGTCTTTGCCCCTGAAAGAGATCTCCGACGGCAAGGCCCATTATTACCGGGTCAAATCCGACAAAGGCATCATGGTAAAATTTTTTGTGGTCAAAAGCCCTGACGGGGTGATCCGTGCGGCCGTGGATGCCTGCGATGTCTGCTACCGTTCGGGCAAAGGCTATGTTCAGGAAGGCGGCACCATGGTCTGTACCAACTGCGGCATGCGCTTTGCCACGGACCGCATCAATGAGGTGAAAGGCGGCTGCAACCCGGCCCCGCTGGCACGCACGGTCAACAATGATCAGCTCCTGATTGCCATGTCCGAGATCAACGCCAGCGCCTGGCTTTGCGAATTCAAGAAATAGGGAGGAGGGATCATGACCTGGGATCCGGAAAAATACCGGGAAAAAAGAGAAAAGGTGCTGGGAGTCAAAAAACGGGGGCTGTCTTTCGGCACCCTGACCTTCGCTGTCTCGTGCATAATTCTTGCGGGTCTGGTCTTTTTGTTTCTGCCCGGCCCGCTCTCCTACCTCAAGACCCGTCACCTGGACGATGCCATTTTTAAAATGGAACACCATCAGGCCTGGCCCAGATCCCTGGTGACCCAGGTGGCGGCCCTTCCCGGGGTGTCCGGCACGTCCCTGGACACCCATGACACAAGGCTGGTGGTGACCTTTGACCGCCGCAGCATCGACCCGGAGACCATTGAGGCCCTGTTCGCCCGGCACGGGCTGGATACCACCCTGCTGAACCGGGAGAGCCACCGGCAGCGCATGGTCATCCTTGAATCGGAAAAGGAGCTGGAAAATGAAACTTTATAACATCTCTTTCAAAAATATCCGGCGGCGAAAGGCCAAAATGCTTTTTCTGGCCCTGGGCCTGATCATCGGCATTTCCACCATCGTCACCCTGCTGGCCATTACCGAAACCATGACCGTGGAGATCGAAGAACGCCTCGACCAGTTCGGGGCAAACATCGTGATGGTGCCCAGAACCGAAGCTTTGTCACTGAATTACGGCGGCATCGATGTGGGCGGGGTCAACTATGAGGTCCGGGAATTCGACCAGGCCGATATCCCGAAAATCCGCACCATCAAAAATGCGAAAAATCTCGGGGTGGTGGCACCCAAGGTTCTGGGAGCCGCCGATATCGGCGCAAAGCAGGTCCTGCTCATGGGGGTGATATTTGACCAGGAACTGGCCCTGAAAACCTGGTGGCAGAAACACGGGGCTTTTCCGGAAACAGCGGACCAGGTACTGCTGGGATCAACCGCGGCATCCGTGCTGGGTCTGGCGCCGGGTGACCCGATGGAAACAGGCGGCCGGGCCTTCCAGGTGTCCGGGGTGCTCATGCCCACGGGCGGGGCAGAAGACCATGCCGTGATTGCCGACATCACCGCGGCCCAGGCGGTTTTAGGCAAACCGGGCAAGGTGTCCCTGGTCGAGATTGCCGCTTTCTGCCGGGGCTGTCCCATTACCGAACTCACCCTGCAGATCGCTGAAAAATTCCCTGATGCCCGGGTCACGGCCATGAAACAGGCCGTGATGTCCAAGATGCAGTCCATCGAGCTGTTCAAGTCGTTTTCGCTGGGGGTGTCGGTCCTGGTGGTGGGGGTCGGGGCGCTGCTGGTCATGGTCACCATGATGGGGTCTGTGAACGAACGGACCCGGGAGATCGGCATTTTCCGGGCCATCGGTTTCCGCCAGACCCACGTGATGCAGATTATTCTGCTGGAGGCCCTGGTTCTGGGAATTTTCGGAGGCATGGCCGGTGTGGCCCTGGGAAACATCGCCGCCTGGGGTATCACTCCCCTGGTGGTGGACGCGGGCGGGTTTGCCGGTGTCAACTTCCGGACCGGCGGTATCTGCCTGCTCATGGCAGCGGCCTTAAGCCTTCTGGCCAGCCTGTATCCGGCGGTCAAAGCCGGCCGCATGGACCCCAGCGATGCGCTGCGGGCGTTGTAACATGAATGGATCCCTGAAAACCTGAAAAATGGAGCACCCCATGACAGACCATCTGATAGAAATAAACAGCCTGAACAAAATGTATGACTCCGGCGGCACGGGGGTCGCCGCCATCGATCATATGGATTTTTATATTGATGACGGGGAGTTTGTCTCCGTCACGGGACCGTCCGGTTCGGGCAAATCCACCCTCCTGTCCGTGATGGGCGGCATGAACCGCCCCACAAGGGGACAGGTGCAAGTGGACTCCCTGGACCTGTATGCGCTGACACCTGAGCAGCGGGCTGATTTCCGCAGCGAATACCTGGGATTTATCTTTCAGTCGTTTCAGCTGATTCCCTATCTCACGCTGCTGGAAAACGTGACGGTCCCCATGGCCATCACGGGCCGCAAAAAAAAGGAAAAACGCGACATGGCCATGGCCGTGATCGACCGGGTGGGGCTGGCGGACAAAGCCCTCCGCCTCCCGGACCAGCTTTCCGGCGGCGAACAGGAACGGGTGGCGATTGCCAGGGCCATCGTAAACCGGCCCCCCATCATCCTGGCGGACGAGCCCACGGGCAACCTGGATTCCCGGACCGCCCTGGAGATCATGGCCCTGCTCCAGGAGCTGAACCGGGAGGGCCATACCGTCATCATGGTCACCCACAACCGGGAAATGGAACGCCATGCCACCCGGTCCGTCCGGGTCAGGGACGGCCGGATTGAAACGCTGGATACCGACTGGTGTACGAAGTAGCGAACTTCATGTTTCTAATGCCGGATGCCTCCGTGTCGGCTGAGGCCGTGATGTTCACCCGCCACAGGTGTCAAAAAGGTGGTTCAACAGATGGACAGGCACAATGGTGACATCGGTCCGCTGCTGTTTTTTTTCTCCGGCATAAACCAGGCCGCACCCGTTGGGAACATTTTCGGGAAAATTTCTGACCATATGGTTCAGCCCCTTGAAATAATCTCTTGTAATGGTCATCCCGGCCTTGATTTCTATTGGAAACAGATCGGTACCCGTGACACAGACAAGGTCCACCTCGTTTCCTTTGCGGTCCCTGTAAAAATACAGATTACTTTTTTTGCCCTGGTTGAACCGGTATTTCAGGGCTTCGGCCACAACCATGTTTTCAAACAGACTACCCCGGAGCGGGTCCCGTGATACCTGCCGGGGATTTTCAATGCCCAGCAGAAAAGCGGCCAGTCCTACATCAAAAAAATAGAGCTTCGGGGATTTGATCAGACGTTTGGTGATATTTCCATGATAGGGCTGAAGCAAAAAAATGATGTAACTTGCTTCGAGTATGGAAATCCAGTTGCCGGCCGTGGTGTGAGATACGCCGGTGTCATTGGCAAGACTGTTGAGATTGAGCAGCTGGCCGCACCGCCCGGCACATAACCGGACAAAGCGCTGAAACAGGTGCAGATCTTTTATGGCAGCAAGCTGCCTGACATCCCGCTCTGCCGGGGACCTGTGATGGTGATGACCGGGTATTTTTCTGACAAGGCGTGCAGTACCGGTTCAATGGCGCGATCGATCAGTGTCATACAAAATCATTACCCCAAAAAAGTGCGGATTGCAAGTTCAACTTTCAATCCGCACCCAAAAATTTGAAACCAGAGGCGAAATTCCTGCAAAGGGTTTTTCTCACCCTGTATTGGCACATAATTTGATTTTGGATTTATCCTGACCTTGAAGGAGAATGTGCCAACCGGCCAGGGGGAGGTCAATCCAGCGGAATCCCCCAGATCTCTTCGGCATACTCCCGGATGGTCCGGTCCGTGGAAAATTTTCCCATGTTCGCCACATTCAGGATGGCCCGGCGCCGCCAATCCGCCGGATTTTCATACACCTTTTCCACGGTTTCCTGACACCGGATATAGTCTTCGATGTCCAGCAGGTGCAGGTAAGGATCCCGGTAAATGTCCAGCAGATCCCCCACCAGGGAGTGGAACGGGCTGCCGTCCCCCCGGCTGAACCGCCCGTCCCGGATGGCATCCAGGGCCGCCCGGACCTCGCTGTTCTGTTCATAGACCTGCATGGGGGTCCGGCCGGGAACATGCCGCTCCCACTGCACCTGTTCCGATGTCATGCCGAACAGAAAAAAATTGTCCGCCCCCACTTCATTCCGGATCTCAATGTTGGCCCCGTCCAGGGTGCCGATGGTCAGGGCCCCGTTCAGGACGAATTTCATGTTTCCCGTGCCGGACGCTTCCGTGCCGGCCGTGGAGATCTGCTCGGACAGGTCCGCAGCCGGAATAATCCTTTCCGCCAGGGAAACCCCGTAATTGGGGATAAACACCAGCCGCAGCCGCCCACCCACCCGGGGATCATTGTTGATGACCCGGGCAACGCTGTTGATCAGCCGGATAATGGTCTTGGCCTTCCAGTAGGACGGGGCTGCCTTGCCGGCAAACACCACGGCCCGGGGCGTTTGTGCCTGATCCGGGTTCGCGATAATGCGGTGATAGCGCACAATCACGTGGAGCAGGTTCAGCATCTGCCGTTTGTATTCATGGATCCGCTTCACCTGGATGTCAAACAGCGCGTCCGGATCCAGGTTGACATGGCACAGATCCCTGACGATCCGGATCAGCTGGATCTTGTTCTGCCGCTTGACGGCGGCAAACGCCTCCTGGAATCCCGTATCATCGGCATACGGCACCAGTTTCTTAAGCTGGGCCAGGTCCGTGACCCAGCCGTCCCCGATGGTCTGTGTCACCAGGTCTGCCAGTCCCGGGTTGCACTTGAGCAGCCACCGGCGCGGGGTGATCCCGTTGGTCTTGTTGTTGATCCGGGTCGGGTACATTTCGTGAAAATGAGCGAACAGTCCGGATTTCAGCAACTCCGTATGCAGGGCCGCCACCCCGTTGACCGAATGGCTCCCCACAATGGCCAGATGGGCCATCCGGACCTGTTTCGGCGGCCCTTCCTCGATGATGGACATGGCCCGGAGCCTGCCCGGGTCCCCGGGAAACCGCCGGGCCGCCTGGTCCAGGAACCGCTGATTGATTTCATAAATGATCTGCATGTGCCGGGGCAGGACCCGTTCCATAAGGTCCACGGGCCAGGTCTCCAGGGCTTCGGGCATCAGGGTATGGTTGGTGTAGGCAAAGGTGCGCACACACAGGTCAAACGCCTTTTCCCAGGCCAGGTGATGGACATCCAGAAACAGCCGCATCAGTTCCGGAATGGCAATGGCCGGATGGGTGTCGTTGAGATGCACGGCCACTTTTTCAGGGAGTTCATCCAGTCCCTGGCTGCGCTTGCTGAATCGCCGGAAAATATCCTGGAACGTGGCAGCCACAAAAAAATACTGCTGTTTGAGGCGCAGCTCCCTGCCGGCGGAGGCCTCATCCGACGGATACAGCAGCTTGGAGATGGTTTCGGACTGAACCTTGCCCTCCACGGCCCCGATGTAATCGCCCCGGTTGAAATCCCCCAGTTCCAGCTCCCTGGACGCTTTGGCTTTCCACAGGCGCATATTGATGACATGATCGTTCCGGAACCCCGGAACCAGGATATCACAGGCATTGGCCATCACCACATCCGTGTCCACCCATTCACAGCAGTACCGGCCCGCTTCATCATAAAAGGATTGCACCTTGCCATAAAAAGAGACGGGGTACAGGGGCATGGCCCGCTCAAATGCCCACGGGGTCCCGAACCTCAGCCAGTTGTCCGGCCGCTCCACCTGGCAGTCATTGATGATGTCCTGGTGAAACAGCCCGTATTCATAATTGATGCCATACCCATAGGCAGGAA
>JAIPDL010000151.1 GCA_021737695.1 Desulfotignum sp. | reverse complement strand
CCAGCTGATCGAACACAGGGGCAATGTCACCCATGCGGCCCGGGCCCTGGGAATCAGCCGGCATGTGCTGACCTACAAAATGAAGAAATATCAGTTCAACAGGCATGATTTTCTTCAATCCGGCAAATGATCTTTTTCTCCCCCGGCCATTTTTCTTTTCCATAGCTGGATAATACGCTACAGCGCTATTTTTGACCCGGGTGATCAAATGATTCCCATTTTTTAAGAGCTTCTTGACAATTTTTTTCGCTGGTGTAATAGGCGCTGCAATGCAATAAAAAGGTAGATCAAGCCCAAGCGATTCAATGAGGATCCTTCCGTGCAATACAAAGTGCCCGCTAAAAAAAAGGGTCTTATTTTCCATTGAGCTACACCCATAAAATGAAGAGCTGAACTCAGTATGTCAGGCGGGAATGGGTTGATGAGATTTGTGGACAGATTTAGGGTTACTAAAGATTCAGAAAATTGATGGAAGAATGGATAGATTTGTCCATTGAATATTCTCAGCTGAGATGGACAATACCTGCTTTCATTTATATACATTGGTCTTCATATTTAATTCATTTTGTCTGGGTTACAATTTCAAGATAGGCGCGGATGGCTTCATCAATCTTTGAAATATGACAGAATTCATCCTTACTATGGGCCATGTGGGCTTCACCAGGCCCAAGAAGGATAGTGGGCGGGTTTCCGAGAGCTTTATAAAGGACTGATGCATCTGTGAAATAAGCTGCTGTTTTTGCTTCAATTTTAGTTCCCAGCAATTTTTTCATGATAGAGAAAACCAGTTTAATCCATTGGTCTTCAGGGTCACTGGCAACACTCCTGGCCACTTCCAGCAGGATAACCTCAACATTTGATCCAAGAGCTGATTCAAGGGCTGATTTGATCTGTCCATGATTTTGGCCGGGAATGGTTCTTATGTCCACGCCCATACAGGTCCGATCCGGCACAACATTGATGTTTTTGCCGCCGGATATTCTTCCGATACACAGAGTGGGGCTTCCAAGAAGTGGATGGGCAGCAATTTTGAAATCAAAGGATTCAAGTTTTGCAATAACCCGTGCCGCCTTGTAGATGGCATTGTCTCCAAGCTCCGGCATGGAGGCATGGGCTGCTTTTCCAAAGGTAGTGATATCAAATCGGACACTGCCTTTGTGACCCACCAGGGGGTAGTTTGATGTGGGTTCTCCGACCACCATCACTTTGGCCCTGCCAAGTACATTTTTAAGCCCAGTAATGTGATAAGCGCCTTCACAGCAGGTTTCTTCTCCTGCTGTGAACACGAACATGATTTTTTCAAGCAGGGCGGGTTTTGTCCTGTGGAGCTCCATGGCCATGCTGATCATGGCGGCAATACCTGCTTTCATGTCGGATGTACCCCTGCCGAAAATTTTGTCGCCTTCGATTTCACCAGCAAAAGGGTCTTTTGTCCAGGCGGTTTCTCCCAGAGAAACTACGTCCAGATGTCCGGTAAAACAGATGGAAGCCTGATTCAGGGTCGCGGAAAACCTTGCAATCAGGGTTGTTCGTTTGGGAGCAAACTCATAATATTCGGTTTGAAAACCTAATGGCTCAAGCAGTCCGCCGATATATCCTGCAAGCTCTGATTCATTCCCCGGGGGATTGATGGTTTGAAACGAAACCATTTTTTTTAAAAGGGTGATCGGGTCCACAATCTGTACTCCTGTCTTATTCCCATATTAAAATCCGAAAATTAATTTCGGAACTCCTGACATCAGGTTTTTTCTACAGCAGTGCCATGAATGCCAGTATCAGGAAGATGGATTGCAAGCCATAGTATCCGCGTTTAAGGGTACCAAATGCGGTTTCACCGCCATCCCGGATTTGCTCCCGGCATCTTCCTGTGATCTTGCTGACGGCTCATAGATATTAAAGTTTCTTGTTACAGTGGAACGATATAGGGTATCACGTATTGCAGCATATTTCCTCCGAATTATGTTGCAAGCTATTTTACGTTATAGAAAAAATCAAGCAACATCAGACATCTTTTTGCCTGATGTCAGGAGTTCTGAATTTTGTCTGCAACCCCGTAAAACAGGTTTCCGGCAATATTGATCAGGCTGTCCGGAAAGTCGTAATCAGGGTTATGAAGCTGGGGGGAATCTTCGCCTGACCCCAGACAGAACAACGCACCGACAGAACGTGATATCAATTCTCCGATATCGTCTGCGAATCGAAGACCCTGGTCCAGTTCAATTACCGGATAATCATATTTCACGGCGATCTGCCTGACCCAATTTACCGCATCAGGATTGTTGATGGTTGCCTGGAATTTATCCTGCCATTCCACGGAATGTTTCAGTTGATGATTTTTGGCATGGCGCTCAACTATATCCCTGCATTGCTCAAATAAATTCAACAGTCTTTCATTGGTTTCACTACGTCCAACAATGCCGATCTCCCCATAGCCCGGGGAGGTTCCAAGTGTTTTTTCCCCCAATATGGAATATCCGATGATGCACAGATTCCTGTCGGAATTATAGTCACTTGTGCCGGGTAAGGCATGAATATCTTCCATGATTCTGGACATTGCAAGGGCTGGGCTGATACCGTTTTCCGGGTGGGCTGCATGGGAAGTTCTGCCATATAATTTTACAACTATGCCGCTGGCTGCCGTGGTCATTGATCCCTCTCTGAGCAGGATATGCCCCAATGGGAATCCTGGAAGATTATGATACGCAAAAACATAATCCGGCCTGATTTTCTGATATATGGGATCCATGACCACGGCAGGCCCGCCTTCTCCTGTTTCTTCTGCCGGCCGGAAAAGCAACACCACCCGCCCCGACTTCAACGGATAACGGGCCAGAAGGGGCGACAGGGAAGCAACAGATGCCATGTGGCCGTCATGGCCGCACTTGTGTGAAACTCCGTCATGCTTTGATTTATAGATCATGTCGCCAACTTCTTCTATGGGCAGTGCATCGAGTTCACAGCTGAACATCACTGTCGGCCCGGGGATTTTTCCTTTGAATACTGCGGCAAATCCCTTGCCTGCTATAGAATGGATTATTTCATCCGGATCGTATCGGGCAATATAGTTGATCAGGGTTTCAACGGTTTGAGTTTCTTTTCCCGCCACTTCGGGATATTCATGGATTGACCTGCGCAAATTAATCAGCTCGTCAAGGTAATCTTTTAACATATCTTTTTGGTCTATTTTACAGTTCATTTAAACCTTCTCCTTGTGTAATGAATGGCCGGCCGCCTTAAGGATGGACGTAAGCCGGTTTTACTTAAGCTGGAATCCCGCTTTCAGGGGATCTTGTTTTTCGGCTACCAATTGGTTAAAACCGGTAATATGCGCTGTGGAAGCGACTCTGGGAATAATTTTGGTGTAGCCGTTCTCCTTAAATACTTCTGTAATTCGTCCTTTGAACAGGGTTCCTGTGATACTTTCATGGACAAAAAGCTCTTGGATTCCAAGTTTTCCCCGGGCATAAAGAGCGGCCATTTTGGCACTTGTTCCTGTTCCACAGGGGGAACGGTCTATTTGACCCGAACCGAAAATCACCACATTTTTGCAATGAGCATCAGGGTGATCGGGTTCATCATAAAACTCTATCACATCAACGGTTTTATAATGGGGTTTTTCCTTGAAATCGATTTTGAAAATCTCGTTGATGGCTTTTCTAAGTTCCACTCCTTTTTTTGACAACAAAGAGGCTTCGGACGGATCAATACGTAGTATGCCCAGGGCTTGAACAGGACAGAGCGCACAAAAACCTCCATTGTATGAAATATCCACCATGATCGTTCCATGGCCGGCCATGGGAACCTCTACATTCTGTTGATAGACAAAGGCAGGAACACTCTCTATTTCCACCTCGTTTATGATGTCATTTTCCAGGGTCACCCATCCTTTGACAAGTCCGTCAGGTGTTTCCATACAAATTTCAGTTACCGGCGCTTTTTTATCAACAAGTCCCACTTCCACCGCAACCGTAAAAATACCGATCGTCCCGTGACCGCACATATAGGGATACGCCTGGGGATAATTACCGGTACTCATGAACACGACCCCCAGGTCAGCCTCCGGATGGCACGGCTCAAGCAGAGCTGCGCCGAACATGTCGTTGTGTCCTCTGGGTTCTCTGAGAAGGAATGTCCGAAGATGGTCATAATTTTTTTCAAAGTAATTTCTTTTTTCAAGCATGGATCTACCTTTGATGGCCGGCAGTCCGCCAGTTACAATTCGGGTAGGTTCTCCTGCTGTATGAGTGTCTATTACATTGATAACGCGTTCGATATCCATTTTTTCTCCACTTTTTTCATATTGATGAAAGTAAATTATACCTTTGTGAAAAGAACGAATATAGGTGCCGGAAAAAAGAGCTTGCCGGCATCTATCTGATTCAGGTTATTGTTTCAATAACCGGCAATGGAACGGATCCACCCGGATAAACACCTCATCTTTCCGGCGGTAGGGGCTTCGTTTGACAAAATTGATCACGTGCAGGATCTGTCCGGCGGGCAGTTCCACAAAATAACTGACCTCCCCCCCCATATAGCTGCGGTCCTTTATCGTGCCGAAAAAATAGTTCATCCCCTCTTCTTTTTCATAATCCTTTTTGTACCCCAGGGTCATTTTCTGGGCCCGGATCACGATCTCGGCCTTTTCTTCAACATTAAATTCTCCCACCGGACTGGCAATGCAGATGCTGCCGTCTGCCAGTTCAGCTTCATAGTTTCCATTTTCACGGGTTTTAACCCGGGCGCTCAGGAAATTGGAATGGCCCAGAAAATCAGCCACAAAATGGTTGACGGAATTGTTGTAGACCTCTTCAGGCTCTCCCTGCTGCTGTATGAATCCGTCTTTCATCACCACCACCTTGTCAGACATGGACAACGCTTCCCTCTGGTCATGGGTGACAAAAATCGTGGTCACCCCCAGCTGCTGCTGAAGGTTGTCTATCTCCCGGCGCATGTCTTCCCTCAGGTTTTCATCCAGGGCAGACAACGGTTCATCCATCAGCAGTACATCCGGCTCAATCACAATGGCCCGGGCCAGGGCGATGCGCTGCTGCTGCCCCCCTGACAGCTGGGAGGGCATCCGGTTCCCCACCCCTGGCAGCCGCACGGTTTCCAGGGCTTTTTCCACCTTCTGTTTCATCTCGGTTTTAGACACATCCCGATATTTGAGGCCGAATGCCACGTTGTCAAAAATCGTCTTGTGGGGAAACAGGGCATAGTTCTGAAATATCATGCCCAGGTTGCGTTTGTGGATGGGGGTATCGTTGATGCGCTTTCCCTTGACATAGATATCGCCCCGGGTAGGGGGTTCAAGCCCTGCCAGTATCCTCAGCAACGTGGTCTTCCCGCATCCTGACGGGCCCAGCAGGGTGACAAAGGACCCTTCGGGAATATCCAGATCCATCTCCTGCACTGCCACCAGATCACCAAACCGTTTTTCAATACCCTGGAACCTGACAAAGGCCGGGTCTTTTGCTTGTGTCAAACCGATTATCTCCCATTTTTATGGAAAAAGGCCCCCGGCAGCCATGCCGCCGGGGTACCAGGTTCATTTAAGATTTACAGCTTCAGGCGCCGGCAATAATTCTGTCCCATTTTTCCGCCCATTCCAGCTGGTGCTTGTTCCAGTAGGCAGGATCTGCAAACAGATAGCCATTGAGCTTGCCTGTGGGATCAAAGGCCGGCAGCTTTTTGACATCTTCTGGCATTTCCACTTTTGTGGGATCCAGTGCCGGCGGATATTTCGCTCCCTGTGCCACGGCAATGGCAGCTTCCGGCTCCAGCATGAAATTGAGCAGCTGCTGGGCCACTTCCAGGTCCGTGCCCTTGAGCACATACATGTATTCCATCCACGAAAAGGTGCCATCCGGAGACAGATACCCGATGGGATGACCCTGATCCTGGAGAGCTGCCACACGGCCTGACCATGCCACAGTGGCAGAAATCTCCCCATTGGCCAGCAGGCTCATGAGTTCCGACCCGGATGCCCAGTATTTTTTCATCATGCCCCGCTGTTCTGTCAGGGCTTTCCAGACGGCATCTTCATCTGTAATGTTATTGGGGTTCTGGCCGGTGTGCAGGGCGGCATACCACATGTTTGTTCTGAAATCACTGCCCCAGGAGCCCAGTTTGCCTTTCAGGCTCTTGTCATATAGCAGGGATGCCCCCAGTTCTTCCGCTTTTTCCTTGGAGACATCGTTTGTGTTATAGGCGATGCCGGTCTGGCCCAGGTCAAAGGGAACTGCAGACAATGTACCGTTGGTGATGCCTCTCAGGGTATCGGTCATTTTTGGCATGACATTCTTGAGATTGGGAATTTTGCTTTCATCCAGGACCACCCCGAATCCCAGATCCGTATACCTTGCATAATCAAACACAGCACTCAGATGGGCGATATTAAATTCTCCACCGGGCGGGTAGGAGGCCTTGACCTGGGTCAAAAACGCATCCATGCCGGTGAATGCCGCATCAATGACCTCAATGCCGGTGGCTTTGGTAAAAGGATCAAAGGCAAATTTGCGCAACGCTTCAGAAACTGTTCCACCCCAGGAATGGCAGGTAATGGATTTGCCTGCAAAGGCCTTGTTGATCAGCCCGAAGGGACCGCCTGCCAGCCCCAGGGCCGCACCGGCGATACCGGCAAATTTGACAAAATCCCGCCGGGTGATATTCCCGTTCCGGTAATTTTCATACACATCATCCAGCCGTTTTTTCAAGT
>JAIPDL010000032.1 GCA_021737695.1 Desulfotignum sp. | reverse complement strand
GTCAAAGAGCTGGTTCAGAGCATTCCGCTGTGGAAAAAACCGGTTGCCTGGTTCATGATCCACAGCCTGAAAGGCCGGTATGACCTTGAGGAAGGATATAATGCGGCGGCCGCCAGAGCCATCCGTTCAGTGACAGGGGATACACCCATTGCCCTGGTGGGGGGAATGCGCACACTGGAGAAAATGTCGCAGGCTGTCAGAGGCGGAGATGCGGAGTTTATTTCCATGTCCCGTCCCTTTATCAGAGAGCCGTTGATTGTTAAAAAATTCAGGGAAAACAAAAGGGACCAGGTGGCCTGTGTGTCGTGCAATCGATGTCTGGCCGCCATTCCCAACGGCTTTCCCGTCCGTTGTTACAACAAAGCGTTTCCAAAAGGTTTTTGAAGTTACCGGCTGCTGATCCCGGAAAGCTGACACCCTGGCGGTTTGTCGGGCTGCTCGCCATTCCGTTCTGGGGAGTCACAAGACAGCAGATGGAAGCATGTCATATTCTGTTCCAGCAGGAGGGAGCAAAGAGCTATATCCATAATCTGCTGCGGGTGGCTGTATCCGCCGATTCGTGCATTACAGGAGGGTAAAATTTGAAAAAAGAGATACTGATTCTTGTGAAAACCTATCCGGAAATTAGCAGGAAATATATTGAAACTGTTTGTGTGGCAGGCATTCTTAAAGAAACATATGAAATGATAAGAATTTAACCGATCCGTTTTAGATATATTGACAAAAACAAACAATTCAAAAAATATGACCTTATCAGTATCGACGTTCAAGAAAAAAGCGTCCATGACAATAGACCGGAAAGTTTTACGGTCGATCCGGGTTCAACTGAAATTGTTGAGCGTGAGGAAGGAAAAGCCAAATGGAACAGGAGATGCAAATATATACTCAACAGCCCCCACCTGTTCGAAGATGTGGAAACTTTGAAAATTTCGCAAAAAGAAAGGAACACTTCTCTGGGAATCATCAAACCTTCACAAGATATCAAATTTCGGATTGAAAAAAGGCCTGAAGATGAGCTCAAAGGTGATGAAATAAGAAAAAGGAGCGTTCTTGATCAAGGTGATTTCTTCGAAGACATCAAAAATTTAGAAGCAATTCCGTATAGATTCAAGGTTAAATTCAAATGTCAAAATTTGAATTGCACCGGCCATGAAATGAGTATTCTTGATTGGGAAATTGCCGAACTTTATAGGAACTGCAGAAATAATAGGAATTGGGAAAAAATGATTATCGATAAATTCAAAAGCATGTGTGATTTTAAAAAGCGTGAACCATACTTTATTCTGGGCAATATGAATAAATGGCGCCATATTTTCTGTGTGCTTGGTATTTTCTATCCCCCGCGGGAACGACAATATGAGCTTTTTTAGATCCCCGGTTCAATATGCTTAATTTCAATACCGTTACCTTCTCTTTTTTTTATAGCTCTGGCAAGAAGGCTTCTGTGACATTTATGTGCATCCTTTTCAAAGCATAGTAAAGCGACGTTTTTGCCTTGCCGAATCTTGTCCAGGATTTCGTCCATTGAATCTTCTTTACCTTTAAGGCTTTTTGCATATTTTTTGAAGAATTCTTTGTAATTATAATCTTTATAAAGCTGGTCCCGCATTTCTTTGGATGTTCCAAATTCCCGATAATTGTAATACTCAATATGTTCAGAATGAAGCAGGTCAGCCATGGCAGTTTTTGAAAAACCTTTTTTCCGGCTCAATGGTAAGTGCCTGACGTCCATAACACATGCTACCTGGTGCTTTTTCAAATACTGGAGAAACACCTGACTTGTGAAACCTTGGTAACCTATTGTAAATATAGTCATTTTTTAAAGCATACTCCCTGATTTAGCGTAGTATAACCCATGAAGATCAAAATCTCAATAATGATCAGTATTGAATTTGCATCAAATGATCCTAATGAAGGGGTCTCAATCTTTTATGAAAAACATCTTAGCTATCAATCATGAAAACCTGACATGATCAAAAACCACCTCCATGTCACCTGTGCCATCATCGAACAGGACGGCTGTGTATTGGCGGCCCAGCGGAGCCTCGCCATGGCCATGCCTTTGAAGTGGGAGTTCCCCGGCGGTAAAATCAAGCCCGGCGAAACCCCTGAACACTGCCTTTGCCGGGAAATTGCCGAGGAACTGGCCGTCAAGGTGGCTGTGCACCATGCCCGGGTGAAAAGACCCATGCGTATCCGGAATTTACCATCACCCTGTATCCTTTTGTGTGCACCATCATTTCCGGCACCATCACTCTGAGGGAGCATGCCGCCATGACCAGCGGGCTGGAATGGAACCTCAAGGTGACCTCCCAAGACTTAGGCAGTGGATATCAGCAAAGATAATTTCTGGAGAAACGGCCGGTATGATGACCGGGTCCGGGGAGATCGGGCGGCTGCGGCAGATCATCGGCCGGCTGACGTCTGATGATGTGCACGGGGCCCTGGATCTGGCAGGAGAACAGGCGGGGCGGGTGATGCTGAAGATTCTGAGCGTTCGCCTTTAAAAATTGGATATGTACATACAGATGTGCATATATATAGTGAGGTGAAGCAATATGAAAGCGAAATATGATTTTAGCAAAGGCAAGCGTGGTGCCGTTCTCCCTCAAGCGGGGAATAAAGTCAGGATAACCATCAGGCTTGACCGGGATATTGTCGATTGGTTCCGATCCAAAGTTGAGGAACAAGGAGGGGGAAACTATCAGTCGATGCTCAATGACGCGCTGAGAAAACACATTGAATACCAGGACCAACCCCTTGAAGAGGTTCTTCGTCGTGTTGTACGGGAGGAGTTACGCGCAGCCCAATAAATAGCAGAATGGTGTGCCTGTGATCAATGATACCGGTCTTGCGGCGTTAACCCTGCTGGTGGCCGAGTCTGATCCAAAACAAAAAGAGATCCTCTATTTTTGAATCAAAGAATATTTTCATTAAGGTTGACAAAAAATACCTGATAGGTATATTAGATATACCATGGAATTTGAATTTGACCCTAAAAAATCGGAAAGCAATAAATATAAGCATGGCGTTGATTTTATTGAGGCCCAAGAGCTTTGGAACGATGCTGATTTGTTAGAAATTCCAGCAAAAACAAGCGATGAGGCAAGATTTCTGGTGATTGGCAAAATAGACGACAAACACTGGACTGGGATTATTACATATCGAAATGATAATATACGTATCATCTCAGTGAGGCGTGCCAGAAATGAGGAGATTGAGATTTATGAAAGCTAAAGAATTAGACAAGAAGTTTGATGAGGGTAAAAGTGTTATGGAACATCTTGACCTTTCAAAGGCAAGACGTCCTAACCATGAGCAAAGACGGGTTAATGTCGATTTTCCTGTTTGGATGATTCAATCATTAGACAAAGAAGCCAAACGCCTTGGTGTTCCCCGGCAATCGATTATTAAAATCTGGCTTGCTGAAAGATTACAGAAATCCGATGCCGCATAGTATTCGAACCTGCCGTTTCACAAAGACATATAACAGCCGGCTTGCCCAGGAGTTGGGCCTTTGGGCGGAAACGCAGGGCAAAGGCCACGAATTTCACCTGGCTGCATTCAAGACATATTTTGTGGACTGACCGAAAACCAGAATATAAAGATCATGCATGATTCCATGGAAATTATTGAGCCGTTCCAGAACACCGGATAACAAAAGCGAGCTGACACTCTATCAGAGGGACACGGAATATTCCATCCGTGTCAACGGACAAGAGCTTATGAACAGTAGAATGTCCGGTTCTGAAAAGATGCTTGCCGAATTATCCTGCCCGGCAATTGCCGATCGAAAAACAGCCAATGTGCTGATCGGCGGGCTGGGAATGGGATACACGCTTTCAGCAGCGCTTCGGCTGCTTTCTTTTGATGCAAAGGTTCTTGTTGCTGAACTTGTGCCATCCGTCGTCGAATGGAATCAAAATGTGTTGGGAGCGTTAGCAGGTGATCCTCTCAAGGATTCACGTGTTACGGTGGCTATTGAAGATGTTGTAACCATCATCAATGACAACACATCAGCCTTTGATGCTATTCTTCTGGATGTGGACAATGGCCCGGCCGGTTTGACCCAGAAATCAAATGTGGAACTATACAGTATGTCAGGACTCTTTATGATACATCGTGCGTTACGACCCGGTGGTGTGGTTGCCGTCTGGTCATCTTCACCGGACATGGGTTTTATACAGAGACTGAAGAAGTCTTTTTTTCATGTCCTTGAAAAAAAAGTCAGGGGCAGAACCCCTAAAAAAGGTCCCGTTCATACCATCTGGATAGCCACGAAATCATGGTAATATCAAAGGTCCCGATTTTCCTTTTATAAAATTAAATGGATATGATTTCAGACATACCCTGGCAAATGGCTGAAGATTGGAATCAGGTTTTACTGTCTTTTAAGGCCGTTGAAAAGCAAGGCAAAGACAAAATAACTGCGCTTTTTTGTATTGCAAAGAAAATTCAAAAAAATTATGAAATTATATCAGAGCCCATGGAAAGCCTTTGCGCATGTACATGTGTAAATTGTGAAGATATCTGCTGCATGAGGGCAACGATCTGGTTCGATTTTAAAGATCTTTTGTATATTTATTTTGCAACTGGAAAACTGCCAGAATCGCAAATCAAAAAAATGACTCTGAAAAATCAGATAAAAACATGTGGCTGCCTGACACAAAAAGGGTGTATCCTTTCAAGAACACAAAGGCCTTTTGTCTGTACCTGGTATTTATGTCCAACTCAAAAAGAATATCTCAGGCAGTATTATCCAAAGCGCCTTGTTGATTTTGAGCAAACGTTATTAAACATTAAAGGACTTCGAAATAAAATTGAAGAAGAATTTGTCTGGTTACGCTGAATCAAATGCGAGGGCTGCCACTGGCTGTTAAACAATGGCGAAGGATTCCCTGGGGCGGAGTCAAGATACGGCCTAATGGGATAATTTTTGATGAGGTCTGGATGGATATTTTAACCAAAGAAGCAGATTTTCACTGAACTGAAACTCAAAGAAGCCTGGTTTACAAAATATTTCTGTTTTGGCAATGTGAGCATGATGAATGGGATAAGATCAGCGATTCGCCATTATGAGAGTCAGATTTAAAAAAAAGGAATAACAGTCATGGAAATTACCATTCTCGACGGCGGTATGGGTCAGGAACTGTTGTCGCGCAGTTCATCCCGGCCAACTGGATTATGGTCGGCCCGGTTCCTGATGGATGCCCCGGACCTGGTTCGCTCGGTTCATGCCGATTATCTGGCCGCAGGGGCGGATGTTATCACCACCAACAGCTATGTTCTTCATCGTGACCGGTTAGCACCCTTTGGAGTGGAAGACCAGTTTGAAACCCTCCACGGGGTGGCCTGCCGCCTGGCAATGGAAGCGCGGGACGCCCATGGGTCAGGTCTTATCGCCGGGTCGCTGGGCCCCAATGCAGGCTCCTACCGGCCGGACCTTTCATTGCCCGAAGCCCGGGCAGCAGAGGTGTTTGCAGAAATGGCCAGGCTTCAAGCGCCATATGTGGACCTGTTGCTGCTCGAAACCATGTCGTCTATCGAACAGGCGCGCGGTGCGGTCATGGGCGCTCAAACCGCCGGACTGCCGGTCTGGCTTGCGGTAACGGTGGATGACAATGACGGCACCCGGCTGCGATCCGGCGAAAAGATATCAATGCTTCCGGAGCTATGCAAAGAAATGACCCTGGACACCCTTCTGGTCAACTGCTCCATCCCGGAGGCTGTGACTCAGGCGGTTACCGAGCTGACCGGATGCGGTCTGCGAATCGGGGCTTACGCCAACGGGTTTACCCGTATCACGGATGCGTTTCTTGACCCCGGCGCAACCGTGGATGTGCTGCAAAAGCGCCTGGACATGGATCCGGAGACCTATGCAGGGTTTGCCGCGGACTGGATCTCCAGAGGGGTTGGTATTGTCGGTGGCTGCTGCGAGGTGGGACCAGCCCATATCGCGCTTATGGCAAAGCAACTAAAGCCCGGATTGAACATCCAAACTTGAATTCCTGGAAAATCTTAGGGTGCCGACGTTGAATTGGTGAATATTTTCAAAAAAAAGATCCATTACTGCATCGGATGCTTTACCTGCTGCACCGGGAATCCCAGTCCAATACAGCCCTGGATTCGCCAACCGGCCAGAAGCGGAATCGCCTCTATTCTTATGCAGAATTTATCCGGATAATGAGCAAAGGGACCGAGTTACCCCATTAGGTCTGTGGTGTCGGGCCACCATAACCATTTAAAAAAAGGAAGATAAACATGTCTGATTCTGTTGTTCTTGAAATCTTTTCCGATTACATCTGACCCTGGTGCTATTTCATTACCGGGCGTATTGAAAAACTGGAAGAAAAATATAATATCCGTGTTAAATGGCGGGCATTCCCGCTTCATCCCGATACCCCGAAAGAGGGCCTGGGTCTGGATGAACTTTTTAAACAAAAAGGCATCCCTGTCGATGTCGACAAGATGATGCAGCAGCTGAAAACCACCGCCGTTAAGCTGGGCCTGGAACTGGGGGAGCGGAAAAAGACATATAACAGCCGGCTTGCCCAGGAGTTGGGCCTTTGGGCGGAAACGCAGGGCAAAGGCCACGAATTTCACCTGGCCGCATTCAAGACATATTTTGTGGCAGGTAAAAATATTGCTGATAAAAATGTGCTTCTCGATCTGGCTGAATCTGTGGGCCTGTCAAAGGCTAAGGCCCAGGAAGTAATTGACAAACGGACCTTCTCCGATGCCGTGGATCAGGATTGGGAATTGTCACGCCAAAAAGGAGTCAAAGCCGTTCCCACCTTTTTCATGGGGATGGACCGGCTGGTCGGGGCGCAACCCTACGAAGTCCTGGATAAGATGGTGGCAAGGTATACCGCCTGAAACATCCCGGATAAAAAATGACTGGCCTTGTCAGATAATGCCTGGGAAAGACATGTGATTGAAGAAACCTTAAAACGAACATTCGGATTTGAAACATTCAAACCCGGTCAGCGTCAAGTCATAGAAAAGATCACAGCCGGAAACTCAGCGGCATCCATTTTCCCCACGGGCGCCGGGAAATCCCTTTGCTATCAGCTGCCTGCGATCCTTGAACAGGGGATGACCCTGGTTGTTTCCCCGCTGTTATCCCTGATGAAGAATCAGATTGATTTTTTGGAATCGAAACATATCCCTGCTGCGAAACTGGACTCCGGGATGAGTGCCCGGGATTACCGGGAGACGCTTGAAGCGGCACGGACAGGACAATTGAAGATCCTGATGATTGCGGTGGAGCGGTTTAAAAATGAACGGTTCAGAACCCAGCTCAGGCAGATGAATGTGTCCCTGCTTGTGGTTGACGAAGCCCATTGCATATCTGAATGGGGCCACAATTTCAGACCGGATTATCTAAAAATTCCTTTGTATCAAAAAGAATTCGGAATTAAAAAGGCCTTGCTGCTGACAGCCACAGCAACACCGGCGGTCATTGACGACATGTGTGAAAAATTTGCAGTCAGCCGGGAAAATGTCGTGAAAACGGGTTTCTACAGGAAAAATCTGTTTCTTCGCATACGCCCTGTGGCTGAAGAAAAAAAAGATGCGCTGCTTCAGGAGGTTTTGGCAGGAAAACCGGCCGGCCCGGCGATTGTCTATGTGACCCTGCAAAAGACAGCGAACCGGATCTCTCGGATGCTCAAGGACAATGGTCTGGATGTCGCAGCATATCATGCAGGAATGAAACATGAGGATCGGGAAGCGGTTCAAAATGATTTTATGGCTGGAAAAACCCGGACTGTCGTCGCAACAATCGCATTTGGAATGGGGATTGATAAAGATAACATTCGAAAAGTGATCCACTATGACCTGCCAAAATCCATTGAGGGGTACAGCCAGGAAATCGGCAGGGCAGGCAGGGACGGCAACCCGTCTCTGTGCTGCCTGTTTGGAAATAAAAACGGGGTGCCGGTCCTGGAAAATTTTGCATATGGAGATACCCCTGATCTTGACGGCATCCGCCAGGTATTGGAAGATATCCGCCAATGTAAAGGAAATCTGTTTGAATTTCGTCCATACACAGTTAGCCGGAAGTCGGACATCCGGCTGCTGCCGCTGAAGACCCTGCTGGTTTACCTGGAAATGGCCAGCATCATGTCACCCAAATATACCTATTTTGAAATTTATGCGTTCAAATACCTGATTCCTGCCCAGGCCATCATTGACAAATTCAACGGTGAACGGGCGCAGTTCGTCAAAACCATCCTGGATAATTCCAAAACCGCCAGGACATGGACCCAGATCGACATAGACAAAGCGGTTGATGAATCAGGCTCTGATCGGCAGCGGGTGCTCACGGCCCTGGAATATTTTCATGAAAAAAAATGGATAGACCTTCAACCGAAATCTGCCGTGGAAGTGTTTGAAATACGCAATTCAAATTTTGATTTGGCATCCACAGCCAGGGAGCTTACAGATCTTTTTCTCGAAAAGGAGAAAAAAGAAATTGCCCGCCTCCATGCCATGGTTGACTTCTTTGAAACCGATCAGTGCCTGGCCAAAGGTTTATCCGGCTATTTTGGAGAACGGTTAGACAATAACTGCCAAAGATGCTCGGTCTGCCTGGAGAAAAAACCGGTGAAACTATTATCATCACCAGTCCCTTCCCTGGAGAGCATGAATTATCCTGCCCTGGTTCAACCGTTGCTTGACACGGCAGAAACACCCGTGTCCGTGACCCTTGCGACACGGTTTTTATGCGGGATTTCCTCTCCCCGCCTGGTCGAGTATAAAGCCAGGCAGATGCCGGGTTTTGGCAGACTCGAAGCCTGGCCGTATAAATCTGTTGAAAAATGGGTCCGGAGGATCTTTCAACCTTCATTGCTTCAGTGATAAGGATCGAGACAGCGTCTCCCAATCCTTCCATTCCATCTGAATTTATTATTTCAAAAATTGTTCGAATTGCTGTATCCTCTTTCTGCTGGAAAATGAATTTACAGGAACACTTTTACACTATTCATGGATCTTGACAGGACGTGTTTTTATAGTATACGGTGATGTATACATTCCACCAGCAGTTACTCATACGATTTAACGATAAGGAATTACCATGAAAATTCTAGTTCTTGGCGGGTGTGGAATCCAGGGGCGGACCGCTTTGCATGACCTGGCTTCAGATGACCAGGTGACCGAAATAATCTGTGCTGATGCGAAATTTGATCTATTATCAAAGATCGCGCCTTTTACCAACATGGAAAAAATTACCACAAAAGCCATTGACGCGAAAAACGACGCAGACCTGTTACGCGTGATAAAACAGGCCGATGTGGCCATTGATCTGCTTCCCAGGGATTTTACCGAACCCGTGAATGAAGCGGCCCTGGCAGCCCGGGTCCCGGTAGTCAACACCAATTACATGTATGATCCCGGAGAGATGCAGGGAAAAGCCAAAGCCGCCGGTATCGCCATCATGCCCGAATGCGGCCTGGACCCGGGTATCGATCTGGTCCTTTACGGCAGTGCCATGCGGAGATTCGATACCCTCACATCCATCCGCTCCTACTGCGGCGGATTTCCGGAAAAAAGCGCCTGTACCAGCCCTTTGAACTACAAAACCTCCTGGATCTGGCGGGGCGTGCTCAGTTCCACGAAACGGGACTCCACCTTTATCGTTGACGGCGAACGGGTGAATATCCCCGGGGATCGCCAGCACGATGCGGCCAACATCCACAGCGTTGATTTTCCGGGCCTGGGTACCCTGGAAGCCATTCCCAACGGCAATGCCGCTTTTTTCACGGATCGCATGGGCATTTCAGACACCATTGCCACCACGGGCAGATATTCTCTGCGCTGGCCCGGGTGGGCCGCTTTCTGGCGGCCCCTCAAAGCGTTGGGATTCCTGGATGAAACCCCGGTTCCGGGACTGGGAGACGGCACAGTATCCCCCATGGATTTTATGGACAGATTTTTGGCGCCCCGTCTGACTTACCAGGATGATGAAAAAGACCTGGTGGCTATGCTCAATATATTTGAAGGCGTGATTGATGGCAAAAAAATGCAACTGACCTCCACCATGATCATTGAGCGGGACCTGGACACTGGATTGATGGCCATGAGCAAGGGGGTTGCCTGTTCAGCGGTCATTGCGGCCAAAATGATCGCCAGAAAACAGATCACTGACACCGGGGTGCTTTCGCCCATGATCCATATACCTGATGTGCTGTTTCTGGAAAGCCTGAAAAAAAGGGGTATTTTTGTCACTGAAGACCTGACGGCCCCGGGAGATTGATGCGCCTGCCCTTTTTGCAGCAAACCGGTTACAGCAGACTGCGGTATTGTGCCGCTTATATTATACCAAACTGTTAAAAAAGGAGAAAAAACATGCGTCAAAAAAAAATCTTCTCACTGGTCCTTGCACTGGCTGCTGTGCTGTGCTTTAGCGCGATCACCTTTGCCGGCACCCTGACAGACATTGTAAAACGCGGAGAACTTCGGGTGGCGGTCCAGTCCGGCGCCGCCCCCTATGCTTTTGTTGACAAGCATGGAGAACATGCCGGCGCCATGGTTGATTTTACCAAAGGCATGGCCGAGGCTATGGGCGTCAAGATGGTGGTCCTGGATTTTGACTGGGACGGCCTGATTCCTGCCCTTTTGTCAGGGAAAGCCGACATCCTGGCAGCTGACATGACCCCCACCCTGAAACGTGCTCTCAAAATTTCCTTTACTGATCCCTGGATGTATGTTCAGACCTGTATTTTTACTAAGACTGGCGCCAGCTATCAGACCCTTGAAGACGTGGATAAATCTGACGTAACGGTTGGGGTCCTTTTGGGTTCCACCGGTGAAACCATTGCCAAAAAAAACCTGACCAAGGCCAAGATCAAATCCTACAAAGGTGGTGGCAGGATGATTATCCAGGCCTTGCTTGCAGGCCATGTGGATGCCGGTGTTAATGATGATCTGGCAGTTCTCACTGCTCTTCCAGATTTCCCGCCCAACTCCATCCGGCTTCTGGATAAACGTATGGGAGGTAAAGCCCCTCTTTCTTTTGCCGTCAACCATGATTCTGTAAACCTTTGGCAATGGATCAACCTTTATTTTGAAACCATTCGGGCCAACGGCAACTATGACAAAAATATCGCCTACTGGATGGAAGGAATCGACTGGAAAAAAGACCACTGATCCGTTAACCAGCCATTTTTTGAACAGCATTTCGCCTCAGCGGAACATGGTATTATGAACGGCGCATGTCCGAAAAACCAGTTGTATTTCGGACATGCGCCCCGGCAAAAGGGATGATCATATGCTGGCTGACTTTAATTTTAGAATCATTTTCGAATACCTGCCCCTATTTTTAACCGGGCTTCGATCCACGTTTTTAATTTCCATCGTATCCATCATACTTGCCCTGGTGACCGGCACCATCGCCTGTGCCGGCAGGATCTCGTCCATCAAACTGCTCAAATATCCGGCCATTGCCTATATCGAGATCATCCGGTCCACACCGTTGCTGGTGCAGATCTATTTTCTGTATTTCGGGCTGCCCACACTGGGGATCCGGGTGCCTGAGATCCAGACCGGGATCATCGCTTTGATGCTCAATTCCGGGGCCTATATCGCTGAAATCATTCGTGCCGGCATCACCTCCGTGGATGACGGCCAGATCGAAGCCGGGGTGTCTTCCGGGTTGAATTATTTTCAGCGCATGCGGTTCATAATCCTGCCCCAGGCACTGGGTGTCACCGTGCCCCCGCTGCTGGGCCAGTCCATCGTCCTGGTGAAGGATTCAGCCCTGCTGTCTTTGATCTCCGTGATGGAGTTGACCCGGTGCGGCCAGACGATGACATCTGAGCGGTTCATGCCCACGGAAGCTTTTTTAACAGTGGCATTCTTTTACATGTGTATCTATTTCTGCCTCAAATCCCTGGCAGACTGGTCCCAGAAAAAACTGATATTCAGGGAGGCGTATTAATTATGATGGCATTTTATTTCAGCCGGATTGTGGAAATTTTTCCCTTTTTTCTCAAAGGGTTGTGGATGACCACCCAGATCGCCTTTATCAGCCTGTTCACCTGTACCATTCTGGGATTTATCTTCGGGATTTTGCGCTCCGGCAAAAATATCATACTCAAACGCCTTGTCGGGGTGTATGTGGCGTTTGTCCGGGGCACCCCCTTTGTGGTCCAGGTGTTTATCGTGTTTTTTATTCTGCCGGAATGGGGGATACAGTTAAAGGCCTTTCAAGCGGCTCTTCTGGCCATGGCCATCATGGGATCGGCCTTTATCTGCGAAATTGTGGCCGGGGGCATCAGCGCCATCTCTAAAGGCCAGTGGGAGGCGGGCACCGCATCCGGTCTCACCTTGATCCAGCAGCTGCGTCTGGTGGTCATCCCCCAGGCCATGAAAGTCATCCTGCCGCCCCTGGTGGGCCAGTATGTGCTGCTGATCAAAGACACCTCCGTGGTGTCGGTCATCGGTGTGATGGAACTGACCCGGGTGGGATGGGTCACCGTGATGCGAATCCCCGAAGGCCTCATGGTCTTTTCCCTGGTGGGGGCCCTGTACTTTGTAATTTCATACCCCCTGATCCTGCTGTCCAACTACCTGGAGCGCAGAATGGCGGTATAAACGTTTAAGGACACAAGATGATCGAATTCAAGAATGTGAACAAATGGTTCGGCAAACTCCATGTACTCAATGACATCAACCTGGACATCGATGCAGGGGAAGTGCTGGTGATTTGTGGTCCCAGCGGGTCGGGGAAATCAACCCTGATCCGGTGCATCAATCGCCTGGAAACCATTCAGGAAGGCGAGATTGTTGTTGACGGTGTGCCCGTACACGACAAAAAAACAAACCTCACCAAACTGCGTGCCGACATCGGCTTTGTGTTCCAGCAGTTTCATCTGTATCCCCACATGACAGTGCTCCAGAACGTGATGCTGGCCCCGGTGAACGTTAAAAAAATGTCCACTGCCGCGGCTGAAAAAATCTCCAGAGAAAAACTCACCCAGGTGGGGCTCACCGATAAAGCCGGGGCGCATCCGGCACAGCTGTCCGGCGGGCAACAGCAGCGGGTGGCCATTGCCCGGGGCCTGGCCATGTCTCCTAAAATCATGCTGTTTGATGAACCCACCTCAGCGTTGGATCCCGAGATGATCGGCGAGGTGCTCGACGTCATGGTGAACCTGGTGTCCGAAGGCATGACCATGTGCGTTGTCACCCATGAAATGGGATTTGCCAGAAAAGTGGCGGACCGGGTCCTGTTTATGGATTTTGGCAAGATCATTGAAACCGGCAAACCAACTGATTTTTTTGACAACCCCAGAACCGACCGGGCCGCAGATTTCATCAGCAAGATTTTGACCCACTGACAGCCGGTTTTATATTCAGATCCAGGTATATCAACGGGCTCGGCCATCTTGAAAAAATTCAGTGGGAATCAATATTTTTTAAATTGGGAAAATAAAAAATGCCAATCACAAGAATTTCAGACCGAAGCTCTGATAATTTTAAATTTGAACGCTTATCGGCTGAACAACGCTGGTATGCTCACAGGTCTGATTTTATCACAATTGAAACGTGAAGGTTCACCATTTATTGCTCCGGGGATGGGGGCTGCTGCCTTGTGATGCGGATGTTCTTGTTGCTGAACTTGTGCCATCCGTCGTCGAATGGAATCAAAACGTGTTGGGAGCGTTCGCAGGTGATCCCCTCAAGGATTCGCGTGTTTCGGTGGTTATTGAAGATGTTGTAACCATCATCAATGACAACACATCAGCCTTTGATGCTATTCTTCTGGATGTGGACAATGGCCCGGCCGGTTTGACCCAGAAATCAAATGTGGGACTATACAGCATGTCAGGACTTTCCATGATACACCGTGCGTTACGGCCCGGTGGTGTGGTTGCAGTCTGGTCATCGTCACCGGACACAGGTTTTATACAGAGACTGAAGAAGTCTTTTTTTCATGTCCTTGAAAAAAAAGTCAGGGGCAGAACCCCTAAAAAAGGTCCCGTTCATACCATCTGGATAGCCACGAAATCATGGTAATATCAAAGGTGCCGATTTTTTATTTATAGTCATCCAAAACGTCAGCGACAGTGGACGTCTCCTACCAGTCAATGGGAAAATAATCCTTTAGAAATTTGCCGCACCAGTGTTTTCCCGTAATGATCCCGTGGAAAAACGGGTCGCAGATTCTGGCTGCCCCGTCCACAATATCCAGCGGGGGCTGGAAATCATGATCGTCCTGTTTTTGTTTTGCCAGGGCTGCCGGATCCTCATCCGTTACCCAGCCCGTATCCACAGCATTCATGTAAATGCCGTATTTGGCCAGGTCACTGGCCGCCGTATGGGTGAGCATGTTCAGGGAGGCCTTTGCCATGTTGGTGTGGGGATGGCGGCTGCCCTTTTTAAACCGCAGGAACTTGCCCTCCATTGCCGAGACATTCACAATATGTTTCTGCCCGGTGTTGTCCTGCTTCATCAGCTCTGCCAGGCGGTTGCACAGCACAAAGGGCGCCACGGAGTTGACCAGCTGGATCTCCAGCATTTCAGATGTCTGAATTTCCCCCAGCCGCAACCGCCAGGAGTTGGTCTTGCGCAGATCCATCTGCTGGAGGTCTGCATCCAGTCTGCCTGCAGGGAACACCTCGGGCACATCCAGAGAATGGTCGTAGGCGTAGGGAATCTGGGACAATTGTGCTGACATGCGCAGCCCCACCCCGGGTGCCGATCCGTTCCAGGTCACGGGCAGGGCTTGTTCCTCTCCGGTATTTTCCGACCGGCCGGACCCCAGCCGGGAGATGCATTGGCCATACTGCCCCAGAAGCGCCTGAGCATTCTCAGGCATAAGTCTCATCTCCCGGGTCTCATTTTCCATGAGATGGGCGTAAAATCCAGGTGGCCGCCGGACGGTCTGGGCCGCATTATTGATCAGAATATCCAGCCGCTGATAGGTATCCTTGATATAATCACAGAACAGTTCCACACTCGGGGTATGTCTCAGATCCAGACCGTAAATCTGGAGCCTGTGGGCCCAGTTGGAAAAATCATCCTCCTTTGAAAACCGGAGGGCGGAATCTTTGGGGAAACGGGTCGTGGCGATCACCGTCGCCCCGGCCCTGAGCATCATCAGGGTGGCCTGGTATCCGATTTTAAGGCGGGACCCCGTGATCAATGCCACCTGACCCTTGAGGGATGCGGTCTGAAAGCGTTTCTGATAGTTGAATTCCGCACATTCCGGGCACATGGTATCGTAAAAGTGATGGACCTGTTTAAACGCGGCCTTGCATACATAGCAGTTTCGGGGAGACGTCAATGTCTGCCCGGTCTCTTCCGACACCGAAACAGGACCTGAAATCTTCAGGGGCGCCGTAAACACTGTGGTTTCCCTTGCCTTCCGGATACCGGTGGCAGCCCTCACCCGCTTTTCCTTTTCCACAATTGCCCTGCGCTTACGCTGTTTTTTGTCCTTCTTGCGCTTTTGTAGCTCTTCCGGACCGGGCCGGGCAATTTTCCCTGCCGCAGAAAGCAAGGCAACACGGTCATTCTCCGATAATTTTGCCAGCAGTTCCGACTGTTGAACCAGTTGCTCCAGCACGGGTATGCAGTGCCGTATGGCCGTCAGCGTGTCCTGATCCTCATCAATTTCGATGGATGCCACTAGTATGTCTGTCCTGTTTGTTTATAATCATTATCTGCCATCAGGGGTGTCAACTCCCCCCACCCTGATTTAAAAAGATGAAATTATTATGTATTTTTGAGGGTTTGTCAAATGAGACCGGGCATGCAGGTGGTATGGGAACTGAACGGCCCCATGCCTGTGGAGATGTTTGAGGAGACCAGGCGGGGCGGGGGATGGGGATCCGGCATCTATTTTTTGAAATCATCTGATGAAATTGACATAAAAATGCAGAAATGATAATTTTCCTTTGAAAAGCAAGGCAAAGACAAAATAACTGCGCTTTTTTGTATTGCAAAGACAATATTTTGAGCAAACGTTATTAAACATTAAAGGGCTTCGAAATAAAATTGAAGAAGAATTTGTCTGCATATCTTTTTGACAAATATAAACCGGCAGTAAAGAACACGTTTCTGATATTTCTTGCAGGGATTGTCTGGGCCGGTGTCGGCATCATGCTTTTGTCGTTGGCCTGTTCATGGCTGTCAGCGGCATCTGTAACAGACCGTTATCTGTGTGCGGGTGCCGGTGTGCTGCTGGCCCTGCTTGTCCACCATTTTAAATTTTTGAAGATCGTTGATAAAAACCTGAAGCGAATCCATCATATGAATGGGATGCGGTGTTTGTTTGCCTTTATCCCCTGGAAGAGTTATCTGATGATCGCTGGTATGGTGATCATGGGAGGCCTGCTGCGTCATTCAATGATTCCGAAAAAGGAACTGGCAATCTTGTACATCGGCATCGGTCTGGCCCTGATATTGTCCAGTGTCAGATATATCAGGATATTTTACGAACGGGGATTATAACTGTCGCTGATCAGACGGGGCGAAAATGTTTATGGCGCAAAAATACACGGTTGAAGGCGATCTCGATTTGTTGATAAAATCAGGTGAATTTTTTGGTAAATAACTTGTTTTGACCAATATTCAATTTGGCCGGCGATGGAATAAAAACAATGACTGGAAAAAGAGGGTTATTCTTTCAGATACTTTTTCAAAGCTCTATAGAAATTCTCATGAGATCCGAAAGTGTAAAGATATAATATCGATTCAACGATTTCGTAAGCCAACAATAACTGTTGATTCTGTGATTTGAACTTAAATACCCGGACACCCTGTAAATCCCCTGTTTTGGCAACCCCGATGTCTGGATGTTGATAAATCGATTTGACAGCCTTGTCCAGATCTTTGATTTGTTTTTTGTGTAATTTTTTCTTTTGTCTGGCAAAAATCGGTGACTGGATTATTTCAAATATTCGGGTCATTCACCTTCTCCAAATACATATGGAGTCCCCTGTCCTGCTTTAATTTGCTCTTTTCCTTCTAAAATGTCTTGAATAAAGGAAAGAGGGAGGTCCGGGTTTTCTTCAATCAATTGGCCTATTTTTGCCCAATATTCAATTTGGCCGGCGATGGATCTTTTATACACTTTTGATTTTGTTTTTGCTTTTTTAAACAGTTCATCTGATATTTTTACTGCGGTTGCCATGATAACCTCCTTGATAGTAGTTAGTTGTAAAATACCATTCAGAGTTGTAAAACGCAACTTAATTATTGATACGCCTGAGGTGGATCAAGGGTATCATGGGGTGCCAGTGGCTGGTACACAATGGTGAAAGATATTAAATTGAAAAAGGCGAATTCAGCATGAAAATTGAGATTATCGGCCCTGGCAAAATGCAGTGCGGCTGGCCGGTTCCCCTGGAATGGCACCAGCTGTATGCACAAGGGAAGGCTGCCACGGAAAAATATGAACGAATTTTCTTTGGGTAGTGGATCTGCCGGCGATTGAGATCCGAAGGTATAAAGGTATGTGGAATTGGAATTTTTTGAAGTCGTGCGGGTTTAGATATGATATGATTCAGCCGCATGCAGAAATACCGGCCTGGGATGCCGGTGGCGGGTGAACCCTAAGGAGCAATCATGTTTAAATTCATTCATGCGGCGGATATTCACTTGGACAGCCCGTTGCGCGGGCTGTCCAGATATGAGTCCGCGCCGGTTGATGCCATTCGGGACGCATGCAGAAGAGCGTTCAAAAACCTGGTGGATCTGGCCATCGAAGAAAAAGCGGCGTTTGTGCTGCTGGCCGGAGATCTCTATGATGGGGACTGGAAAGACTACAGCACCGGGATATTTTTAAGCCGGCAAATGGGGAGACTGAATCAGCACGGCATACGGGTATTTGCGGTTGCAGGAAATCATGATGCCGCTAACCGAATGACCAAAGCGATACAGACGCCTGCCAACATGAAGATTTTTTCAGCCGGCAAAATGGAAACAGTCACACTGGAAGACTGTTCCGTTGCCATTCATGGACGCAGTTTTAAAGCCCGGCATGTGGATGAAAACCTGGCGGCGGGATTCTGTCAGGGCCTCAAAGGCATGTTCAATATCGGGCTGCTGCATACCAGTCTCGACGGCCGGGAGGGCCATGCCGCCTATGCACCCTGCACCCTGGATGATCTGCGCGCAAAAAATTACCAGTACTGGGCCCTGGGGCATGTCCACAAGCAGGAAATCGTTTCTAAAGATCCTTTTGTGGTGTTCCCTGGATGCATACAGGGCCGCCATATCCGGGAAAGCGGTCCCAAGGGCTGTGTGAAGGTCACGGTTGAGGAAGATGCCGTCACACAGATGGAACCCGTGTCTCTGGATGTTCTGCGGTGGACCCTGACCCAAATCGATCTGACCGATATGGAAGACCTCCGGGATGTCCTGGAAAAAGTCCGGGAAACCATTGAACAGGAACGGGCACAGGCAGAAGACAGGCCCCTGGCGATGAGAATACGACTGACCGGGGCCACAAAACTGTCTGATCACCTGGCCGCGTTTCCGGAAAAACTGGAACAGCAGATCAAAGCGCTGGGGGCTGAAACCGCCGGCGATGATGTCTGGATTGAACGGGTTGAAAACAGGACCCTGGGAAAGTATGATCTGGAAACCGTTCTGGCCGATGACACATCTCCGGGACAACTGCTCAGGGCCATTGTCTCAACCCCTGAGGATCCGGGTCAGATAGACGGTCTGGAAGACAAACTAGCGGAACTCCGGCAGAAAGTGCCGCCGGAAGCCTTTGGCACGGGGTCCATCCTGGATTTGAGCGACAGACAGGTCCTTGAGCGGATCACCAGGGAAGCCAAAAAAATGCTGATCGGCAGACTGCTGGCAACCGGAGAGGAAAAATGAGAATCAACCGCCTCGACCTCATTGCTTTCGGCCGGTTTACAGAAAAATCCCTGGACCTGTCAGAGGGGGATCAGGGCCTGCATCTGATTTACGGGGATAACGAAGCCGGAAAAAGTACTTCATTGCGGGCTTTGACCAACTGGCTGTTCGGTATTCCCGCCAGAACCGGCGATAATTTTGTTCATGCAAATCCCCAGCTCAGGATCGGCGGGGAATTGCAGCTCTCCACCGGAGAAACAATCGAATTTATCCGGAGAAAAGGAAATAAAGACACCCTGCTGGAATATGGCAGTGACGAGCCCCTGGATGAAACCCGGTTCAGACGGTTTCTTCCATCGGGTATCGATGAAACCATTTTCACCCGACTCTGGGGGATTGACCATGAAAGACTGATTGCCGGCGGCCGGGAGCTGCTGGAACAGTCCGGGGACCTGGGCCAGGCGTTGTTCAGTGCAGCGGCCGGGACGGCAAACCTTCGGGATATATTGATGGAGATGCAGAACAGTGCCGTTGATATCTTCAAGCCCCGGGGATCCAAAGCCGTCCTGAACAGGGCTATCTCAGAATATAAAGATGCGTTGAAAAGGATGCGGGAAGCCTCCCTGCCCGTTTCTACCTGGAAAGCGCTGCAAAAAGATTTATCCACGACCAGTGCCGCGATCCATGAGGTGGAACAAAAGATTGATGAAAAGAACAAACAGAAAAGCGGTCTGGAAAGAATCAACCGTGTCAAAGGGGCCCTGGCCCAGCGACGAAGCTGTCTGGCGAAAATGGACGCTCTGGGCACGGTACTGCTGCTGCCGGAAGATTTTTCAGATCAGCTGAAAACAGCCGGAGAAACGCTTCAACACGCACTGGATTTAAAAGAACGCCTCGAGGCCAGACGGGATGCCCTGAATAAGGAATCCGGATCTTTGCGGGTTCGAAAGGATTTGCTGAAAAATGAGGATGCCATTTCACGGCTCTACAAAGAACTCGGTGCAGTTGAAAAAACCCTGGCCGACCGGCCCGGTCAGGATGGAAAACGGCGGCTGCTGCGAAATGAAGCCCAAACCCTGCTCAAGGGGATCCGGCCGGACAAGGGTCTGGATGACGCCGATCATCTCAGGCCGTTTCTCAACAATAAAAAATGGATCTCGGAACTGGCCCGGAAAAAAAGTTTGCTCATCCAGAAACAGGACGGATACAAATCTGCAGTAAAGGATCTCCAGGACGAAATAAAATCGCTTGAAAGCAGACTGGAAAACCTGCCGGCAGGTGACATCGATTTGACAGAGTTGAAAGCGGCCGTTGCCTCAGCACGCAAAGCCGGCGACATCGAGCAGCGCCTGAATGACATGACAACACAGGCGGCACAGGAAAAAGCCGCCTGCGAAAACGAATTTGCAAGACTGGGGAACTTTCACAGGGATGCAGACGCCCTGTTATCCATGGGGCTGCCGGTTGCTGAAACCCTGGACCGGTTTGAAAAAGAGACCGATGATCTCATGGAGCAATCCAGAACCGCATCCCAAAAAAAACAGGAGATCAAAGCGGAAAAAAGGCAGGCGGAACAGGAGTTAAAAGCGCTGCTGTTAAAGGAAGACGTGCCCAAAATTTCAGATCTGGAGGCATCCCGAAAAGACCGTGATCAGGGATGGGCCTTGATCAAACAGACATATATCGAGCAGCGGGATGTCGGCGGCCGTCTTTCAAGTGATACCCAGGAGTCTGATTTACCGGCCGTGTATGAAAAAAAGGTTGCGCTGGCAGACCGTATATCCGACCGCCTGAGACTGGATGCGGACCAGGTGGTGAAACGGGCTGGCCTGGAAGCGGCAATTGATCACATGACCTCTCGCATCGCTGATCTGTCAACGGTTTTAGAAAAGATAACACAAGCCCGGGCGGGTCTGGACAACCGATGGGCCGCCATCTGGAATCCGTTGAATGTCGCTGCCGGCACCCCCCGGGAAATGAAGCAGTGGGTGCTGAAAGCGGAACGACTGATCGAAAAGATGCATGCGGCAAAGGAGATTTCAGCCAGAGAAAGAAAACTGGGGGAAGAATGTGATCATCTGAAGCGATCGATGTCACGCCAGATCGCCGGGTTTGATCCGTCGGCAAACATTCAGGGAAAGAGCCTGGAAGCACTGATTTCCCTGTGTGAACAGCGCATTGACACAGAGCAGGAAGCCCGGGACAGACGTCATAAAACGGCAGCGTCGCTGAAAGACCTGCACATCCGGCTGAAGCGGACCCGGGATGACCTGAAAACGGTTGAATCTGAGTTGATCACCTGGACGGGTGAATGGGAAAAAGCCATTTCCGGACTGGGGCTGAAACCGGATGCCCACCCGGAAACCGCCATGGAAACCTTTGATCACCTGGTGTCGTTCTTTAAAAAATTTGATCAGTCTGAAGAGCTGCGTAAACGAATTTACGGCATGGACAAAGTCAGTGAGGTATTTCACAGACGCGTTTACGAACTTGCCGCAAGTATGGAAATAAAGACAGAGGACCGGGATGCATTGACAATTGCCGGCCAACTCCATCGGGACCTGAATGCGGCCCGGGAAGCCCGGGCCAGTTTGATCAAAATCAAAGAACAGGTGGACGAAAAAAACCAGGAGATCAAAGATGTCACCATCACCATCCGCCAGTCACAGGAAAAGATCAAAGAACTGAAAACCCGGGCCGGGGTGGATACGGTGGACGAACTGATCGAGGCCGGTGAAAAATCAACCCGTAAACGGGACCTGCTAAAACAGGTTGAGGCCCTGGAACAGGAACTGAACCGCAATGGGGACGGGTTCGGCATTGACGCGCTGGAAAAAGAGGTGAACCGTTCTGACATTGACGGTATTGAAGGGGACATAGACAGAATATCCAGTGAGCTCAGAGAGCTTCAATCCGAGAGAGACACGCTGCGGGACCAGCGGCAGACCATTCAGCATGATATCCGGCAGAATGACGGGAGTGCCCTGGCGGCCGGCGCGTCTGAAGAAGCAGAATCACACCTTTCCAGCATCACGGAAAATGCCGAGCAGTATCTGCGCTTCCAGATCGCTTCCCTGATCCTCGAACAGCAGATCGAAGCGTACAGAAAAGAAAATCAGGCCCCTGTTTTAGGCAGGGCCGGGGAACTGTTTTCAAAGCTGACACGTTGCTCTTACGCAGGTCTGAGGGATGAACTGGATGCTTCCGGAAAGCCGGTGCTGCTGGGTGTCCGCCCGGACGATCAGGAGGTGGCCATCGATGGCATGAGTGACGGGTCCCGGGACCAGCTCTATCTGGCCCTGCGCATGGCCACGCTGGAGCAGCATCTGAAAAAGGGGGAACCCATGCCCTTTGTCGTGGATGATATCCTGATCGGGTTTGATGATCACCGCACCCGGGTCTGCCTGGAAGTGCTGGCACAACTGTCAAGGCGCATCCAGGTCCTGCTTTTTACGCACCACAGAAGTGTACTGGAGCTGGCAGACACCTGTAATGACACCGATCAAATTTTTCAGCACGATCTTTCCTGATGAATCAATGGAGAATTGCACGTTCTTATCCAAAACACGATGATGGGCGATATCACATCGGCCGGTCATTGGAGCAACCCGAGCACGCCGATAATAATGAGATAACCGGCAACGATATAATTCAATAATTTCGGCATAACAAAAATTAATACGCCGGCGAGAATAGAAATTATCGGTTGTAATGAGATATCAATTTGCATGACTTCATCCTTTCCTGGTTTGCATGAACCGATATTTCATCCGTTCATGGAATCGATTATGGGGTAAACGTTTCATTCTTTCTTGTTACTTCAATCTTTGTGCCAGCGTTGTAACATGCAGGGTTGTATTCCATATCTAACTGATTTCGTTTAATCAATCCATTATAAGCGTACTATCGGGTTGCCATGCACAGTCATAAAAAAAAGATCATATGCGACCAGTGGCCATATATAACCGATTTTTTTTAAAGTTCTTGCCAAAAGGTTGCTTGACCAATCCCGTGATGAAGTTTATATTTTGAAATGTAAACTTAAAGAATGGAGCATTTTATGGAAGCCACGGCAAAAGATCTTCGATTTTATTCAAAAGAACTTTTAAGCGCAGTGAACCGGGGAGAAGAAGTCATTATTACTTATCGGGGCAACAGCCATCTCTTGCGGAGAACCGATACTTACTGCAAATGATAAACACTACAAGGTCTTAAAAGATCTTCAAATTCAGAAGTTCAAACCATAATTTTTTATTAAAAATCAAATTTATCCCATCAGCCGCTCTCCGCTTTACTGGGAGCCCCAGTCCAACACTGATTTACCATCACCTGCCGGGCCAGGACCTTATGTCACGCCGCCTTTTTTACCATCAATTCTCTTGTTTTTGCTACTTCCGCACTCGCCACATACTCATCAAAGCGCATCAACCGGTCGATAATGCCGGCGGGTGTGAGCTCGATGACCCGGTTGACGAGCGTATTCACAAACTCATGATCATGGGAGGTGAAAAGCACCACCTCGGGAAAATCGATCAGGCTGTTATTCAATGCCGTGATGGATTCGAGATCCAGGTGATTGGTGGGCTCGTCCAGGATCAGGACATTGGATCGGGCAAGCATCATGCGGGAAAGCATGCAGCGCACCTTTTCTCCGCCGGAAAGCACATCCGTGGTTTTGAGAGCTTCCTCCCCTGAAAAGAGCATGCGCCCCAAAAACCGGCGGGCAAAGCTTTCTCCCTCTTTGGGCGGGGCAAACTGAAGCAGCCATTCAATCAGGTTCAGGTTTCCGTTGAAATACCCCTGGTGCTCTTTGGGAAAATAGGAATGGCTGATGGTGGTTCCCCACCGGTAACGGCCGTTATCCGGTTCCATTTCGCCTGCAATGATCTGGAAGAGGGTGGTTTTGGCCAGGCTGTTATTTCCCATGAAAGCGATTTTGTCATTTTTATTGACGGTAAAACTGACATTGTCAAGAATCTTTTCCCCGTCAATGGTCTTGGAAAGTCCTTCCACTTCAAGGATAATATTGCCGCAGGACCGTTCCGGGGCAAACCGGACAAACGGATACTTTCTGGATGACACGGGCATGTCTTCAAGGGTCAGTTTTTCCAGCAGTTTTTTTCTGGACGTGGCCTGTTTGGATTTGGATGCATTGGAAGAAAATCTCTGGATAAAGGTCTTGAGTTCATTGGCCCGGTCCGTGATCTTTTTGTTATCCGCCTGTTTTTGCGTCAGGTTCAACTGGCTGGCCTGGTACCAGAAATCGTAATTGCCCGCATACACGGCAATTTTATTAAAATCAATATCTGCAATGTGGGTGCAGACCTGATTCATGAAATGCCGGTCATGGGATACCACAATGACGGTATTCTTAAACCGGTACAGAAAGTCTTCAAGCCAGGCGATGGAGTGAATGTCCAGATTGTTGGTGGGCTCATCAAGCAACAGCACATCCGGGTTTCCGAACAGGGCCTGGGCCAGGAGGACCCGCACTTTTTCACCGCCCTCCAGCTCTTTCATTTTTCTGGTGTGCAATGGTTCTGCAATCCCCAGATTTTTGAGCAGGACCGCTGCTTCAGACTCTGCGTCATATCCGTTCATTTCCTCAAATTCAATTTCCAGTTCTCCGGACCTGAGACCGTCTTCATTTGAAAAATCAGGCTTTGCATACAATGCTTCCCGCTCAGCCATGACCGCATACAGTTTTTTGTGCCCCATGATGACCGTATCCATCACCTCGTGTGTATCAAAGGCGAAGTGATCCTGTCGTAACACGGCAATTCTTTCTTTGGGGCCCACACTGATGTCGCCGGCATCCGGTTCAATCTCTTTGGCCAGAATTTTCAAAAAAGTGGATTTTCCCGCACCGTTGGCCCCGATAAGCCCGTAACAGTTTCCAGGTTTGAACATGATGTTTACATCTTTGAACAGCACCTGTTTGCCATAAGCCAGGGCGATATTGTTTGCACAGATCATATGTATATCAACTTCCTTGTTATCGAAATAAAAAAACCACAGGAAAAACATCCTGTGGTTGAAAAAGTGAACTGCATCATGCCGGTTTTTTGAATAAAAAGCAAGACATTTATCTGTTCAGGATGATGCGCATGGAACAGAGGATGCCAGGATCTGAATCTGTTGACTTATGGGATAGAAACTGCCATTATTGATATGTTCTCATTGTGGCAGGGCAACACCAGACAAACCCCTAATTATCAGCTGTTTGAATCTGGATACTGTGATAGACAATGATCCCAAAAATAAAACAATATCTTGTCCAGAATTTTGAGTCCGTTTTTGTTCTGACGGTGCTGGTGAGTGTGGGGATTCTCAACTACCTGATTCCCTATAAACTGGCATTTTTAAATTTCTATTATATCCCGGTGTTTCTGGCTTCGGTTCTCCTCGGAATCCGGCGCACAATTCTGGGAGCACTGCTGTGTGCGGCATGGGTGCTTGTTTTTGTGACCCTGTCCCCCGAGTCCTTTTTCTTTGAACAGACCCGTCTGAATTTATACCTGAACGTGATTGCATGGGCCTGTTTTCTGATACTGGCCGGAACGATGCTCAGCCGGTTCCACCATGAAAAAAAGCAGTTGTTCACCCGTGAAAAAAATCTGCGAGAGCGGCTGTCCACCCATCTGGCCGTGGCCGAGGATCTGGGATCGGAATTGGATTTTAACACCTTGTTCCATCTGATTGTTCAAAAGCTGACCGACGCCATGAAAGCGGAGCGGAGCAGCCTGTATATCATTGATGACGAAAAAAAGGAGGTATGGACCAAAGTAGCGGAACAGGTGGAACCTATCCGGCTGCCGTTTGGTCAGGGGGTCTGTGGCCGGGTGGCACAGACCGGGGAAATCATTAATGTGGAAGATGCCTGGGAACTGCCCTATTTCAGCCGGCAGTTTGATATCAGGAACGATTTCAGGACCCGCTCCATGTTGTGTATGCCCATTCACAACCGGACCGGCAAACGGATCGGAATTATTCAGGTGATCAACAAGACGGATGGGACCCGGTTCAACAAAGCGGATGAGAGCCTGCTCCAGGGCCTGATTTCCCAGGTCGCCATCGCGCTGGAAAATTCCTTTCTCATGGATGAAGTAGAAGCCTCGTTTGAAAGCTCGATACGAACCCTGTCCGCCACCGTCGATGCCAAACATCATTTAACCCATGGCCATTCCCAGCGGGTCACAGCGTATTCGCTGTTGATTGCCCGTCAAATGGGCCTGAGCCAGGGAGATCTTCTGGTTCTCGAATATGCGGCCCTGCTTCATGACATCGGGAAAATTGCCGTCCCGGACAAGGTTTTGCTGAAAAATGGCCGTTTTACAGATGAAGAGCGGATGGAGATGAACATTCATCCGGTCAAGACCCGGGAGATTCTGAAACAGTTCCGGTTTCCGGCTGCCCTCAGAGAGGTGCCCGTGATTGCGGGTTATCACCATGAAAAATATAACGGCAAAGGATATCCCGAAGGCCTCGCAGGTGAGGACCTGCCCCTGGGGTCCAGAATCATGGCCGTGGCAGATGTGTTTGATGCATTGACCTCTCCCCGGGACTATCCCAAGTATGACAAGGATGAGGTGATGTCCCACCAGGCCATGCCCCTGGAACGGGCCGTCAAGATTCTGGAAAGCGAACGGGACGAGCACTTTGACAGCCGGGTGGTGGACGCGTTTATGGCTGTCCTGCCCCAGGCCCTGGACCAGTTTCGCGGTGAACACTTCTCGGAATCGTATATTGCGGCCTACACCCCGGCTTTTTCCAGATAACTCAAAAGATGAAAGGCGTGTGAAAAGGCAGAGGCCTCCTCCCCGCCCTTTGTAACAGGTCAAAAACAGTACCGGTATTTTTTACAAACCATTCTCAAAGGAGAAAAAAATGAAAAACCGTCATTTTCTGTGTATAGCTGTTGTTATGATTTTCACATTGGTGGCTTCTTTTGGGTATGCGGCAGACGTCACTTTGACCTATCCGGTAAAAAATGAAGGACACAAAGGCGGTGATGTCACGCCCACCCAGGCCTACCAGATGGTGAAGGAGCAGGCCAATGTCTTTATTGTGGATGTCCGGTCCCGGCCGGAGTATGTCCTGATCGGCCATCCAACGATTGCCTATCATGTGCCGGTCCGGTTCTGGACAGGAAAGCATACCAGCAAAGGGTATGGCATGGCATTGAATGAGCATTTTTCAGAGGATCTCAGAAAGCGGTTCAATCCTGTTACCGATACCCTGATTTTTATGTGCCGAAGCGGGGGACGTTCCTGCGATGCCGTAAACCTGGCAGCGATAGAGGCCCAGTGGCCGGCGGATAAAATTTACAACATGATGGGGGGATTTGAAGGGGATAAGGTGAAAAACAAGGACAGTGTCTTTGACGGAAAGCGGATGCTGGGTGGCTGGAAAAACGAAGGGCTTCCGTGGACGTACAAAGTGGATCCTGAGCTTGCCTATCCTGAAGCAAAATAACCGTGGATTCAGGATTTCTTCCGGCAGAACAGGTCCCTGAACACCGGGATTGATTGTCAATGCCATGAAGATGGCGGATGCCATCGGCCGGCGCCGGAAACAGGAAAGTGCAGGGTGATTCAGGTGCCGGCCCGGGTGTGATTGGCTGAGATGGCCGGCAGTTTTCTGTGAAACCAGGTGGCCACGGCCTGTTCAATGCGTGTCACATGGTCGGAGGGGGGCAGGGTCCGGCAGATGGCTTCGATATAGCCCCGGTCTTTGACCTGCTGCAGGGCCGGCAGAAAGTTGATGTCAAATACCCAGCCGATCTGGAGCAGTTTGAAATCGTTCAGGTTTCTGATATGCCGGGCTTCCACGATCTGAGCGTTCACCACATGTGCAAACACCCGGTCTGAGATATCCGGGGTGTCGGGCAGGCCCAGTTCAACCGCCGGGTTGTTGTCCCGGTCCTGGCGCTGGTAATGGTCGATGAGCACCCGCCAGATATCCAGCTTGTCCGCATCCCGCAGCATTCTGGCATAAAACAGGCATTCTTCGGTGTCATCATCCGGCAGGGCAGCCCGGTTGTGATAGGAGATCACCCGGCAGATCAGGTCAGCCTGATCTGGGGGCAGACCGTCCAGCACCCGGTGTTGCCGCAGAACTTTCACTCCCAGTTCGGCATGGTTTGCCGACCTGTGGTCCACAAAGGTGCGGTACCGGGCATACTGCTCAAACCGGCCGATATCGTGAAACAGGGCCATGACGGCAGCCAGGTCCCGGGCTTTGTTATCCAGGTCCAGCTGCGCTGCCATCCACGCCATCTCTTTGACCACCCTTTCTGAATGGTCTTTTTTCAAGTGGATGTTTGTCACCAAATCCGGGGCAGTGTCCTCTCCCGCCGTAAATCCTGCCACATACTGGTCAAACCAATTTCTGAAAGCTTGTATTCTCATTGATCCGCCATTACGATTTTATCTGTTTTTCTGTTGAATCCATGCGGTTGCCTCTGCGGCTGCCGGGGCGATACCGTGACCTTGTTGCGACCGGTTTTTTTGGATTGATAAAGCATCCGGTCCGCTTCTTTGAGCAGATCGTCAAAACAGGATGCCGGGTCATGAACCGATGCCACACCAAAACTCACGGTATAGGTCATGATCTGGTTGTCTGATGCCGGCACCCGGCTTTTTTCCACAATCTGCCGGATCTTTTCAGCGGCCTGGGCCGCCCCTTTGCTTGTGGTTCCCGGCAGGATAATTACGAACTCTTCTCCGCCATACCGGACCGCCACGTCGATCCCCCGGATATTTTTTTTGATAATGTCTGCCAGGTCCTGTAGTATCCGGTCTCCGGCCGCATGGCCGTGCCGGTCATTGATGGCTTTGAAAAAATCGATGTCCAGCATGATGACAGACAATGGTTTGTTCAACACCCGGGTACTGGTGAACTCCCGGTTGCCGGAATGGATCATGAACCGCCGGTTGTAAAGACCGGTGAGCTCATCCGTGTTGGCAAGGGTCACGTTTTTTAAGGCCGTGTCCACGGCATGGCTTAGCGACAGCTGGGTCTTGATGCGGGCGATCAGTTCCAGGCGGTCAATGGGTTTTGTCAGGTAGTCATTGGCCCCGGCATGAAAGGCGGCCACCATTTCCCGGTTCTGTTTTCCCGCCGTCAGCATGAGCACAGGCAGTTCATAGGCGGTGCGGGTTTTCCGGATATGGTTGAGCACTTCATATCCCGACATGCGGGGCATCATGATGTCAAGCAGGACCAGGTCGAATTCCTGGTCTTCCAGCATCTCAAGGGCCTGAATGCCATGGGTGGCATGGTCGAACCGGTAGTTTTCCAGGTAAAGAAAATTTTCCAGGACCCGGATATTGGTGATTTCATCATCCACGATCAGGATATTTTCCCCCGTGCCTCCAGGATGATGTGTGATCTGGTTTTTTTCTGCGGGCATGTCACGGGTTTCCCATGGAATAATTGGTGGCGTATCTGGTTTTTTTCCGGCCAAGCTTTTCTGAAGGGTAAAGGAGAATGTGGCGCCCTGGTTTTCGACAGACTGCACCTGGATGGTCCCACCCTGGAGTTCCACCAGTTTCCGGGTGATGGGCAGGCCCAGGCCTGTGCCGCCATGGTTTCGAACCGGGGTGCCGTCGACCTGCTCAAATGAATGGAAGATGTCATTCAGCTTGTGTGCCGGTATTCCCTTTCCTGTGTCCTGTATGTGGACCATGACAACAGATCCTTTGTCTTCGGCAAAGACCCTGACCGTTCCTTTTTCCGTGAACTTGATTCCATTGCCGATGAGGTTGAAAAGGATCTGCTGCAACCGTTTTTCATCCCCTCTGACCGTCGGAAAGTCGCTGCTGACATCATTGATCAGCTCAACGTTCCTTGACGGGGCGGTGGCTTTGAGAATCGTCAAAACCACTTCAGTGATTTGTCTTAAATCAATGTTTTTAAGTGACAGGGTGATGTCACGGGTTTTGAGCCGGGCGTAATCGAGAATGTCATCAATGAGACTGGCCAGCCGCCTTGCACTGGATGAAATCAGTTTCAGATTGGCCCTGGCCCGGCCGGGCAGGCTGCCGGCGATACCATCGATTAAGGAATCACAGATACCGATGATCCCGTTGAGAGGGGTCCGCAGTTCATGGGAGGTGTTGGCGAGAAATTCATCTTTGAGCCGGTCACTGATTTGAAGCCTTAAGGAGAGTGCTTCAACCATTTTATGTTCATTGGCAAATTTGATGGCCAGCATGACCGACTGGGCGATAATGAAAAAGGAAAACCACAAGGATAGAAGATACCCCGTGTTGATGATCTGCATGTAATGGAGTGTATCATTGACCACCCCGGCAAAGACAAACACAAATCCGGCCAGGAAAATGACGGCATACGGGTGCCGGTTCATCACAGATCGGATATTGACGATCATCAGAAACAGACAGGTCACCATCGTCAGCATCAGATAGGGGGTGAACAGGGTTGAATAAATCATCGGGGAAAGGGTCAGCGGCGCAATCAGATACAGACCGTGCAGCCCCAGGAGCAGCCGGTGGGCAGTGACGGGAAAACCGGGCTTGAAAAAATAAAAGGCATAGGTCTGAAAAGCCATGACACATAAGGGTATGACCGCGGTGGCTGCCCGGGAACCCGCCTCAAAAGACAGGTCCGGTATCACCTGTGTAATGAACGTGGTGCCGGTCAACAGGGTGCGGATGGTCAGTAACATACAGAAAAGACCGAAAAACAGTAGTTCCCTCTCTTTTTTGCGCAGTGAGAACAAGATGCAGTGGTAAATTCCGGCAAAAAGGCAGACCGCAACCAGTATCATTTCGATGATGGTGTTCAGGCGGTATTGTTTATGAATGTTTTCAGGAGAGCCCAGAAAAAAGCTCTGGCCGATACCGGCGTTGGCATGGTTTTGATTGGCAATGTTCAAAAGAATCTCGATGGTGTCCTGGTTGTTGTAAAATGTATAGATCCGGGGTGAAAGAAACCGGATTTTTCCATCTGAAAATCGTCCGTGGCTGTCCATGAGATGTCCGTTGACAAACAACCGGTATTCGGTGAAAATTTCCGGAATGGACAGGCTGACCGGCCTGTCCTTTTTCATGATATGGACCCGCAGCCGATAGGTGGCCTCCCCTTCCGGGAGCAGTGACAGGTCTGGATAGGATGTCCAGTATTCAGGAACCGGGTAAAATCCGTCCGGCTCAGGGGGATCGGTTTTCAAAAAGACTGCCGGCGACAGGGTCACCCCCTGGAAAAACTGCCATTTCCCGTCCAGCTGGATATTGCCATTCAAATAGAGATCGTGATCGGTGAGGTCCAGAATACCGGATACGACACCTGGAAAAGGAACAGACGGGTCATTGGCTGCAATGGGTCCTGCCTTGAAAAAAAACAGCAGGGCGATCACTGCTGCCAACAAGATCGCAGAATATGGCGGTTGGTTTTTTCCCATGTCTCCTTTCCTGAACATCTGATTTCAGGAAAGGGATTATAGCAGAAAAATTCGGCGGGGGACCGATTTTTTTCATGTTGCCGCTGAATTCTTTCCAGACCGGCACCTTGCCATGAAAATATCACATAAAAAGGTCTGGTACTCTTTTCTGTGCTGGGTTAAAATGCCCCGATGGCAATTGATGTCAGAATGTTTTGAGATCAGCAGCTGCGGGCAGCTGGGAAACCCATAATCAAGGACCTGATTTTTTGTAAGAGGATGAATGATTAGTACAGAAACACTGGCTGTTGCCTGCGGCATCGGCAGTGCCGCAGCCTGGGGGGCCGGAGATTTCAGCGGTGGGATGGCGTCCCGCAAAGGCAATGTGCTGACGGTGGTGCTGGTTTCCCAGGTGATCGGGGGGCTGTTCCTGCTGGGGATGGCTGTTATATCCGGGGAAACCATGCCCCCGGTCCGGCACCTGGTATATGGGGCGTTTGCCGGGGTTTTCGGCAACATCGGGCTGATTGCGCTTTACCGGGGGTTGTCCACGGGGCGTATGGGCATTGTGGCGCCATTGTCAGCCGTACTCACGGCCCTGGTGCCCATCGGATATACGGCAGTTTTTGCCGGCCTGCCCTCCATGACCCGGTTTGCCGGGTTTGTGTGTTTCGGCGTTGCCGTGTGGCTGTTGTCTTCGGCAGATACCAGGTTCCGCATGACCGGCCGGGAGCTGTTGCTGTCCGGTATCGCGGGTGTCGGTTTTGGCCTGTTTTTCATTTTTATCGATAAAGCCAACGACCTGGCTATTTTCTGGTCCCTGGTCTGGGCCCGGGCGGCATCGGTTGCCTTTTTATTCACCGTGGTGATGGTGGTGGGAAAAACGGGCGCTCCCAAGACCGGACAGTGGGTTTTCATTGTCATGAGCGGGGTCCTGGATGCCCTGGGCAATCTTTTGTTTTCCACAGCCGCCCACCTGGGCCGCCTGGATGTGTCCGCCGTGCTGTCGTCTCTTTATCCGGCCGCCACAGTATTGCTGGCCTGGTTGTTTCTCAGAGAAAAACTGAGGCCCCGGCAGTGGGTGGGGGTGGGAATCGCATTTGTCGCGTTGGGACTGATTTCCATATGATGAATCAAACCGCTTCTCATACGGATGTTCACGATGACACGGCCCAGGTATGCCGGGTGGCGGGATATGCTTTTTTTCTGAACCTGTTTTTAGCGGTCATGAAAGGGTTTCTTGCCGTGTCATCCGGCAGTCTGGCCATCATGGCCAGTGCCATTGATTCCGGGACCGATGCCATTGCATCGTTTGTGATTTACGGCGGTGTCAAACTGTCCACTAAAAAAACAAAGGCATTTCCCCTGGGATTGTACAAGCTGGAAAATGTGGCATCCGTTCTCATTGCCATATTTATTTTCATTGCCGGGTATGAAATCGTCGGTCAGATTTTTTCAGGTTCATCAGAATCTCCCCGGATACCGCTGCCCTATATCTGGCTGTTGCTGGCAGCCACGCTGATGATCTTTTTTTTCGGCCGGTATGCCATTCGTGTCGGCCAAAGGACCCATTCTCCCACATTGATTGCCGAAGGCCGGCACCGCCAAGTGGATGTGCTGTCTTCCATCGTGGTTCTGATTGCGGCATTTATGGGATATCTGGGGGTGGACTGGCAGGTCTGGGGGATTTCCATCGACCAGATGGGGGCCTGTCTGATTCTGGTGTTCATTGTCCGGGCCGGATGGGATCTTTTGTCCGACGGCATGCGGGTGCTGCTGGATGCGTCCATTGATTTTGCCACCCTGGACCGGATTCAGGAAATTATTAAAACAGATCCACTGGTGGACCGGATCGTTGATCTGTCCGGCCGGAATGCCGGCCGGTTTCGGTTTATCCATGCACAAGTGACCGTTAGAACACAGGATCTTGAAAAAGCCCACCAGGTCAGTGAGCATCTGGAAGCAAAAATCCGGGAACAGATCCCGCATATAGAAAAAATCACTATTTTATATGAACCTCAGAAAAGAACCCGGATCCGGATTGCCGTGCCCCTGGCAGATGAAAACGGCCGGATCAGTGCCCATTTTGGTGAAGCGCCTTTGTTTGCGGTGGTTCACGTTCAACGCAGGGATCAGGCCGTTCAGAAAAAAAATGTCATGAAAAATCCATATACGGCCACTGAAACCGCCAAAGGGATCCGGGTGGCGGAATGGCTGATAAATGCTGGTGTCGATCATGTGGGCATGAAAGAAGATATCTCCCGCAAAGGGCCAGGCTATGTGCTGGCCAATGGCGGGATCAAGGTCCATCTGATTTTCTGTGACCATCTTGATACCGCCATTGACGAGATCGTGGCAGCCGGTATTTGAATTCAGCGGTTTTTTCTGCCGCAGCCGCCCCCCATACCGCAGCCGCCCCCCATACCGCGACCGCCGCCCATACCCTGGCCGCCGCCCATACCCTGGCCGCCGCCGCCCCCCATGCCACGACCGCCGCCGGCAACGCCTCGGCCGCAACCACCGCCCATGCCTCTGCCACCGCCGCCACCCATGCCCTGGCCACCGCCGCCGCCCATGCCGCGACCACCGCCGGCCATCCCCTGGCCCTGGCCTGTGGACGGGGCTCCGGATGTGCCTGAAGGGGTATTTTTAAAGGCGTCCACGGCCTGGCGGACGTTGCCGGCATGGCCCGTATACACGGGGATATTCTGGGCATCGAACACATCCATGGCTTTGGGGCCGCAACTGCCGGTTAACACCGCCCGGGCTCCTTTGTCAATCACAAATCCGGCCGCCTGAACACCGGCACCGCTGGTCTGGGAATTGTGTTCATTGGGAAACCCTTGAGTTTCCATGGTATCGGTATCGATAATCAAAAAATAGTCGCACCGGCCGAACCGTTGATCGATCTGGGCATCAAGGTCCTGACCCGAGGCACTGACTGCTATTTTCATTTTTCCTCCTGTAAGCGCTGTTGTATGATTGACTCAAACGAGGGTGTCACACTGCCATTTTTTCGGCAATTTTTTTAAATGCCGCTGTAATGGGGGATTGAGTGAATTGCTGCTGAAATGTTATCCCGTTGTCGCTGCATCTGACCATTTCCGGATCAAAGGCAATTTTGCCTAGGAAAGGGATGTCATAGTTTTGGGCTGTTTTTTCACCGCCGCCTTCGCCGAAAAGATCCACAACTTTGTGGCAGTGGGGGCAGGTGAAACCGCTCATGTTTTCAATGATGCCGAAAATTTTCATCCGGACATTTTGACAGAAACTGATGGATTTCCGGATATCTGCCAACGCCACTTCCTGGGGGGTGGTCACGATCACGGCTTGGGCATCCGGGATCAGCTGGGCCACAGTCAAAGGTTCGTCCCCCGTACCCGGAGGACAGTCGATGATCAGGTAATCCAGATCCCCCCAGCTGACATCTCCGATGAATTGACGGATGGCACCGTGTTTGACCGGGCCCCGCCAGATAACGGCTTCATCCCTGTTGGGCATCAAAGATTCCATGGAAATGATTTTCAGGTGATCGGAATAGGCAATGGGGACCATTTTCTGGGTGTCATCCGCTTTTAACATGCCGGATATGCCCAGCATGTGCGGGATATCCGGACCATGCAGATCCACATCCAGCAATCCCACCTGATGGCCCATACCGGCCAGGGCGATGGCCAGGTTGACGGACACGCTGGTTTTTCCCACCCCGCCCTTGCCGCTCATAATAATAAATTTCTGTTTGATTCGTGTCAAAGATTGTCTGGCTTGTTCATCCGGGTCCGGACCCGGCATCTGGCCGGCAATTTGACCCTTGTTTTTGTTAGGTGTTGCCATGTCAAGGTTTCCTTTTGGTTGTGCGATATTTGATATGTCATGACCTTTTTAAAGTCGGTTCGGTTATCACTAAAGACTGAAAAGCAAGGTTCGTACCATCTGACATAAAAAAGAAAATCACCTGAAGCCCGGATGTTTCAGGGCACAGACCCAGAAAGGCACCCGGGAGCCGGTACAAACAGGTTGCATTGCTGCGATATTTTTGTATAAAGTCGCATTGTTGCTTCATGGCGTGATGCCGAACAAAGAATTGACAATCCAGCCATGTTGTGTGCATATTGGCTGATCAACGTTAACTCTGAAAAAAGGAGTCAAAAATGGCGGGTTTGAACAAAGTGATGCTCATCGGAAACCTGGGCCGGGACCCGGAAATCCGGTATTCCCAGCAGGGGTTGGCAGTGGTGAACTTCTCAATTGCCACCAGCGAACAATGGACGGATAAAAATACCGGAGAAAAACAGGAAAAGACCGAGTGGCACCGGGTGGTGGCGTTTGGCAAACCAGCTGAAATTCTGGAGAAGTATCTGTCCAAAGGCAGCCAGGTTTACATAGAAGGCCGGCTTCAGACCCGGAACTATGAAAAAGACGGCCAGACCCACTACATCACGGAAGTGGTGACCACCAATTTTCAGTTTCTGGGCGGCCGGTCCGACAATCAGGGCAATGACCAGTCTTCGGGTGGTTATCAAAAAGAGCCGTCCCGTGGCGGATACCCGCAACAGGGGGGGGGCGCACCCAACCAGCAGAACTTTCAGGGGTCGACCCGTCCGGGTGGGGGCCAGCCGCCGATGCAGGATGAGGACATTCCCTTTTAAGGCCGCTCAGTTTCTGGGGTTTTCCTTTCGCCACTGCCGGGGACTTTTATATTGGCTGCCCTGGACCCACATGCCGATCCGGTTTTTTCTGGCCTGATCCTGGGCGGCCAGATAAGGTGCGGCATCAAATGTTTTGGGCATACTTCCCTGATACACTTCTGCCAGCCCCGTTTTTACCATTTCCAGATTCATGTTGATGTCATTGATGAACACTTCCGCCAGAATCCGGTTATAACCGCCCAGACCATAGGTTTTCAACGTGACAGACCGGTCATGGATCTGGCGGTTCAGGTACTGGTGTGCTTTTCTGCTGTAAGGCTGGCCCGGTTTCCGGCTGCCTCCGGTTTCCGGTGCGTCAATGCCAATCATGCGTATTTTAAGGGTCAGATCCAGACCCCTGACCAGTAAGGAATCGCCATCATACACCTTGATTACCTGGAACTGCCGCTCGGATGAGACCCGGTCCCGGGTTTCTGATTCAAGCACTTTTGCATTGTCGGCATTTCCAGGTGGGGAAATATTGGAAAAATGCCGGACCCCGTCCGAATCGATCCAGGTGAACACATCACCTGCCACAGGCATGGCAAGGCCCAGCAGTGCCAGAAAAAGGATCAGATATTTAAAAAATCGGCTCATGGGGATCTCATTGATCGGCAAAAATCAGCCCGACCCAGTTTTTATCCGTTTTCTCCCAGACAGGGGTCACCCCGTATTTTGTGAAACAGGTCTTTAACGCGTCAGCTTCCCATGTCCGGATGCCTGAAAAAATAAGAAAGCCGCCGGGTTTCAGCCGCTTCCGGAAAAGCGGTGCCAGGGTTTCCAGGGTCGGGGTTCTCAGATTGGCACACACCATTCCCAGCCCGGGCCCGGTTTCCGGCATGGGGTGTTTTAATACCCGTATTCTGCCAGAAAGATGGTTCAGGTCAATGTTTTTTTTGGCTTCACTCACGGCATTGGGGTCAATATCATAGGCCAGACATCCGGATACCCTGGCCAGGCACAGGGCAATGGCCAGGACCCCGGAACCGGTGCCGATATCCGCCCCTGAGGCCTGAAAAATGGCGGCATGGGGCTGGATGTGGAAAAACAGATGTTCCATGGCACACAGACACAGCCGGGTGGTGGGGTGATGGCCAGATCCGAAAGAGATGCCCGGTTCCAGGCGGATGACATGCAGGTCCTGACGGCATGGCCGGTACGAAATGTCCGGCGGTGTCAGCACAAAATGGTCCGTGATTTGTACGGGTTTCTGAAAATTTCGGATGACACTGGTGGTGCCGAAAATTTCTTGATAAGTGACGTCCTGATGGGTGACCAGGGTTTTGAGAACGGTTTTGGCTTCTGATACGGGGATGTGCATGGCAGCGGCGATGCCATGCACATAGGTCCGGGCCGTCAACCGGGTGTCGGCATTGTCCAGGATGGCCAGAACAGCCTTTCGGTCAAAAAGGGTCATGTCCTTCAGTTTTGAGCAGGTTTTTGTACCAGCAGGCAAACTGGAACATGCCCCGGATTTTTTCCTCTTCATTGATGATGCCCAGACACATTTCCAGGGCCCCCTGGGCAAAGGAATTGGTGTAGGTGTCCGGGTCGGCCTGGGACAGAAATTCCCGGATCAGCACCTGGGATGTCCGCTTGGTTTTGTCTTTCCGGATATCGATGGGGTCTTTGGGTTCCTGGAACGGGTCCCATTTGTCATACCCTTTTTTCAGGATCTGGCGCTGGCCCCGTTTGCCCATGGCATCGAAAATGGCTTTTTTCTTTTCTTCAATCTGTTCTCTGGTGAAATTATCCATTTTGGGGCACTCCTAAATAGTCTTCGTTGAAATCCGTGATCAGGGCCATGGAGACCGGTATCAGCATTTCATGCATTTTGATGTTCCGGGAATGGATGTCTTTGATGAGCTGGGCGGAAATCAGTTGAAGCTGGGTATAGATCTTGTCCATATTCAAAGTGGGATAGGCGTGTCCCTGGATAAAATTGGTCCGTCCGCAGATATGGCTTTTACCGGCCGTGGACGTGGGAATGCCGTAGATGCGGCAGGTAATGGGCCGAAATTCGTACAGCAGGCACAAATTGTCGGATCCCAGCAGGGGGCAGCGCACCCGTTCCTGGGACATGCGGCCCACAATTTCCAGCTGGTCCGCGCCTTTTTGCACTTTTTTATAGGCATCCCGTTTGAGTTTGGTCAGGGCCCGGTCGGTTTTATCGGCAATTTCCAGCAGGTCGTTTTTTTCCTTGCCTGAATAGGTTTCCAGAAATTTGGATTTCAGGTAAAGGGCTTCGATCAGGGGCATGTCAAAAATGGCGTAACAGCAGTCGCTGCATTTTTCCCGGCAGAACACTTCTTTGGGAAATTCCTGTTTCACCCGGTCAAATATCCCGTCCAC
>JAIPDL010000150.1 GCA_021737695.1 Desulfotignum sp. | reverse complement strand
CGGTTGATTTCTTCCGGCATGGTCCAGTCCCCGGACCGGATCCCGCCTTCCACATGGGCCACGGGCACGTTGCATTTCCGGGCCGCAATGGCGCAGGCCATGGTGGAGGTCACATCCCCCACCACCAGGCACAGATCGCTGGGATCCTCCATCAGCAGTTTCTCATACCGCACCATGATGGCCCCGGTCTGCTCGGCCTGGGTCCCGGACCCCACCTCCAGGTTCACATCCGGTTTGGGAATGCCCAGCTGGTCAAAAAAATCCCCGGACATGCAGGCATCATAATGCTGGCCTGTGTGCACCAGCCGGTAATCCAGATGTCCGCCCTGGTCTTTGAATGCGGTGAGTGCCCGGATGATGGGCGCGATTTTCATGAAATTGGGCCTTGCCCCGGCAATGATATCAATACGTTTCTGCTTCAGCTTCAATGAATAGGTCCTTATTTTTTGACTGCTGTTTCCAGCTCTGCCAGCATCCGGGCGGCCAGGTTTTTCCGGTCATATTCCGGTGCGGCTGCCAGGCAGTTGCGTGTCATTTTCCGGTACAGGTCCGGGTCCCGGGCCAGCGTCTGTAATTTCCGGCACAACGCATCGGGATTTTCCGGCTCAAACAACATCCCCACCCCGTGTTTTTCCACCATCTTTGCAGATTCCCCCATCACCCCGTGCAGCACGGGGATGCCCATGCCCATGCACTCAAACAGCTTGGAGGGAATCACCGTGGTGAACAGCGGGGTTTTGCGCAGATGAATAATGGACACATCCAGCAGGGACCAGTATTTTGCCACATCTTCCTTGGGCACGGAGTCGATAAAAATCACATTGTCCAGATGCATCTCTTTTGCTTTTTCCAGCAGATGTGCTTTTCTGGCCCCATTGCCCAGCAGAATAAACCGGAACCGGTCCCCGCCGGCCTGGTGCCGCACCTGGTCTGCCGCTTCCAGAAGCGTTTCCAGAGCATGGGCCATGCCGTGCGTTCCGATATATCCTGCCACAAATTTGCCTTTCAGGCCGTATTGCGCAACCAGGTGATCATCCTTTTCCCGGGGCCGGAACCGCTCCAGGTCCACCCCGTTGGTCACCACAGTAATCTTGCCGCCGGGAATTCCCCGCCGGATCAGGGTGTTTTTAAATGAATGGGTGACCGAAACAATTTTCACTGCATGGTGATACAAAAATATCTCGATTTTTTCAAGCATCCGGATGATCAAAGAGGATTTCATGGCCCCCACTGCCTTGATGGATTCCGGCCAGATATCCCGAAGCTCAAACACAAACGGGATCTGCTTCATCCGGCTGATCAGAAACGCGGCACAGGCGGAAAAAAACTGGGGCGAGGTGCTGATCACCAGATCCGGTGCCTTGACCCTGGGCGAAATCCCCACAGCCGATACCATAAAACTCACATAATCCAGGATCCGCTTTACAAACCCTTCATTGGCCGTGATATAGCTCCACACCCGGACCACCTCGATGCCTTCCATGTTTTCGGTCTGCACCAGCTTATTTTTATACCCTTCATACACCCGGCCGCTGGGAAAATTGGGCACACAGGTCATCACCGTGACCCGGTGCCCGGCCCTCACCCATTCCCGGCAATGCTCAAACGTCCGGCTGGCCGGGGCATTCACTTCCGGCGGAAAATTATCAGTGATAAACAAAATATGCATTTATCCGTCGGGGTCAGTTTATCAGTCGGGGTCAGGCCTGCGTTATTGTAGTTATTGCCACAAATTTAATACATAATGTTCAATAACTACAATAACGCAGGCCTGACCCCACAATAGACCCCAGATCTCCTTTAATTGAAATAAAATGTCATGAAGGATGTCTGTCGGGCCGGGGTGAGTACCAGGCATTTGTTGGGGATGGATCTGCCGAACTCGGGATGATACAGGGTGTCTGTCAGGGTGCAGTGCGCATCCGTGGAGAAATTGATCCGAAGATCATCCAGGACGATTACCTGTTTTTTCAGATCCACCTCTGCACCGGGATACAGATGATAATACACGGCCATGTCATGTCCGGGTTTTGACAAGGTGTCCGTGATCTCCAGGCGGTCGTGGCCCAGGACCCATTTCCGGCAGTGCAAAGGCCCGCTCCCCTGCCTCACATACCCGTCATGGCAGCACTGGATCTGCACCCGGTCATCCGGCAGCTCATCGATGCGCAGATCCTGAGGATACGCCCGTCGGGCCACCCGGAACCCGCCCCAGACCTCGGAGGAGTTTTTGTCGTCCACACACACGGTGTTATGGGCTGGGGTCCCTCTCTGGGCCAGCCGCTCAGCCGAAGCGCCATAACAGGAAATCCCGGAATTCACCAGGACCCGCCGGCCGGACACGGACAGCTCAAAGCTCAGGGTGTCGGCATGGGCATGGCCCGGCAGATAATCCGGCCCGATCCGCCCCACATCCGCCAAAAGAAGCATCGGTCCGGCCTGGACCCGCACATACCCTGACTCCGGAAGATGTGTCACCCCTGGCTCTGAAGGCTGCGTCACCCCGGACTCCGGAATCGGCGCCCCTGCCTGTTTTGCCCTGCCCGCCTGCAAAAACCCCAGGCGCCCGGCATAGTCTTTCAGATCCCCGGGCTCCGGCGCAATCCCCAAAGCCGCATCATTGAAAAACGCGATCTGTCCGTCCGGATGACACATGGCATCCAGCCACGCCACCATTCCGGGAATATGCCTGCAGCACAGTTCCGCAAGGTCATGCCCCGGAACATAAGCCCGGGTTACATTCACCAGATCCAGCAGATCCTCCAGCACAATGGCATGATACATGGGGCTGAGCTCAAAATGCCCCCCATCTTCCAGCACCTGCGCCGGAATCTGCTTTTTCAGAATCTTTGCCCCTTTGTCCAGCCAGGCATCGGGCTCTTTACCTTGAAAATAAAGCCCGGCAAACACCAGGGCTTTGGCATTGGCCAGCAGATGATTGCCCAGCAAATGAAACTCCAGCCGCCGGAACAGAAACCGGGCCTGCACGGCCATGCTGTGCAAGACATCGTCCTCCAGCCCATTACCCGCCAGCCCCCACTTGATCCAGTTGACCAACCGAAGCGAGATTGGATAAGGCTCCCACCCGTTCCCGGCCCCCGGCGGATTCTCCCGGATCCACCTGCGAATCAGCCCCTGATGCAGCGCCCTCTTCCCCTCTGCCCCCCTGCACCCCAGATCATCAAAATAATGCAGGTTATACAGCCACAGCTTTTCCCACGCCGGATTGTTCCAGTCTTCAGGACTTTGAACGGTATGCGTCTCATTCAAAAAAGTGGGGGTCAGGCCTGCGTTATTGTCGTTATTGGGGGTGTTGAGGATTGTATGTTGGGTATTCGGTGTTGTGGATTGGGTATCAGGCGTTGGATTTTGGGGTTGTGTTTTGATGGATTCGGGTTTTGGGCAGGGGAGTTGCCAGATGCCCTGGGGCTTTCTTGGATTTGGGGCCGGGGATGTATCCGGCCGGGGCTGGTAGAGCCGGAACCACACCCGCCCATAAATCTGCACCGGCTTCAGGTACCGCAGGGTATGGAAATAGCGCCCTATCACAATTGATGACAACAGACGATTTTCTGCCATTGTTCGCAAGCATCATGTAATGAAGGGCAAAACTCCATATCTGCTTGCTCACGGCATTTCTTATGCAGTTCTTTTGCGTATTTTGTCGGTTTGACCTGCCGGTATTCTTTTTTGTAATCTTCTGATTCATCAACTATTCCAGAATCGATCCATTTAAACCAGGATTCAATATTTCGGCAAGGTACAAAAACGGCAACCCGTTCTTTGTCAGCGGCCATGGGCAATTTTTTCTCCCAGGCTTCTCTGGCCAATTGCTCTCTGCGTTTTTCAGGAGAAAACCGATCACCATCAGTAATTACCATCAGCCAATAGTTGTCTTCCCGGGGTCGTTTCCTCCTTGCGGCCAGTTCCATGGGAAACAGATTCCTGACCTGCTGCTCGCCTGATCCTTTTCCTGGAACCGTCTGGGATCGAAAGCACTCGACTTTGTTTTTACCAAAAGCCGCCTCCAAATAAGACTTTACGAAATAATAATCCCGCAAGCCCTCACTCAAAATAGTAAATCGGATCCGTTCAGCCCTGGCTGCCATCGATCCATCCCCTTTCAACGAGTTGATCAACCGATATAGGGCCTTTGCCATCAGCAACAATCGGGAAAACCCGTGTAGGCCCTGTGCCGTTGTCCCGGCTGAACCAGGTGCCGGTATCTGCTGCCAGAAAATTGATGATTCTCGGGTGATGGGAAATCAGCAGTCCCTGGCGGTTACCCTCTTCACAAATTTCATAAAACCGGTCCAGCCACGGCTGGATTTCCGGTAAAGCCAGGAAGTTTTCCGGTTCATCCATGCACAGGGTGGCATTGTCATGGGAAAAAAGCGCAAACAATATAGTGTATAGACAGATCAGGGCCTTCTGCCCTTCAGACAACTGCCTGAAAGGAATATCCACAGTTGCCCCGCCTGTTTCATTTTCAAACCCGGCATACAGCATTTTCCCTTCACCTGCGTCTTTTAACCGCAGTGCCCGGAACCCAGGCATCCTTACACGCAGCACATCGGTAATTTCGTATATGATATCAGGCTGGGCCTGGGCCAGATAGCGGTACCAGTCTGCAAAATCTGCCAGATCAGATCGAGGGGAAGTTGTTTCCTCATGGCTGTCCGCTTTTATCAGATCCGGAACAATGCGCACCACCCACACCCGGGCCAACCGGTCCTTGAACCAGCTCATCCGCTTATTGTCTTTGCCCGGCATGATAAACCCAACGCCGGACTGGGTCCAGTCCATGGGAAAAGCAGGCCCCTGACTGCCGTCATCCCTGTACAGCTGGGCATTACCGAGATGTGCTTCAAACAATGATGTCTGATTGAATTTCAACGTTTCTACCAGGATCCGCTGCTGCTTTCCATGGTCATCATATTGAATTTCAAGGCGATAGGAAAAGATGTTTTTTTCTGTGTCTTGCAGTTCAAGTTCAATCTTCATTCCATCAGATGCATCGTTGATACCATAGGTTCTGTTGTCGGAAGGAAAGACCTTGCTGATGCGCTCTCCTTCACAAATCAACGTTTTTAATCGCCCGAGCAGATCGAAAAACGCGGATTTTCCGCCGCCGTTCGGCCCTGTGAACAGCTGAAAATCACCCAGGCGTACCTCAAAATTGACAAAACTTTTAAAATTGTGAATATATACCCGCCTGATCATGGTACACCCCCTTCAATTTCTCTGTAACAGCATATACAGCCATAAACTGATGGCCCTGCATTCTGCTTCAGGCATTTTTCATATCCACATCTTAATATGATTTCAATATTTTTAAAACCGGTTTTACAGATACCTGCAATAACGACAATAAAGCAGGCCTGCCCCCCATCCCCTACCCGGGGATCAGGATATCCGCCCAAACCGGGAAATGATCCCCCGGGCTTTTCGGGATCACCCGGGCGTTTTTCCGTCCAAGGGCGGCGGAGACAAACAGAAAATCGATCCTGGGTGCGATGGGGAAATCCAGCTTGGTATAGGTGCCTTTGAAATAATCCAGGGACGGCCATAGCACATCATCGAACCCGGGGCAAAGCTGGCGGACGGTTTTCGAAGTCAACTGGTCTGAATCATGATCCGGCAGAAAAACAAACCCGGGCCGGTTCAGCTGCCGGGACAGATACGCGGCTTCCTTTTCCCCCCGCACCTCCTGGAGCAGAAGCACGTCCGGCACCCCGCAGTCCCGGACAAACCCGGCCACCTCATCGCTGTCCAGGGGATTGCCCCCCACAATATCCCCGATATTGCAGGGCATGATACTGACGTCCTGTTTCATTTCATCCCCTGACCTGTTCAGGGCAAACCCCATGGGCAGCCCGATCACCACCAGGATCAGCACCCCTGAAACAATCAACCCTTTTGCACGGCTATGAAAATGCCAATTCATATTTTTTAAAAGCCGCTTTTTGCCCCCAAAAAATGCACTCTAAGCCCATTTCAGCCCTTATATTTAGGATCATTAGCTGTAAAAACAATAAGTTGCCAGGGTCAGACCCCCTTTATTAAAAATGTTGACAAATCTATTTATCTACCATATATTTTGCATGTTCGGTGCTGCTTGTCGGCTCGATAGGGTTTCGCCCCGCCGAACATCAAAAAAATCAAATCAAGCCCCTGCAAAGGGGCTTTTTCTTTTCCTCCCACCACTGGAGAAGAGGACTCTTGTCCGGAAAAATTTTCAACCCGTCAAGTTTTCCTTGTTTGGTATTTGAAGAATTATAAAACAGGGGACATATTTCATCGAAATAGGGATAATCCATCTTTTGGTAACGCATAACATGGTACACATTGTAAGAGCAGAGATCTGCGGCTTGTACCCCTTCTGACAATTCGCTCCGGACAAATAACGGCATCTCGATTATTTGTTTGAACCTGCAGTTCGCACTTGTTCCGCTTTCAAGGAAATAAGCATGTTTTCTGGCCAATGAAAGGTTTGCCTGTTTTGTTACATCATCGGTAACCAGGATGGCCTTGTGCTTGGGATGCCTTTCTCTCATAAAGTTTTCGATCCTTTCACACAATAACTCCCACGCCTTCCGATGCAATTTGGAGGCATCCATGAAATCCTGCAGATACCGCTTATCGATTACGACAGATACAAGCGCAGCCGGGATTGATAACAGTTGTCTGTAATAGGTTTTTATCAAATCATTGACGTTCGCTTCAGATAGAAGGGAAAGAAAGGGATGGTTGTTTCTTTCTTTTTCAATCCTGATCCAGTTGGATTT
>JAIPDL010000031.1 GCA_021737695.1 Desulfotignum sp. | reverse complement strand
CTGCTGATCGACATGAACGGCGGAGAGGTCAAACTGTGGAAAGGCCTGCACGGGTTTCCCAACAAGCTGCTGAAAGGCGGGTATGTGATCGGACACACCGGGGAACGTAACACCCGGTACAGCATGCAGGACTACCGGGACCTGATCCAGGTGGACTGGGACGGAAATATTGCCTGGGAGTTCAACCAGTATGAATATATCGAGGACCCGGGGGAAGACCCCCAGTGGATGGCAAGGGTCCATCACGATTACCAGCGCCAGGGCAACCCCGTGGGGTATTACGTGCCCGGGATGCCGGCCGAAACCGATCAGGGCAACACCCTGATCCTGGGTCACAAAAATCTGGTGTGCCCGAAAATTTCCGACAAGCCGTTGCTGGATGACGTGATCTATGAGATCTCCTGGGACGGAGATATTCTGTGGGAATGGGTATGCAGCGATCATTTTGACGAATTCGGATTCCGGGAGGATGCAAAGAACATCCTGTGCCGGGAGCCCAACATGCGGCCCTGCGGCGGGGGCATGGGGGACTGGATGCATCTGAACAGCATGTCCCTTCTGGGTCCCAACAAATGGTACGACAGCGGGGATACGCGGTTCCACCCGGACAATATCATTGCCGACGGCCGGGAGACCAACATCATCTTCATTGTCAGCAAACAGACCGGGGAAGTGGTGTGGAAGGTGGGGCCTGATTATGATTATACGCCTGAGAGCCGCCTGGGATGGATCATCGGCCAGCACCATGCCCACATGATCCCGAAAGGTCTGCCCGGGGAAGGCAATATCCTGGTGTTTGACAACGGGGGATGGGCCGGGTACGGCAGCTGCCATCCGGGCAGCCCCACTGGTGCCAAGAACGCGCTGCGCGACTACTCCCGGGTGCTGGAGTTCGACCCGGTCACCCTTAAAATCGTGTGGCAGTACACCCCCCAGGAGGCCGGGCTGGTGCATCCCACGGACAGCAACCGGTTCTACAGCCCGTTCATCAGTTCGGCCCAGCGTCTTCCCAACGGCAACACCCTGATCACCGAAGGCAGCGGCGGCCGGATCATCGAGGTCACCGCGGCCCACGAACGGGTGTGGGAATACATCTCCCCATACTGGGGCCGGCATTTCAAGATGAACATGGTCTACCGGGCCTACCGGTATCCCTATGCATATGTCCCCCAGCAAGATCCGCCCCAAGAGATTGCCATAGAACCGCTGGATATCACCACGTTCCGGGTGCCCAATTCACAGCCCAAAGGCCCCCGGTCCCAGGTATCCGTGGCAGGGGTGCTGCCGTTCCAGAATTCCTCGGCCCTGTGTGTGGTATCTGACACGGACGCCGGGCTTGCTGATAAAAAATGATCCAGTACACCGCCGGTTTTTTGGAATGAAATGGATAAGGATAACCCAGGGAATACATCGATGAACATGACATTGTTTTCCGCCACCGGGTGTGTCCGGTGCCGCATGGCCGCAGATTTCATGGATGAACGCGGCATGTCCTATGAAAAAGAAGACGCGCTTGGCCAGGGAAAGGACGTTTTCAAACAGTTTTACAGAGACCATCGGCGTGCGGTCACCCGGGGGCCGGATGGGATCGCATTTCCCATCCTGTTCACAGGTGATACCGTTATCCAGGGACTGGGACCGGTGCTGGCGTTTTTGCAGGCAGACGTCGCTCTGGATTCCTTTGTGACACTGGACCATTCCCCCCATGGATGGATCAGCGGTCTGGACCTGTCTGCCCGGCCCCTGCCGGACGGCTCCGATCTTCTGGCTGTGCTTCGGTTTCTCAAGCAGAAACGCCTGAACATCCAGGTGGATACCTGCGGCAGAAATCCCCATATCCTGACATCCGTGATCACGGAAGGGCTGTGCGACAAAGTGGTGTTCACCCTCCATGGCCCGGCATCCCGTTACGAGGATCTCACTGGCCTGCCCCTGGATGAAGCAGACCTGTCGGCCAGCCTGTCTTTGCTCACATCGGTGAAAGACTATACCATTCTTCTGCCGGTCCGGCTGGTTTCCACGCCCCAGGGGCCGGGCGTTTCCATCACCCCGGAGGAGGCGGGCCAGGCCGCCCGGCTGGTGGAAACCGCCACTGGCAGCAAAAAACACCCGTTTTTCATTCAGCCAGTGGCCCCTCGGGAGGAAGGTCTGGAACCTCTGACTGCCCCCCGGTTGTTCAAATACCGCACCCTTTGCCGAAGGTTCATGGTGATGGCTGATATATGGAAGCCGGCATGATCCGTCCCGCCAGCGGATTTGCCGGGTCAGCCCCCTGCTATTGACAGTCCCGACTTATTCCAGTATTTTGAAATCAGGTTCAGACTGGTTCCCGTGTCATGTAAACAAGCCGACAAGGAGGTTCCCATGAGTTCAACCGCCGAAAAATTATCGTATCTGGAAGAAACCATGGCCCAGCTTGCCTATTCTCAGCTTAAAACGGAGATGTCCCTGCAAACATTGTCCAGAGAGATGCGGGAGTTCAAGGACGAAATGCGGGAGTTCAAGGACGACATGCGGGAGTTCAAGAACGACATGTTGATGTTCAAGGATGAGATGGGTGAGTACAAGGACTGGTCGAAAAAACAGCTCATCACAATGAACCGGCAGTGGGGGGACCTGGCCAATAAAATGGGCACCCTGGTGGAAGATGTGGTGGCCCCTAATATACCGCGGATCGCTCAAAACTATTTCGGGTGTGACGACCTGGATTATTTTGCCGTGCGGGTCCGGAAAAAAAGTCTGAAAGGGGACCGGCAGAAAAGAGAGTTTGACGTGATTGCGGCATGTCAGGGTGTTTTCATTCTCAATGAGACCAAATCATCCCCTGAGATCCGGGATGTCGACAAACTGGCCGCGTTCATCGAGAGCAATGAACTGTTCGACTATTTTCCTGAATATGAAGGCTGCAAAGTATATCCCGTGTTTTCGTCCCTTTACATGGATGACAGCCTGATTGCCTACCTGACCCGCAAAAAGATTTACGCGCTGACCCTCAAGGACGATACCATGGACATTGTCAACTGGGAGCAGTAGGCAGTCCGGATTAAATTTTTTTCAACCCTTCTGAAACCTTTCTCGTGACCATTTGACCGGATCATCCTGGATTTCCTGTCCGGACATCCAGAGAATATCTATGCGAGATTGTATTGCTTGATTCTCCGGTACAGGGTGGCCTCACTGATGCCAAGAACTTTTGCGGCTTCTCGCCGGTTGCCGGCGGTAGTCTCGAGGATGTTCCGGATGATCTGCACCTCATGGTCCGTCATGGTGGTTGGGTGGCCGTCCAGATTTCCGGGTGTGTTTGACAGGGAAACCGTGGGAATGGACAGATCCTCCGGGCCGATAACCTCACCCGTACTCAGCACCAGGGCGCCCCGGACTACGTTTTCCAGTTCCCGCACATTGCCCGGCCAGTCATGATGTTTCAGGGCTGTTTGTGCAGGCGCATTAAAGGATCTGGGCGCCAGTCCCTCGTCCCGGCTGAAGCGTTCAATCAGATATCCGGCCAGCAGCAGAATATCATCCCCTATCTGCCGGAGCGGCGGGGCCTCCAGGGTGATGGTACTCAACCGGTAGTACAGGTCCTGCCGGAATTCGCCCCGGGAAACCGCCACCAACAGGTTTTTGTTGGTGGCGGCCAGGATCCGGATATCCACAGGGATGGCCCTGGTGGTTCCCACCGGCCGCACCACCCTCTCCTGGAGGGTCCGCAGCAGCTTGGCCTGCATGGACAAAGACAGCTCCCCCACCTCGTCCAGGAACAGGGTTCCGGTATCAGCCGACCGGAACAGGCCCTGGGTATTCTGATCAGCACCGGTAAATGCCCCTTTGGCATGGCCGAACAGCTCGCTTTCCACAACGGTTTCATTGATGGCGGCACAGTCCACCGGGCAGAACGGGCCCCGGGTCCGCTGGCTGTGGTGGTGAATGGCCCTGGCGACCAGTTCTTTGCCGGTCCCGCTTTCTCCCTGGATCAACACCGAGGTGTCGGTGGGGGCGATCCGGGCGATCATGTCCTTAAGCTTGAGCATGGGTGGGGAGGTGCCCACCAGGTCTGGAAAACAGAACCGTTTGTCCAGTCTCCCCCTCAGCTGACGGTTTTCCTGTTCCAGAAGCCACATTTCGTGCACCTGGTTGACCTTGCTGCGCAGAAGTTCCGGGTCCACGGATTTCTCGAAGAAATCCAGGGCCCCGAGTTTCATGGCCGCCACCGCGTCTGAAATCCCTCCGTGTGCGGTCAGCATGATCACCCGGAGTCCCGGCTGGATCTGCCGGGCCGCCTCGAGCACGGCCAGGCCGTCCATGCCGGGCATCTTCAGGTCCAGCAGCATCAGGGATACCCGGGTCTGGGACAACAGATCCAGCGCCTGCTGCCCGCGATCTGCAAACACCAGATCATGGGAAGTATTTTCAAAATAGCGGCGCATCATTTGGTGAATTTCTGGTTTGTCATCGACAATCAGCAGCCTGAACCGGTTTTGGTTATCCATACGCATCCTGTTTCAATTGATTGATTTTCCACATTTTGCCCAGCAGTATAAATCATCTGATCATCTCTGTCAGCAGTTTTGTCTGACAGCCTGAGAGACAGAGTCTCTCAGATTTATCGACATTTCCTGGCGGAAATATTCAAAAACAACGACAGTTTTTTTTACTTCTTAAGAGCACCAGTATGTGAGGCTTGGAAAAAATAGCTATATTTTCAATCAGTTAAATGATGAAAACGATTTTTCAAAATTCTGTTTTTTATCATCGCCAGGAAGGGCAGCAGACTGGCCTGGTTTCTGCAAAGACATGCTCAGTTACTGAAATTTATTTTGGGATGGTAAGTTATGGATATGGAATTCCAGATGGAACCAGGTTTAAGACAAACAGGGATATTTGTACGGGATGCTTCCCGGGTGAAAGAAGGAGACCGTCGTTCAATGAATCAATTTGAAAAGTATGTACAAGACAGTGACAAGGACACGAACCAGGAGAGATCTACAAATGGGGGCCAGATCGTGTATACCGAGTCAGACCTGAAAACATATTTCAATCTACGGGTCCTGGCATCGATTCCAGATACGGACCGATTTGAAATCCAGGGAGACTGATCGTGTTTTTTTTTAAAAAAAAACCAGGTAAATTCAACCGGTTTAGAGGGCACCTGTTGGATCAGTATCCGAACGAATCCCGGTATGCCGAATCCTACCGGACTCTGAGGACCAACCTGTTTTTTTCGATCCTGGAAAAAGAACTCACCTCCGTGCTGGTCACCTCTGCGGTGGAAAAGGAAGGGAAGACCACCACCTGTTTCAATCTGGGCTATTCCATTGCCCAGACCGAGCGAAAGGTGCTGATCATGGATCTGGATCTCAGGCGCAGGAAGTTAAGTCAACTTCACAGGCCGGGATCTGAAAAAGGCATCAGCGATATAGTAACGGATATTTTCAGCACCCGTCTTGCCCGTGGCAGTCTGGCTGATTACACCCTGAATGATCTGATCGCGCTGACCCGGCTCCAGAAGCGGACCTGCATCCTGGACATGGAAAACAGTGACAAAAAGCTAATCTTGTATTTCGAAAACGGTACAATGACTGACATTTGTTTGAAAAATCGCCCGGTTCACAAAAAACCGGGCAACCATCTGCTATCTGAGAACAGACATCACCCGGCAGCGGGAACCTTGGAAAAATCAAGAAGAACCCTGGGCGCCATCCGTGATAACATGGGGAATAACTCAAAAAATGACTTTGCTGATATCCGGTCCGTTCACGCCATCGAGGCTCTTACAGCCGCCTTTGCTATGGAAACCGGCCGGTTTGAGTTCACCTCGTACCAGCCGGGAGCAAAAAAATATCCGGATCAGCCGGTGGATTTCAAACCGCTTCTCAAAAAATTCACGGCGGTACACAGCGGGTGAATTTTTATAAAAGATGCTATTGACGGGGCCATTATCGCGACTGGTATCGACAACCTGTACCTGATGCCCAGCGGGACAAAACACGCCAACCCGTCGGAATTGGCAGGGTCGGAACGGACCGGATATTTGATCGGGTGTTTGAAACAGAAATTTGATTTCATTATTGTGGATACTCCGCCGGTTTTGCCTGCGACAGATGCTTTGCAGCTGGCCCCCCGAACCGACGGCACCATCTTGGTCATCAAATCCGGAACCACTCATCGCAGGGTCATCAGAAATACCGTGGACCAGTTCACCACCGCCCGGTTGCCCATCATTGGTTTCGTAATCAATCATGTTGACATGAAACATCAAGGATATTACAGGTATTACAGGAAATACTATGCATCCTACTATGGGAAATAATTTATTTTTCCCGGTTGCTTTCAAAATACTGATTGTGGACGACGACCCTGCCTTTTGCCGGGGTATTGAAGAGCTGGTTGCCAATGAACCGGAATTTATTGTATGTGGCGAGGCGGCAGACACCCGGGAGGCCCTGGCAGCCATCCGGCGGGAAATCCCGGACCTGGTTATTCTGGATATTTCTCTGAAAGACGGTGATTTTGCCGGCCTGGATCTGATTTCTGAAATCAATGCTTTATCCTGTTCTATATCCATTTTGATCTATTCCATGCATGATGAAATGAGATTTGCATTGAAAACCTTGCAGATCGGCGCAAGGGGCTACCTCATGAAACAGTGCCCGAAACGCCATGTCGTCAAGGCTCTCCGCAACTTGCTGGAAACCGGATTTTATGTCAGTGAGCAGGTCATCCGGCAATTGGTGTGTAAACATATGGAACCCGGTGATTCTGATGCATCTGCCTCTTTTTTCGAGGATTCTGTGTCAACGCTTTCAAACCGGGAAATGGCAGTATTCAAGCAGATGGCAAAAGGACTGCCACCCCGGGAAATCGCCAGTGAACTGAACATAAGCGTCAAGACTGTTGAAGCCCACCGCATCAAAATCCGCTCTAAGCTGGGCCTTTCGAGTTCATCAGCCCTGACCCGCTTTGCCGTTGACTGGAACCGAGGTCAATAACGAGGTTGGGTAAGATTCCAAACAGGTGCTCGATAGGGACATTGGGCATTTCACCGGTTGCTTCCAATTTCAGGGGTTTGACTTCAATGTTCAGCTGAAGTTTCTCACCGTTGACAGAGGTGTTTATCTGTCATCCTGAGAAACAGGATCTGTCAGATTTTAATAGTGGAACCGGTACATGGCCCCATACTATCTCCCTGCTGGGATAAAATGGATTTTGGCAAATCCGGGTTGGGTTATAGATATTTCAAAATTTAGTCTTCTTTTCGAGAGCTTCCCTGGAATGCGGTATTTAAAAGCAATTCCTGATGATAGGTTGAGTGTGTGTCGGTGAGGTCCACTGATTGATCATGAACCGAAGGGGGTGACAGAGATCGTGATAGACTCTCTCAATTTGACAAGGCCATGATTTTCTGTCTTTGGTCTGTTCTCGCTGAAAAATATATCCGGGAGGCTTATTTCCCGTGAACTGCGGGGGCCAGCCTGACACGTCCTTTCAGAACAGATGTGAGGCGGTCCTGGCATATTTTGTGCTTTAGCCTTAGTGCATTGGCCATGGTTGCCGGTCTGAGGCGGCCTGGATTTGAAATGTGCAATTGTTGTTTAAAAAAACAGGGGTTAATGGAACATACTGGTGAATGAAAGAATGATTCATGAAAAATGAGGCAGATAAATGGACTATCATGGTGGTGGATGACCAACCTGACAACCTGGCGTTGCTGGAAGGTATGCTATTGAGCCGGGGGTACCGGGTCCTTGAACTGACCAGTGGAAAACAAGCGTTGAGGGCGATTGAAAAATGCCGGCCGGACCTGATTCTGCTGGATATCCTGATGCCGGACATGGATGGGTTTGAAGTGTGCCGGCGGATCAAGCAGGATGATCGGTTCAGTCATGTTCCCGTGATATTTGTCAGTGCGCTCAATGAACTGGATGTCAAACTGAAGGCGCTGGACGGTGGTATCGATTATATCAGTAAGCCGTTTCTGGAACCTGAGGTGCTGGCCCGGGTGGAAACCCAGTTGAAGGTGCAGCAGCTGCATCGGAAATTGGCCGGGCAGAATGCCTATCTTGAAACCCTGGTGCAGAAAAAGGTCGAAGAAGTCATTGTTTCCCAGTTGGCCACCATTGACGCGGTTACAAAGCTGGCAAAATACCGGGATGATGAAACCGGGGAGCATATTGAACGGACCCGCAAATTCTGCCGGTTACTGGCGGAAAAACTGGGGGAGGATTCCTGTTATGCCGAACGGATCAATGCGGAGTTTATCGTCAAAATCTATCATGCAGCCCCGCTGCACGATATCGGCAAGGTCGGTATTCCCGACCGGATTCTTCTGAAAACAGGCAGTCTCACATCCAACGAATTCGAAATCATCAAGACCCATACGCGGCTGGGGGCTGAGATTCTTAAAAGGGTTCGGGAAAAGTATCCTGAAAATCAATTCATGGACATGGGGGTCGAGATCGCCCAGTCCCACCATGAACGGTGGGATGGCAGAGGCTATCCTGACAGACTTTCCGGCGAAATGATTCCCCTGAGCGCTCGGATCATGGCGGTGGCGGATGTGTATGACGTCCTTCGTTCCCGGCGGCCCTACAAAGAACCAGTTTCACACAAAAAATCGTGTGATATCATCCGAGAACAATCGGGCCGACAGTTCGACCCCGCTGTGGTGTCCGCGTTTGTCACTCTTGAGGCAGCGTTTGCGGATTGCTTGGATTCTTTGACCATGGACACGCAGGGTACTGCAGTCAACTGCGATTCCCCCTGTCAGGTGAAAGGCGGGTGATCGATGAATCTGGAAACCACAGGCACCCGTGTCATGATTGTCGATGATGATCCATTTGAGCTGGATCTGCTGCAGAATTATTTGAACGGGCAGCCGTATCGGACGTTTTTGTTCAAAAGCGGCAAAGCGGCGTTGAATGCCGTTGACAAGGTGATCCCTGACCTGATTTTGCTGGATATTCTGATGCCGGAGATGGATGGGTTTGAGGTGTGTCGACGGATAAGGAATGACGAGCGGTTGCACCAGGTGCCCGTGATCTTTACCAGCGCACTGCCGGAAGACGGAAACAGACTCAGGGCGGTTGTCCTCGGCGCGGTGGACTATGTGATGAAACCGATTCAGCAGGACAGGTTGTTGACCCGGATCAAGATTCATCTGGCGCTGGCGGCACTGCATCACCGGAAAAAAGAGGTGGGCCCATGAAGGAGGATATGGAAAAAAGTGCCGTGATGGTGGTGGATGACATTCCGGAGAATCTGCAGCTGCTCAAGGCACTGCTCCAGGACCAGGGATATTATGTGCTGGCGTTCTCCAGCGGCCGGGCCGCGTTGAATGCGCTGGACAGGGTATTGCCGGATGTGATCCTGCTGGATATTCTGATGCCGGATATGGACGGGTTTGAGGTGTGCCGGCGGATCAGGGGGGATAACCGGTTCAGGGTCATTCCAGTGATCTTCATCAGTGCGCTGTCAGACCAGGAAAGCAAGGCAAAAGCGTTTGAGAAAGGTGGCGTGGATTATGTGATGCGGCCGCTCCACGAGAAAGAGGTGCTGGCCCGGGTGGGGGCCTATACAAAAATTGCCGAACTTCAGCGCCGGCTTCAGACATGCAGTGACAACATGGATTCTCAGGTGATGAGACGAACCCGGGAACTGCTGCGGATCAATAAACAGCTTCAGTCAAAAATACAGGAATACAAACAGGCGGTGGCGGCCCTGCATCAGACTTATGAGGCCTTGAATCTGGCTGTTGAAGAAGGTCTTGGTGAATAGCGGCTGGTTCATGGAATCAAAATGATTGAAAAAAAGAAAATCAGTGGACACCCTCTTCACGGTGATGGTATGGTGACGCAGGCTTGTGAAGATAATTCATCCGGGAGAATGAACCATGGCTCATGAATCTGTGAAAGCCACCATCCTGGTGGTGGATGACAAACCCGAGAATCTGGCGCTGCTTCAGGAAATCCTCATTGGAAGAGGATATCGGATCCTGGAACTGACCAGCGGGAAACAGGCCTTGAAGGCGCTGGATAAATGTCGGCCGGATTTGATACTGCTGGATATTATGATGCCGGATCTGGACGGGTTTGAGGTGTGCCGGCGGATCAAGGCTGATGCCCGGTTCAAACAGATTCCCGTGATCTTCATCAGTGCGTTGGAAGACACGGATGCCCGGCTCAAGGCCTTTGAAGGCGGGGGGATCGATTTTGTCAGTAAACCCCTGCGCGAACAGGAGGTGCTGGCCCGGGTGGAGGTCCATTTGAAGCTGCAGCAGGCGCAGCGCAGGCTGGCCAGGCAGAATCAATACCTGGAATCCCTGGTCCAGGAAAAGGTCAAAGAGATCTCCGCATCCCAGCTGGCCACCATTGCAGCGGTGTCCAAGCTGGCGGAATCCAGGGATGAGGAGACCGGCCGCCATATTGAACGGACCCGTGAATTCTGCCGGCTTCTGGCCCAAAAGCTGGGGGAAGACTCCCGGTATGCCGGCCGCATTGGTGATGATTTCATCAAAAATATTTTTCATGCCGCGCCGCTCCATGATATCGGCAAGGTGGGCGTGCCTGACCATATTCTTCTGAAACCCGGCAGACTGACACCTGAAGAGTTCAAGATCATTCAGACCCATTCCCGGCTGGGAGCGGAAACGCTTGAAAATGTCCAGGACAGTTATCCGGGCAATCAGTTTATCAATATGGGGATCGAGATTACCCGGTCCCACCATGAGCGGTGGGACGGCAAAGGCTATCCGGACGGGCTTTGCGGTGAGGATATTCCCCTGAGCGCCCGGATCATGGCGGTGGCGGATGTGTATGACGCACTTCGGTCCCGGCGGCCGTATAAAGAACCGTTTTCACATGAAAAAGCAGTTGAGATTATAAAGCAGGATGCCGGCAGGCATTTCGATCCCGAGGTGGTTTCCGCATTTGTTTTTCTGGAAACCGAAGTGGCGGAACTCTGGGAAGGGTTGAAGGATGAACACACCGCATGAAAATCGCATCGTCAGGTGAGATCAAATACCTGGTGAAAATCATGAATCAGATAATCGGTTCAGGGTGAAGGGTTGTTATGAATGATCAAAATTTTTTCGTCAGGCAGGGCGGATCAATGAACCGGGTTCAGCTATCCGATAGATGGTTGATCACGGTGATAGCGGTGGCGGTGTGGCTGGCTATGACCATCTGCTATACGGGATCGGTGTCAGCAGATGACGTCAGGCCCATTCTCATCGGGCTGGATGCGGATATGTCATCGGCTTCCGCCCAGTCCGGCCAGTCCATTTCCCGCGGGGCCCGGATCGCCTTGGAAGAAATCAATGCCCGGGGCGGGGTGCTGGGCCGGTCCCTGTCTCTGGTGGTGACGGATCACCGGGGAAATCCCTTGCGCGGCAGGGACAACATGGCAGATCTGGCTGCCATGCCGGACCTGGTGGCCATCCTTGGGGGACTGCACACCCCGGTGGCGCTGGAGGTGCTGCCCCTTGTTCATGAAATAGGGGTGCCATATCTGATCCCCTGGGCCGCCGGAACCCCGGTGGTGCACAACGGGTATGACCCGAATTTCGTGTTCCGGGTTTCTGTCTGTGATCAGTTTGCCGGCGATTTCCTGGTTCAGGCGGCATTTGACAGCGGGTTCGGCCGTGCCGGTCTGCTGTTGGAAAATACCGGATGGGGCAGGTCAAACAGTGAGGCCATGACCGGGGCCATTGATTCCCGGAACATGGAAACGGCTTCGGTTCAATGGTTTAACTGGGGGGTGACAGATTTGTCGCCGGCACTGGCGGCCATGCAGAAGGCCGGGGCCGATGTCGTACTTCTGGTGGCCAATCCCCCCGAGGGCCAGGTGCTGGTTAAAGCGATGGCATCCCTGCCCCCGGAAGACCGGCTGCCCATTATTTCCCACTGGGGAATTACCGGCGGGAAATTCGCATCACAAGTAAAAGATGACCTGGGACAGGTCTCCCTGATGTTTCTGCAGACCTTTAATTTTGCGGCTCCTCCCTTCCCTGACCGGGCCGATGACCTGTTCAGGGCGTATCAAAGATTGTATCCGGAGGTGGAGAACCGGATGGATATCCCGGCCGCCCCCGGGCTGGCCCATGCCTATGACCTGGTTCACCTGCTGGCAAAGGCCATTGAAACGGCCGGTAGCACAGACAGGGCTGCCATCCGGGATGCCCTGGAAACCATTGACTGCCATGCCGGTGTGATGGCGGACTATCAGCCTCCTTTTACACCGGACCGCCATGATGCGCTGGGACCCGCTTCGTTGATAGTGGCCCGGTACAACTACCGGGGCCAGGTAGTGCCGGTTCATAGCTGGTAGGGATATCACGTTGAAGTCAAAACAGAACTTTCTTTCATACCTCATGGTAAGGATTTTTCCGCCGCTTCTGATACTGGTCCTGGTTTTTATCGGTCTGGCATATCATCAGCATGCCCGATACCAGATGAAGATGGAGACCCAGCGACTGCATGCCGATGCGGAACGGATTTTTCAATCCACCACTGAACGGCTCGAGGATCTCAGCCGGCAGGCTGCGTACCTGGCGAAAAACGATTTCATTATCGGCAGTCTGATCGATGCCAGGTTTCGAAACGAAGTGCTGCCGGTATTTTTTCAGTCTTTGAAGGCCCATGGCCTGCCTGTGGACATGACCGGTACCATTGCGCTGCTGGATTACAAAGGCCGGGTTATTGCAGCCAACCATCCGATGGAAGATATGCCCGCAGTGGGGGCCTGGCTGGATGATCCTGAAGGGGGGGAAGAACGGCGGCAAATCGATGAGACCGGATTGACCTTGATCAGTGCGGTGGCAATTTACCGCCCCGGATCACGGGAAGGGGCGGTGGTAATCCGGTTGTCAGCTTTTGAAACTGCCGCACTGATGGATTTCAGCCACCTGAAAGACGGGGTATCCATCACCACCGGTTATGGCAGTCAGGTGTTCCATTCCAGTTCTCATGAACCGCTGCCGGCACAGCGGCTGATTCGCGGCCGGATCCAGGGCAACCCGGGAGGATGGATTCAGGAAGTGGTGGTTTCGTCTGATCAGCACCGGATTTTATCCATATTGCGGCGGTCCTTTTTTATGGATCTGGGGGTGATGACAGGTGCGATGACCCTCCTGGCCATCCTTCTGTTTTTAGTCGTCAAGAAAGCGGTTTCCCCCCTGGAAGGCATGGCGTTGTCATTGAAACGGATTGTGGGACATGAGGATTTGAGCATACGGCTCAACGTCAACGGACCGGCCGAAATGCAGCATTTGTCAAACCATATCAACCAGATGCTGGATCGTCTTGGGGCCAGCACCCGGTCTGTGGAAGAACTTCAGACTGCAGCGCAGAACCAGCGGATTCTGCTGGACAATATTCCGGTCCAGATCTGGTATTTGAAAACGATAGATACCTATGGCGCAGTGAACCGGGCCCATGCCGATTTTATGGGGAAAAGACCTGAAAATCTGGCATATAAGTGTCTAAATGAATTTTTGCCCCCGGATGAGGCCGCGATATGCAAGACAGGCGATCAGGAAGTGTTTGAAACGGGTGAAGCGATTGTTTCCGAGGAGTGGCTGCTGGATTCAGCAGGAGAAGACCGGTTGCTGTCCATTACCAAAACCCCTCGGCTGCACAGGGATGGTTCTGTCGAATTTGTGGTCTGCTCGGCTGTGGATATTACTGAACAAAGACAGATGGAAATCGATCTCAAAACGGAGCGGTCCAGATTGGAAGCCATTATCACCGGCACCCGCGCAGGCACCTGGGAATGGAACGTCCAGACCGGGGAAGCCGTTTTCAATGAGCGGTGGGCCGAAATCATCGGGTACACCCTGGAAGAACTCAACCCGGTATCCATTGAGACCTGGCAGAAATTCGTCCATCCGGATGATCTGGCACAAAGCGGCGCCCTGCTGGAAAGGCATTTCAACGGGAAACTGGATTATTACCAGGCGGAATGCCGCATGAAACACAGGGGCGGATACTGGGTCTGGGTGCTGGACCGGGGGCGGGTGTCCACCTGGACCGATGATGGCAGGCCCTTGATGATGTCCGGCACGCACCTTGATATCACCGAGAGCAAGATTGCAGAGGAATCGTTGAAAAAAGCCCGGGATGAAGCGGATTCCGCCAACCGGGCCAAAAGTGTGTTCTTGGCCAGCATGAGTCATGAGATCCGCACACCCCTGAGTGCCATTCTGGGGTTCGGGGATATTCTGGGCCGGGATGCCTCCCTTTCTCCGGCGCAGATGGACAAGGTCAAAACCATCAACCGCAGCGGCCGGCACCTGCTGAAACTGATCAATGACATCCTGGACATGTCCAGGATCGAGTCCGGCCGGGTCACCATCGAGACGGCGGGGTTCAGTCTGAAGCGCCTGCTGGACAACCTTGAAAGCATGTTCTGTTTAACTGTGGAGTCCAAAGGGCTTCAATGGGCCCTGGAAATCCCGGACCAGATGCCGCCGCTGATTGCCGGGGATGAGGCCCGGCTGCGGCAGGTACTGATCAACCTGGTGGGCAATGCGGTCAAGTTTACGACATCCGGAAAAATCACTGTACGGGTTCATCTGGATGCGGATAAAGAAACCCCGGACCTTTTCTGCCTGACAATGGCGGTGGCGGATACCGGTCCGGGTATTGCAGAATCGGACCTGGTACATATCTTTGATGCGTTTCAACAGTGCCAAACCACCTGTCAGATCGGCGGTACCGGGCTGGGGCTGGCTATCAGTAAGCGCCTGGTGGAGCTGATGGGCGGACAGATTACAGTGAACAGCCAGGAGGGCAAAGGGTCCTGTTTCCAGTTCTCTCTGCCGGTGAAAGCGGCTGCCGGCAGTATGGAAACACAAACGATTCCGTCACAGATCCCGGTCGGTCTGGCCCCGGGCTCAGACCCGAAACGCATCCTGGTGGTGGATGACCTGGAGGTCAACCTGGACCTGCTGACCTCGATCCTGGCGGTGCCGGGATTTGAGATCCGCATAGCCAAAAACGGTGAACAGGCACTGGAGATTTCGGCTGACTGGGCGCCCCATGCGGTTTTCATGGATATCCGCATGCCGGTCATGGACGGGTATGAGGCGATCCGGCGCCTCAAGGCGGATGAGGCAACCGCGGGTATTTTTATCATCGCCATCACGGCGGTTGTGTTTGAGGAGGATGTGGAAAAAATTTATGACGCCGGTGCGGACCGGTTTATCGGTAAACCGTTCAAGGCGGAGGAGATATTCCACATGCTGGGTGACGGCCTTGGCCTGACCTATGAGTATCCCGATCCAGAGAGCGGGGATGCCGGTACCTGCGACACAGACCAGAAACCCGTGACATTGACTGAAACGGATATGGTCCGGCTGCCCGCTGCATTGACTCAGGCAGTCCAGGACGTTCTGGAGATCGGCGATGTCTATGCGATGGAACAGCTGGGGCCGGAGATTCGGAAAATCGATGCCGGGGTGGCAGAAAAAATCCGTGTTTTGGTCAAGCGGTATGACTATGATGCCATTCTCAAGGCGATACCCCAACGATCACTGGAAGGGAGGAGGTCATGAACCAGGAAGACCGGCAACCCGTCATCATGATCGTGGATGATCAGCCCCTTAATTTGAAACTGTTTCAGGAAATCGTTTGTGACGAGGGGTATCAGGTGTTGATGTTTTCCAGCGGCCGGGCCGCACTGAGGGCACTGGCAAAAGTGATGCCCGATGTGATCCTCCTGGACATCATGATGCCGGAGATGGACGGACTGGATGTCTGCCGGCATCTAAAGGCGGATGACCGGCTGAGCCGGATTCCCGTGATATTCATCAGTGCCCTGAGCGATACGTCAAACAAGATCAAGGCTCTGGCCGAAGGGGGGGTGGATTATGTGACCAAGCCCTTCCAGGCCGGGGAGGTGCTGGCAAGAATCAGGACCCACCTGCGCATCCGTCAGCAGCAGGTTCAGATTGAAGCCCAGAAACAGCAGCTTCAGGAAAGCTTCGGTCGACTCAGTGAACTGGAGACCCTCCGGGACAACCTGGTGCACATGGTGGCCCATGACATGCGTTCGCCGCTGCTGGCGGTGACCGGCTATGCCCGGATGATCCTGTCGGACCTGGAGGGGGCCGGCCATGACAGACCGGCGCAAGATGCACAAACCATTCTCGATTTGTGCAGTACATTGCAGAAAATGATTTCCACCCTGCTGGACATCAGCCGGCTGGAGGCCTGTCAGATGCCGTTGAACATTCAGCCGGGTGATCCCGGTGAACTGATATCCCGGGTGGTGACGGCACTGGGTGTGCTGGCAGACGACGATGCAGCGGTTGTCTGGCATCCGCCGGAAGAGAAAATGCCGGCGTTGTTTGATGAAGAAATCACCCGCCGGATCCTTGAAAATCTGTTGGTCAATGCATTCAATTTTGCCGGCAAAGAGGCCCGGGTCCGGATTTCTGCCGTTTCAACGGAAACCGCCATAAAAATAATGGTCACGGACAACGGCCCCGGAATTGCACCGGAACATCAGGGCCATGTTTTTGAAAAATTCAGCCAGGCGCCCGCCGGACAAGATGATGCCGGCCATTCCACCGGCCTGGGACTGGCCTTTTGTAAACTGGCCATGGAAGCCCAGGGAGGAGAGATCGGTGTGAAAAGCGAGGTGGGAAAAGGCAGCACTTTCTGGTTTACTCTGCCGCATCCCTGAGTGCGGGTCTGCCTCTGCTGGCCGTGACACCTTCTCCATCCCCGGAGTCAGTGACGTCAGTGTGATCCGTAAGGGCCATTATGCGTAAAAATCAATCAACCTCCCCTTTTCCACTGCATTGACAGGCCAGGGTCCATGCATCGCCGTAGTAAATTCTGAATGCCTGCTTTTTATGGACGTCAGCCTGAAAACCGGAGTTGTACAGTGACTCAAACAAGGCACGCAGTGAATCAGATAATCATCAAATCTTGCTGTAAGATCATCATGGCGAGCAGGTAGTGATTCAGATCGGCCCCCGGGCACCGGAAGCGTTTCTGAGGGATAAGGAATTAAATCATATTTGACTGTACTCACCATGGGGCCTCCAATTTTTTTACATGCCATATGACCGGAGTTTCACAACGGCCTTCAGAACAGTGCTAAATCAAATTTCGTGCCGGCCGGGATTTTATCTTGAATAATCCATGGTTTCAAATAGTTGTGAATGTTTATCAGCAATGAATGCGATCCGTGAGTCATTCATTTTGCCAGAGCCTGTCTGTCACTCTTTCTGTTTGCAAGACCAATGAATTACCCAGAGCTGGATTTTTTTTCCGGAGTTGACCCGGTGCACATGGAGATGATAGAAAGGTAATAAATCATAACCGCCCGGCAGGGCCACCACAAAAGAGAATCATGAACACTTTGTACACCCCGGATCTGTCCTCCCCTGTCTGCCGGCCCCTTTACATGACATCCATCGAGGCTGGGTTTCCTTCTCCGGCCGATGATTACATCGAAGGCAGCCTGGATTTGAACCAGCACCTGATCAAACACCCGGCCGCCACCTTTTTTGTCCGGGTCAGCGGTGACTCCATGATCAATGCCGGTATTTTCCCCGGGGATATCCTGATTGTTGACCGGTCCCTGGAGGCGGTGGACAAGAAAATCGTCATTGCCGTGATAAACGGCGAGCTCACGGTCAAGCGGTTGAGAATCCGGTCGGGGCAGCCGTTTCTTGAGCCGGAAAACGATCAGTACACCCCCATTGAAATCACCCCGGATATGGCGTTCGAGATCTGGGGGGTGGTGACCAATGTGATCCACAAGGTATGATGGAAAAAAAACTCATGCCGGTATTTGCCCTGGTGGACTGCAACAATTTTTATGTGTCCTGTGAGCGGGTGTTCAACCCCGGACTGGCACACCGGCCCGTGATTGTTTTATCCAACAATGACGGGTGTGCCGTGGCCCGTTCCAACGAGGCCAAAGCCCTGGGCATCACCATGGGGGTGCCGGTGTTCAAGATCCGGCATCTCATCGATCTGCATGATATCCAGGTTTTTTCATCCAATTATGCCCTTTATGGAGATATGTCCGGCCGGGTGATGCAGACTTTGTCAACGTTCGCTCCGGCCATGGAGATCTATTCCATTGATGAGGCGTTTCTGAGCCTGGACCGGCTGGCATTCACCGACCTGACCGCCTATGGGCGACAGATCCGGCACACGGTCAAACAATACACCGGCATTCCGGTGAGCATCGGCATGGCTTCTTCCAAAACCCTGGCCAAGGTGGCAGCCGGGATCGCCAAAAAATCGAAAAAAGCCGCCGGGGTCCTGGATTTGACAGCTCCGCGGTTCCAGGATCGGGCCCTGGGGATGACCCCGGTGGAGGATGTCTGGGGAATCGGCCGGCAATATGCCCGGTACCTTCAACTGCGGGGCATCCGGACGGCCCGGGATTTCAGGGATGCCGACATCGGGCGGTTCCAGAAAAAGATGGGTATCAACGGGGTGAGAATCCAGAAAGAGCTTCAGGGCGAATCCTGTTATGACCTGGAAACAGATGATCCGGCAAAAAAATCCATCTCCGTGTCCCGGTCCTTCAAGACCCCGGTCACTGATTTTGACAGCCTGTCCGAGGCGGTCAGTACCTATATTGTCCGGGGCGGTGAAAAACTCCGGGCCCAGGGCAGCCATGCCCAGGCCATGACCGTCTATGTCACCACCAGCCGGTTCAAGCCGGATTCCTTTTACTACAATTCAGATACCACCAGCTTTCCCACAGCCCTGAACCATACCGCTGCACTGCTTGCCCACGGCCGGGCCGCGCTGAAGCGGATTTTCCGGAAAGGCCGGGCCTACACCAAGGCAGGCGTGATTTTTTCACACCTCACCTTAAACGGGATGTATCAGCAGGACCTGTTTGACACATCAGACCGGTCCCGGCCGGATAAAGTGATGGAGGCGGTGGATGTCATCAACCAAAAGATGGGGGCCCACACCGTCACCTATCCGGCCACAGGTATCGCCAGGGACAGATCCTGGGAAACCGCGTTCAATCATCGCTCCTTTGCCTATACCACGGACTGGCACCAGCTGCTGACGGTGGGGTCTTAAGATGGCGGTCTGGTCGGTCTATTTACTGGAATGTGCGGATCAATCCCTGTACTGCGGGGTGACCACGGACCTGGAAGCCCGACTGGTGAAGCACAACCAGGGGACCGCCTCCCGATATACCCGTTCCCGGCGGCCCGTGACCCTGGCAGCGGTCCGGAACAACCTGGAAAAATCAGCGGCCTTCAAGCTGGAATACCGGATCAAGCAACTGCCGGCCGGCCAAAAGATCGTCGCTTTGGAAAAATCACAAGTATAACTTGTTAAATTTCAATGGTTTTAAACCATCTGCTTGAATCTGGTTTGATTTTTATCTATAATAACAAACATGACTGGTGAAAAAAGAAATATATTAAACCGAATCCTTCTTAACTGGCCTAAAGGAACAGTAGCCACATTGAAGTGGTTTAGAGACCATGGCGGATATCAGCAGTTATTGGATTACTATCAGAAAGCACCATGGGTGACGAAAATCGGAAGTGGGGCATACATCCAATATGGCGATTCTGTGGACTGGCGGGGGGGATTGTATGCGGTTCAGAAGCAATTGCACCTTCCCGTGCACGTGGGTGGGAAAACGGCCCTGGAATTATCCGGTTTCGGACACAATCTCCAGTTGGGACTGACAGCAACCATTTATCTTTTTTCATCTGAACCCGTACGGCTGCCCACCTGGTTTGTGAAACATCCATGGGACGACAATCTGTGTTTCAAGCGCTTGCATATTTTTCAATCGCTGTCGGACACAGGATTGATGCCCTTTAATGCAGGCAGTTATGAAATAACCGGATCGGCACCGGAACGTGCCATGATCGAATTGTGTGCGCTGGTTCCCGGTTACCATTCGTTTGAAGAGGCCGGACATTTCATGGAGAGTCTTTTGTCATTACGAACCGCAAAACTGCAGATCCTTCTGGAAGCATGTCGTTCCATAAAAGCAAAACGTTTGTTTCTTTATCTTGCTGATACTCATGATATGCCCTGGTTTCAGAAATTGAATATAAAAAATATTGACCTGGGAAAAGGGAAACGGCAAATTGCAGCCGGTGGAAGTCTGAACAAGAAATATCAAATAACTGTTCCGGATGGAAAAAAGCCCCTCAGCATAAAGGATATACCATGAGAATGGAAAAATATTTTGATCAGGCCAGGTTAATGCTCTCTGTTCTTCCGATTGTAGGGACGGAAAAAGAGTTTGCTTTAAAAGGCGGAACCGCATTGAATTTTTTTCATTTGAACATGCCTCGGTTATCGGTGGACATCGACCTGGCGTTTCTTCCTGTCAAATCAAGGGATGATACGTTGAAAGATATTGCCGATTCACTGGACAGAATTTCTGATCGTGTCACCAGGCTGTTCCCGGGGTGCCGGATTCAAAAACGGAAGATCAAACATACCGATTATACATACAAGCTGATTATCACCCATCAGGGCCTTCTGGTTAAAATAGAGCCGAATCTGATATTGAGGGGTAGCTGTTATCCGCCCGTGCTCAAACCGTTATGCAGAAAAGCCAGTGACATATTTAAAATGGAAATGGAGGTCCCGGTACTGTCATTTGCCGATCTTTATGGCGGCAAAATTTGTGCAGCCCTGGACCGTCAGCATCCACGGGATTTATTCGATATCACGCTTCTTTCGGAGACAGGGGGTCTCACTGATGATATTTGTCAGGCGTTTGTTGTATACTTGGCCAGCCACAACCGGCCCATGTCAGAACTGCTTTCTCCCAATTTTAAAGAATTCAGGCAGATTTATGAGACTGAATTCAAAGGTATGACGTCAGTGGAAATCAGTTATCAGACACTAAAAAAAACAGCCAAAGAGTTGCCTGGTTTGATTTTATCCAGACTGTCACAAAAAGACAGAAAATTTTTGTTGTCGGTTAAAAAGGGGAGTCCTGACTTTAGTTTACTTCCGGTTTCAGGCCTTGAAAATTTCCCGGCAATCAAGTGGAAGGTTGAAAATATTCTGAAAATGGAAACCAAAAAGAAAATGGCGGCAACTGAAAAACTGAAATCAATTTTAAAGGTCTCTTGATGAGCCCAATTCACTGTTCCCCAAAACCAAATTTTATGATACGTTCCTGACACGCTGGAAACCAGCGGGATCTGATCTTTTCATACCCGTTGCAGTGTATCAATCTTCTTGAAAAAGGGAGAAACTCAGTGGATATCAAAACCGCCTGTACCCCCCGACCGGACATCCTGAGCGGGATCTTCAATCCGGAAATTTTTACCGTTTCTCTGAGCGTGGTCACAAACCATTACCAGGGCATCAACACCGGCATCCATGAACTGTACAAGGATGCGGCCCTGTTTTTTCAAGATGCCACCTATCCCACCCAGGGGCTGAAAACCATTCTGTCTGATTTTGTATGGTCGGACAAAGGCAAATGCCGGCTTGTTGAGTCAGGCACTGAAAGAACGTTATGATTCATACGCTGAAGCCAGATAAACCTGAATAATGCCAAAGCGTTATCCGCATATTCTTCTTATAGACTCTCCAGCAGAGTTTCCATTTACCAGTTCATCAATCCCGATTAAAAAACGTATTCCCACCAATCGAAACAGACAGATCCACAGTGATTTGATCGACAGCATATCCAATATCCGGAAAGTGGATAAAATTGAATCTTTCTGGGTGGACAACAAACACTTGATTCCCGAAGATGAAGCCGGATGGTGGAGAGAACGAAACCATCTGAAAAAATGGGACAAGAAAACCCGATATTCTCTGGTTGTGACGATTAAAACCCCTGAGGAAACTGTGGATATCTATACACCGGTTGCTATTAAAATGGGTATTATCGGCGTTCCGGTTGAAATTGAAATTTCCAGTTCCAGTAAAAAATCATGACGCAACAGACAAGTAAAATTCCCATTTCTTCAATTATCCTTGATGAGGATATTTATCCAAGAAAGGGTATTGATCACAGGCGTGTGGGTATATTTGCCGAAAACATCAGGGATGGATTCAGGTTTGATCCCATTGAGGTGGAGCAATGCCCTGCCAGCCCCGACTTATATCGTCTGCTGGATGGGGCTCACAGATGGAGCGCTTATAAGTCAACGGGAGTGACAGAGATAGAAGCTGTCATAAAGGATCTGGATGGAAATGATCCCCTTTTGTATGCTGCAAAAAAAGCCATCGGCCCCAGACAATTGAGTGAAGACGAGGCAAAGGATACTGCCCGACGGGCATATACAGGAAACTCAAGTCTCAGCTCTGCGGATATTGGAAAGGCTATCGGGCGATCAAGGCAGACAGTGGACGTTTACATAGCTGACCTTCGTGCTGTGAACCAGATGGCCCTGGACATCAAAATATTCCGAATGCACCGCCTTGGCATCCCCCAGGACAGGATTTCAGAAAGATTGGGCCTGGCCCGGACATCGTTTCAATACCATTTGCCGAAAATGCCAGTATTGGCAAATTCGGCAAATGGTGATTTATCCCGGGGATTCACTGTTGCCCAGGTAGCGCAAAAACATGGCTGGACCGATCCAATGGTCTGGTCTTTGGCACTGGAAGGCAAAAATGATCATGACCGATTCAAGGAACTTGGCTGGGGATTCAACACCTGGGATAAGTGGGAATGGAATGATTGTGATAAAAGATTTGGGGATGACTGGCCCGGACGTATTCCGGCCCAACTGATCGCACATATTCTTCGTTGTTTTTCAAAGCCGGATGACCTGATCCTTGACCCCATGGCCGGAGGCGGCGTGACCCCTGACACCTGCCTTGCCATGGGCCGCAGGTGCTGGGCCTTTGATATGATGGACCGACCCGAAACCCGCCCTGAGATCGAATCCTGGACATGGGATATTTCATCTGATCAAGGACTTTTATGGCCTGTCAGCGCAAAGGAAAAACCCGGTCTGATCATCTTTGATCCGCCCTATTTTGACAAAAAAGCGGATAGCTATGATAAAAAAAGCATTTCCGGTTTATCCAGAAAAGCATACCTTGAATTTATAGAGGCCTTTTTAGTCCTGCTGAAACTGAATGTCAAAAAAAAGACACGACTTGCTTTTATCAATGCAGACTGGCGGGATTTTCAAAATACACCGGCCATAGAAGAAAAATATAAAGGCGGCATCCTCATAGATGACTACCTTGATATCCTGAAAAGAACGGGATGGTATCATACGCATATCATACAGGCCCCCATGTCGTCCCAGCGCTTCAATGCCGGGGTAGTTTCTGCAATGCAGGAAAAAAATATCCTGGGTGTTATCAGCAGGTATGTGATTATTCTGGGCCAGGAGTGTTAAAAGTGTGTATGCCAATGATCATTATTCATTGTTTGTTGGCAGGTTGGTATGGTTAGGGGTTTTTCAAAGATTTGCTGTAAATGATCTTGTCGTCCCCGGGGCTGTAGAAATCGGGCAGGGTGGCGGCTGCCGTGTATCCGCAGCGTTCGTAAAAGGCACGGGTCGGGGCGTATTTTTGCTGGGAGGCGGTTTCCACATAGATGGTGTGTCCCTTCGCTTCTGTGATCCGCTGCTCCATTTTTGCCAGAATGGCCTGGCCCAGGCCTTTTCCCTGAAATTCAGGGGCCACTGCGATCCAGTAAATATCGTATCCGGCCAGGGTGCAGGGGATGGGGCCAAAGCAGCCATACCCGGCAAGCCGGTCGCCGTTCCGGACGGCCATGACAAAATGATATCCGCTGGCCGGGCCTTTTTCCAGGCGTTCTGCCACCAGCTCGGCCGCAATCGCTATTTCATCGTCCCTGAAATACCCGGTGGCGGTCACCAGATGCCGGATCGTTTCCACATCTTCGGGCACGGGGTTATATCGGAACTGAATGCCTTTGGGGGCAGGCGTGGCAAGTGTTCCGCCCCGGGTCGGTGTGAACACGGCTTCGGCCAGGCCCTCGAAAAAGTGCCGGGCATTGTTCCCTAAGTTCCGGGTGTTGTATCCGCCTTCCTGGACCACCAGCAGGGGCAGGCCAGCGTCTCCGATCATCCGGCCGTTCCGGAAAAAATCTTTTGCGGTCAGAGACCAGGTGCCCGTGGGATCGTTTCGGGCCGTATCCAGGCCCAGGCAGACCACCAGAAAATCCGGATCAAATGCAGCAACCTTTGCCAGGGCCCGCATCAGGGCGCTGCGGAAGGTTCTGCCGTCAACGGTTTCATCCAGGGGCAGGTTGCAGTTGAATCCTTCGCCTTCACCCGTGCCGGTTTCATCGTCAAATCCGGTGAAATAGGGATAGGCAAATTCAGGATGGCCGTGGATGGACACGGTGAGGATATCGGACCGGTGGTAAAAAATATCCTGCTGCCCGTTGCCGTGGTGGTAGTCGATGTCCAGGATGGCCACCCGGCCCTGTTCCCGCAGATACCGGGCTGCAATGGCCGCGTTGTTGAAATAGCAGAATCCGCCGAAGGACCGTCGTTCCGCATGGTGCCCCGGGGGCCGCACCAGGGCGTAGGCAACAGGGCGGCCTGCCAGCAGCGCATCCGCTGCCGTGAGCACGGCATTGACCCCGGCCCGGGCCGCGGGCCAGGCGTTTCGGTGGATCGGGGTGAAGGTGTCAATGCAGTAGTAGCCGGGCAGGACCGTGGATTCTTTTGGCGGGCGGGTCTTGTTTCTGATGGGAAACACATAGGGGTACAGGGATTTGTCCGCCGGCACCTCTTCACAGGCCCGGGCCAGGTATTCGATGAAATCCGCGTCATGCACCCCGTGGATATGGATGTCGGGAAAAGGCCGGGTTGCCAGGGTTTCAAACAGGCCGCTTTTTTCCAGGTGGGACAGGATCCTTGTGATGCGCACCGGAGATTCCACATACCCGCGTTCATGGATATGGTGGATCTCATGGTCCTGATTCACCACCAGAACAATTTTTTCAGCAAACCGGTCGTGGACGGCCCGACGGGTTTTATGGGGCCGCACATGGCAGAATGGCCTGAGTTTCACCGGGTTGTCCCGGATGGAAGCCACCACCTGTTCCACGTATTTAGCCGGGCACAGGTCTTTGTATTTGCGCGCCAGGATAGCCTGCACCACGTTTTTTGCGTGGGACCGCGCCAAAGGGATGTCCTTTCCCAGGTCGTCATACAAAAGATGCGGCATGCAGGTATCTTCCGGGTTCACCGGGGCTTCATACCCGGTGCCGATAATGGGCCGGGCCCCGTACCGCTCATAGAACCGCAGCCGGGCAATGTTGTCTTTAATCAGGCCGGGTTCGCATTTTCCCGGGGTGTCGGGCAGGCATTCGAAGAACAGCCCGCTGACCTTCAGGGCCGCGCATTCGGTCCTGATCCGCTCGTACAGGGCACTGCCCAGCCCGCCCCGCAGGGTGTCTTTTGCCGTGGCGATCCAGTCCAGAAAACAGAAATTGATGTCCGGTTCATGCAGGACCATGGCAAACCCCAGCACCTTGTGCCGCATGTTTTCGGCCACGAACAGAATAGGCCGAAACCCCAGGGTGAACGGGTTGCGAAGATGGTCTCCCAGGTGGGTGATCTCCTGTTCCGATGCGGCAGGGATCCGTTTTTTCAGGATGGCCTTGACCTGGCGGAGGGCATCCTGATTCACCGGGATGGTATCGTCAAAAATACGTCTTATTCTGAACATAATTGTGTGGTCACCATCTGATGGACAGCGTCGGCATATGAGAGTCCTGCCCGGTCCAGGGCCGCGGCAAAACCGGCATCCGGGGACAGGCAGGGGTTGGTGTTGACCTCCAGGACAAAGGGGCGGTCATCCGGGGTCACCCGGAAATCCACCCGGGCGTAGCAGGCCAGATGAAACAGGTGCCAGCAGCGGCGGGCCAGGGTTTCCATTTCTTCCAGCAGGGGCGTGTCTCCAGGGGGAAAGTCAAATCGGCGTGGGGTGGTGTGGTATTCTTTGGAATCCGGTTCCCATTTTGCCCGGAATCCCACCATGGCCGGCTGGTCTGCCGGGATGTCCGGAAACAGGATTTCGGCCGGCGGCAGTACCTGGACCCCAAACCGGCCGGCCAGCAGCGAAAGATTGAACTCCCGTCCGGAAATGAATTGTTCGGCAAAACAGGCCCCGCCCAGGGCGGGGGCCCGCTCTTTCAGCAGCCGGGTGACGGTCGTTGCCGTGCCGGTCACCAGGTTTTCCGCCTCCAGTCCCAGGGAACCGTGTTCCCATACCGATTTGATGATCCACAGGGGGATGTCGGAATCATCTGTTTTCAGGACAGGCCCGGTGCCATCCGGCCTGTCATCTTCAGGAGCCATTCCCCCCTGCCAGGGCATGTCCAGAGGAAAGGGATTGATCCAGGCAGGGGTGGGCAGGCCGGCCAGATGCAGGCGTTCCTTGGCCATCACCTTGTGGGAGGTGGTGTACACGGCAGTGGCCGGGCACCCCGTATAGGGAATGCCCAGGGCATCCAGCAGGGCCGGCACCACATGGATCAGACTGCCCCGGTTTTCCAGGGACTCCACCAGGTTGAACACCCCCAGGGGCTGGAGCGTTTCAAGGGCCTGTTTAAACGCGGCCAGGTCAAGGGTGCATGGCACAGGTATGGGATTGTATCCCAGGCCGGTGAGGGCTTCGGATACCGCATCCACCTGGACCAGGACATCTGCCTCGTCCGGTCCGGCCGGGTTTGTCACAGCATTGTGCACAACGGCAATGGTGCGGTTCATGCCGGCTCCGGACAGGCCGCCTGCATACGGTCCGGCACCCGCTCCATGGCGGATGCCAGGATCATGTCGATCAGTCGGACATAGGATGTCCCGAAAAATTCACACACCATGGGCAGGTCGGAATAATGGGGCCGGAGCCCGGCCAGGGGGTTCACCTCGATAAAACAGGGAGTGCCGGTGTCATCGCACCGGATGTCGATGCGGCCTGCGTCCCGGCATTCCAGCACCTGCCAGGCGGCCAGGGCCAGGGCTTCCACTTTCTTGATCAGCGGGTCCACATCCGGTGATAACGGCAGGTACTGGACCCGGCCTTTCCATCCCTCTTTGTTTTCAAAGGAATAGACATCCTTTCCCGGATCGGCCAGCACAATGATTTCCATGGTGCCCATCACTTGTGCAAAGCCGCCCGTACCCACCAGGCCGGTAGTGAATTCCCGGCCGCACAGAAACTGTTCGATGAGCACGGGCTGGTTGAACTGATCCTGCAACGCCCGGCAGACGACGGGCAGGTCCTGTCTGTCACGGACCACGGAATCAATGGTGATGCCCATGCCCGTGCCCTGGGCCACGGGTTTGACAAAATATGGGGGATCAAAAGGCACTTTGCCGGCATCTTCCGGGGCCGCGGCCAGGAAAAATTGCCCCGTGGAAAGTCCGGCATCCCGGATGACCCGTTTGGTCAGGGCCTTGTGCAGGGTCAAAGACATGACCAAAGGGTCTGAAAAGGTATAGGGAATCTGGTACAGGTCCAGGATAGCCGGCACCTGGGCTTCTCTGCCCATGCCGTGCAGGCCCTCGGCAATGTTGAACACCAGGTCCCAGCGGTCACCCGCCACCAGGCGCTGGATGAGCTGCCGGGCATTGCCGATGCGAACCGAGGTGTGCCCCAGGTCGCCCAGGGCCTGTTCGATGGCTTCAATGGTTTCCACAGAGTCGAATTCCGCAGTTTCCAGGGCGGTGTATCCCTGGTCCAGATAATCCTGGCGCAGGTCATAGGTCAATCCGATGATCATTGTCTGTTCTCCCATGATGCGGCCATGCTGCCGGCTTCTGTGGCCGACGCGGTCGGGTGACTTTCCAGGCCTGGATCGGGATAGGTAAAAGGTTTGTCTTCATAGTTGGTCATCACCAGGTCACTCCCGGTGTGGCCCCTCACATAGTCGGGCATCAGCGGAATCTTGCCGCCCCCGCCAGGGGCATCCACCACATAGGTGGGCACGGCATACCCCGTGGTGAACCCTCTCATACCCCGGATAATCTCAAGGCCTGTGGCAATGGCGGTTCTGAAATGGCCGGACCCGGTGATGGGGTCACACTGGTACAGGTAATAGGGCCGGACCCGCATTTTCATGAGCCCGTGCATGAGCTGCGTCATGACCGGAACACTGTCATTGATTCCTTTGAGCAGCACGGTCTGGGACCCTAAAGGTATCCCGGCATCCGCCAGCAGGGCGCAGGCGGCCCGGGTGTCGGGGGTACATTCGTCCGGATGGGTAAAATGCAGGCTCAGCCACAACGGGTGATATTTTTTGAGCATTTTGACAAGCCGGGGGGTGATCCGCTGGGGCAGCACGGCCGGCACCTTGGTACCGATGCGGATGATTTCCAGATGGGGAATCTGCCGCAGCTTGGACAATACCCATTCCAGGCGATCATCGCTCAGGGTCAAAGGGTCCCCGCCAGACAGCAGCACATCCCGGACACTTGGCTTGGCGGCAATATAGGCAATGGCCTTTTCCCACCGGGCCCGGCTGGCACGGATTCCGCCATGGCCCACCACCCGGGACCGGGTGCAGTACCGGCAGTAGGTGGAGCAGAAATCAGTGAGCAGGAACAATACCCGGTCCGGATACCGGTGCACCAGCCCGGGCACGGGGCTCTGGTGGTCTTCGCCCAGCGGATCATCTGATTCACAGGGCATTTTGACCCATTCACCGGCCGTGGGCACCACGCAACGACGCAGGGGATGATCCGGCACATCTTTGGGGATCAGGCTGGCATAATACGGGGTGATGCTCAAGGGCAGCTGGACTGCGTGGTCTGCCAGACACTCGTCCGGTCCCAGGGGCAGGATCTGGTGGAGCCGGTCATAGGTATGGATGCGGTGACGCACCTGCCACTGCCAGTCATGCCAGTCCCGGGCCGTGGATCCGGGAAAAAACTGTTTTTGAAACACTTTGGTTTCCGGGCTGAGCTTGGGGTAACGCAGGGATCTTGTTTTTCGGGCCGGCAGGAGAAATACCGGGCGGGTCAATTGAATGGAGGGCTGCCCGGCCGGCGGGGCCGGGTACAGCGTGTCGATGGCAAGCCTGCTGCTTGGAGGCTCGTCATCATCGATAATCAGCGTTTCCGCGGGTGCTTCTGCTTTGTGCATGATGGTTCCTTATGCTGGATTTCAGGTTGTGGAATGACTTGTGTTCAGCAGAGGCATGAGCAACCATCGTACCTGGGTAAAAAAATATTTTACAAAAAGAATTATGAGGGAATGTTAGAATCCTTCATTCGGATGTCTGTTGGGTGTTCTCCTTTGAAATCCCTGGTGATCTTCGTGCACTTCGGGGTGAAATCAATGCCGGACATACAAAAGCAGGAATTTTAATGTCTTGTTTTCAAGCAAAAAAAAGAGCCGTCAGGACCTGATATGTCTGAAAAACCGGGTGTGCCCGAACCTGGGGGCATCTTGCTTATGCATGCCACGGCTAATGAATCAGCGACAGCTCACACTGGGGCCCGGTTATCAAAAGGTTGTTGGTCACAGTCGACTGAATTTTTTCCATTTTACTGCCGAAAAGAAGGTCCTTGATCACCCCGTGCCCATAAGCACCCAGCACAATCAGGGCATCATGGGGAACATCATAGAGCATGGCATCAGATTCAGATTTTTCATAATAATGCCAATTTCTCAGAAACTGGCTGACAGGCGCTGTCAGATCTGATTCTTTGATGATGTTTTCGTAGTAACCCTGGCTCTTTTTTTCCCTGAGGGTATAGATATCCATGGGGAGTTTGGAAACCATGGCGATTCTTAACCCCATTTGCAGGGCTTTGCGGGCATTGGTGGAGCCGCCGAAAAAAACGGCAATGCTTTTCCAGGGTTTGAATACCAGACTGGTGAGCAAAACAGGAAAGGGCGCCTGTTTGATAATCCTTCGGACTTTCGGGCCGATGTGGCCCAGGCCGATTTTTGAAGACAGGTCACTGACCGACCGCGGACAGCAGAAATAATCAAAATTGGTGGGAATATCCGGCAATGTGGAGGCAGTAAAACTTCTGGGTGCAAAAAAGGCGGGCTTGAACCCCATTTCGCCAAAAAGATCACAGGCATGCTGCTTTGCTGTTTCGGGTGATGTCAGATAGGAGCTGTCCAGGTCGATCTGAATGGCATCATTGGGAAAATACATGAGAAATTTATCACTTTCCGGGATATACACCACCGGATGTGCATGAATGGTTTTACAAAAATATAATGATTGCAGAAATGTTTCCCGGCCAAAGGGGGTATTTCTGAAAATCTGCAGCAGTTTATAATTCATTGTTTTCTCCTTGTTTCATTGTCACTTAGGCTATCGGACACTGGTCTGCATGATCAATTCCCTGCGGTACAGGTCCAGAATCCGTGTTTTTGATATCATTCCGATAAATGTGTCATGTTCCACCACGGGGATGCTTTCCATATTATTTGTTTCCATCATCTCCAGAACGTCGTGCAGATCATTTTCCAGAGAAGCGGTCAGTATATCGGTATCCATGATCTGATTGAGAAAAACCATGTCATATATGCCTGGATTCAAGACATGTCTGCGAATGTTACGAATTTCAATCATGCCTTTGTACGCACCTGTATTTTCATCAATCACCGGAAAAAAGAACTGATCCGATGTTTTTAAAATCTTGATGAATTCTCTGAAAATCATGTTTTCAGACACGGTGGTGAACTCGGTTGAGACAAGTTCTCTGATGTTCAAATCAGATAAAATTCTTGCATCCGTGCCGGGCCGTAAAAATTGTCCCTTTCGAATAAGTTCTTTAAAATAAAAGGATGCCGGTTCGATATAGTGGCTCATGGTGGATGAAATGGCAGAAACAACGATCAACGGTAAAATGGTTTCATATCCGCCCGTGATTTCCAACACCAGAAAAATACCTGTCAAAGGAGCCTGCATCACCCCGCTGATCAACCCGGTCATTCCCAGCAGGGCATATGCGCCTTCACTGGCACAGGCGGCATTGTCAAACAGCAGAAATACTATTTTATGGAAAACAATGCCAGTGAGGCTGCCAATGAGCAGGCAGGGGGCGAATATACCTCCTGATCCTCCCCAGCCAAGGGTGATGGCAGTGGCAAAAATTTTGGCGAAAACAGCCACAAAAGTGAGGAATATACCCATTGTAAAGGTGCCGGAAATCATGGATTGTATGAAATGGTATCCCTCTCCCAGTACAACCGGGAAAAACAATCCGATACACCCGACGACGGACCCGCCGATTATGGCCCGCATCCAGAAAGGAAACCGGTTTTTTTTGGCAAATTTTCCCGAAGTATTCAGGGTTTTTGTGAAAAAAACCGATATTAAGCCTGCAAAAAGGGCCAGGCAGATACCGGGCAGGATATCAGCAGTGCCCATATTAAAGGGCAGGTGGTTGAAAAGTACCTGTTCATGGATAATGGCCCGGCTGACTTCCGCACCTGCCACTGCGGCAATGGCTATGGGAATGATATTGCTGAACTCCCATTTTCCCAGAACCACCTCAATGGCAAAGACAAGGCCGGCAAGGGGGGCGTTGAAAATACCTGCAATAGCACCGGCTGTGCCGCATCCCACAAGGGTGGTGCGCTGCCGGTCATTGAGCCATAATAATTTGGCGATATTGGACCCGATGGCTGACCCGCTCATGACCACGGGTGCTTCAGGGCCGGCTGATCCCCCGCTGCCGATGGTCAGAAAACTGGAAATCAACCGGGAATAGCTGGACCTCAGCCGTAACAGGCCCCCGTGTTTTGACACCGCATAAATGACCTCAGGAACCCCATGCCCTGCTCCTTCCCGGGTAATCTTTTCAAGATAAACAGTTGACAGGAGCGCACCCACGGCCGGCAGCAAAAAGGCCCACCAGAAATGACGAAAGGGATGCAGCCATTCTGTGACCGATTCAAGGGCCAGGCGAAGGGCCACGGCAGCAAGGCCGCTGCAGATGCCGGCAATGCTTCCTGCAATGATTAAAAGCAGCCGGTCATCCATATGTGACAAGCTGGGAGCAAAGCGGGTATGCCATTTTTTTATCAAAGACATCAGGGCATCGGTTCTAAACGGTTTTACAGGGGGTTGGCCTTCTGGAGAACCATTGTCTGTTCAACCAGTTGATCCAGTTGCGGCTGTGATTTTATGAATGCAACAAAATCCGCATCCTTCAGGCAGAAAGACAATGCAGACAGCAGATGCAGATGGTGTTGCAATGACGGACACAAAATACAAAACAATATGGATACAGGTCGGCCATCCAGGGCATTGTAATCCACTGGATCGGCAAGAAAGTTGACGGTTATCATGGGATCGGACAAATAAGACAGCTGCTGTCTGGGGTGAGGTATGGCCATCCCGTTTCCCACCCCGGTTGAAAGGGCATTTTCCCTTTCAACCAGGCGGTCCAGAAGATCCGGTTTGAAATCATCCGGTACCTGGGGAATTTGTTTGACACATGATTCCAGAACCGAGGCAACATTATTTCCCGGAATATTAAAATAGATACCGCCGTTTTGTAAGGCCTGGGACAAAGGGATATCCTCCTGGTTCTGTTTTTCTGCCGATTTTTTATCAGTGAGGTTTAATCGGATATTATGCAGGGCCGCCCATTTTTCCAGGGCTTTTTTTTCAAACCGCAAATCAGCCCCTTTGGGCAACACCGGCAGTTTTCCCTGTCTGACCCAGCGTTTAATCGTATCAGGATTTACCCCCAGATATGTTGACAAATCAAAAACCGACAATGTCATATGTTGTTTCATGAATTGCTGTACCCATTCATTCTAAGCTATTTAATTTATGAAATTTTTTAGGTGTTATAAAACAAACTGATATGAATGACAACCGAAAATACATGTCAGGGAATTATCAAATGATGGTATGCAGGGCAGGAGGATAAAAAAATGCCTGCCGGCACCAGGGCGCCGGCAGGCATCAGATGATGAAAGGACAAAAAGAAAGAACGCTACGCAACCGTGGCGATCACATCTCCTTCTTCCACTTCATCCCCCACTTTTTTCAGCAGTTTTTCAATCGTACCATCGCAGGGGGCATATATAATGTTTTCCATTTTCATGGCTTCGATGGCCAGAATTTCCATGTCTTCTTCAACGGATGAACCGACTTCAATGTCCATTCTGACGATTTTTCCCGGTAATGGGGCAGTTATTTCACTTGCCATTTTTTTCTCCTTTTATGTGTTTGTTTGGTTTTTAAAACCAGGGTTGCCAACAAGCCAACCGCTAAATTATTTGTCTAAATGTCAGGGTATCAGGGTATCAGCCACCGAGCAGGGTAATGAACATCCCTGCAGCGATCACCGTGCCGATCACGCCGGCCACATTGGGTCCCATGGCATACATGAGCAGATAGTTCTTTTTGTCTGCTTCGGTGCCGACTTTGTGTACGACCCGGGCCGCCATGGGCACGGCCGATACACCGGCGGCCCCCAGCAGGGGATTGATTTTTTCTTTTGACACCAGGTTCATCAGTTTGGCCAGAAGAATTCCTGTGGCCGTGCTCAAGATGAAAGCAATGAGTCCCAGAATGAAGATAAACAGCACCTTGGGCTGTAAAAAGATGTCCGCGTGCATGGTGGCGCCGATGGGCAGTCCCAGAAAAATGGTGACAATATTCATCAGTTCATTCTGGGCCGCCCCTTTCAACCGTTCCACCACCCCGGATTCCCGGAACAGATTGCCCAGCATGAGCATGGAGATGAGCGGTGCGGAGGCCGGAATCAGCAGGATGATCACAAAGGTGGAAATGATGGGAAACAGCAGTTTTTCTCTTTTGCTTACGGGCCGGGGTTTGGCCATGTGCATGGCGCGTTCCGATTTGGTGGTCAGCAAACGCATGATGGGGGGCTGGATGATGGGTACCATGGCCATATAGGAATAGGCGGCTACGGCACAGGCCCCCATGAGCTGGGGCGCCAGTTTGGATGCAATAAATATGGTCGTGGGACCGTCAGCCCCGCCGATCATACCGATGGTGGCGGCCTCCATGATATCGTATCCCATGGCATGGGACACGAAAAAAGTGATATAGACTCCGGCCTGGGCACCGGCCCCCAGAAAAATCAGCCTCGGGTTGGCCATCAGCGGTCCGAAATCCGTGAATGCCCCGATTCCCAGAAAAATCAGCGGTGGAATAATCTCCCAGTGGATGCCGTAGTGATAAAATTTCCACAGCAATCCCACATTTTCGTCCATCAAGCCGCTTAACGGCAGGTTGACCAAAAGAATACCAAAGCCGATGGGCAGCAGCAGCAGGGGTTCATATTGTTTTTTAATGGCCAGATAAATGAGCACCAGGCCGATGATCCACATGACGATCATCCCCGGTGTCAGGTGAACAAACCCAGTGGTATTTAATAGTGAAATCAGCTTATTTCCCATCTTTCCCGGCTCCTTTGTTTTTTTTCGCAAACGAATCAACCGCGAATGCAGTGATTTTAATGGACAGATACAAAAGGGCCATACCAAAAAATACGCTGATTATACCTTGAACAAATATACCTCCGGGTGACATCTTACCGATCCCCTTTTTCCTTAAGTTTGTCTTTTAAAAAGCCACTTTACAGCGGCCGCTGAAATTGCCGACAACCTTAATCCAAACCCGGTGAATTGTCAACTGATGATTACAATATAGCTACTTATTCTTTTTGTCATTTAATTCATCGATCCAGGTGTGTCCGGATAACGGGATCCCGCTTCGATAGGAGGCCCGTGCAATAAGATGGGCCGCAACAGGGGCTGTGAGCAGTAAAAGCCCGATAATGAACACGGCACGAAGAAAAATGCCCGGGCTTTGAAAGAAAACCGCATGGGCCAGAATCATCAGGCCGGCGCCCAGAGATCCCGCCTTGGTGACGGCATGCATGCGGATCAGGGTGTCTGGAAACCGGAAAACACCCAATGCGGCAATCAGGCAGAACAGGCTGCCAATAATCATGAGCACCGCTGTAAAATAGTCAGTCATGGCCGTTTCTTTTTTGGAGACGGGGGGGTCAATGGATGGCCGGGATCGGATTCATCCGGTTTTCGGCCCGGGGTCCGTTCAATGAACCGGGCCAGGGCAATGGTGCCCAGAAAGGCAATACATGCATAGGCAATGGCCACATCCAGGTAACTGGTTTCACTGGTGTGAATGGAAAGGGACACCAGAAAGGTTACCACCAGCACGGACAAGAGATCCATGGCAATGACCCGGTCCGCGGCTGTGGGTCCTTTGACCAGCCGCCACAATACCAGTGCCATGCCGGCAAGCAGGATCACCATGGCGGTCTGGGCGGCCCCATACAGAAATGTTTGTGAATTCATCATTACCGCATCACCTCCAGAACGCGTCTTTCCAGACCGTTTTTGATTTCCTGCCGGGTTTTGTCCACATCTTCAAGAAACATGACATGGACAAACAGGGTGTGTCTGTCTTCGGACAAATCCACGCTCAACGTGCCCGGTGTCAAAGACAGCAGATTGGACACCAGAAAAATTTCCAGATCCGTGCGGGCCGACAACGGGACTCCGATGATACCCGGCCGGCTGATATGGGAAGGGGTGATCACATCCCAGGTCACCCGGAAGGAGGAAATCACCAGTTCCTTGAAAAAATAAAGGACCAGATTGATTGTTTTGGGCAGTTTTTTGAAATACCGGGTATCCGGATACAGCGGGCTGGATACCCATAAGATGATGTATCCCATGAAAAAACCGGCAATGAATGCACTGATGCGGGTGCTGCCCAAAAGCAGGGTGAACACGGCGGCAAAAAAAATGTTGAGTATCAGCAGCGGCATTATTTCCCCCCTGTCACTGCCGCCACATAGGCAGCCGGGTCAATCAGCTGTTCGCCGGCCGTCAGGGCCAGGTGAAAAACCGGCTCAATGAAAAAGCCCATGAGCACGATCATCAGGCATAACCCCAGCACGGGCCCCATCATCCAGGGTGACAAGACCCGGGTGTCGGAAGCGGTCTGATTTTGGGGTGCGGGTTTCCAGAATGCTTCCATCCAGATCTTGACCATGGAGAACAGGGTGAGCAGGCCCACAAATGCGGCCAGGGCCGCGGCACCATAGTGGCGGCTTTCAAGACAGGCATAGATGATCAGCAGCTTGGCCCAGAACCCGGATAAAGGGGGAAATCCGGCCAAGGCAAATGCGGGGATGAAAAATCCCACGGACAGCAGGCCATGGGTTTTGTACAGGCCGCCGATCTGTGTCAGGTGAAATGACCCGCCGGCCCGTTGGATCAGCCCGCCCACCAGAAACAGGGTGGCTTTGGCAATGATGTTGTGCACCATATAGATCAAAGCGGCGGCCAGGGCCAGGGGCGTGAACACAGCCAGGCCCAGGATCATATATCCCACCTGGCTGATGATGTGAAAGGACAGGATCCGGCGGATGTCCATCTGGGAGGCGGCGGTCACCACACCGGACAGCATGGTGAGCCCGGCTGCCATCATCAGAATCGTGTGGCTGATATGGGGGTGTGTGACAAATACCAGAGTGAACAGGCGGATCAGGGCATACACGCCCACCTTGGTGAGCAGGCCGCCGAAAAAAGCGGCCACACCCGGAGCCAGGGTATGGTATGCCGCAGGCAGCCAGAAGAATAAAGGAAACAGGGCGGATTTAATACCGAACGCAGTCATCAGAAGCAAAGAGGTGCCGGCCAGAAGCCCGTCATTTTCCACCAGCACAATTTTTCCATGCAGATCCGCCAGGTTCAGGGTGCCGGTCAGCCCGTAGACCAGGCCGATGCCGGTCAAAAGAAACAGGGTGGCAACGATGTTCAGGGTCACATATTTGACGGCATTGGGAAGTCTGGCTGCGGGATGATCCATGACCATGATGCCGAAGGAGGCCATGAGCATCACTTCAAACCAGACATACAGGTTGAACAGGTCCCCTGTGAGAAACGCGCCGCAAATGGCGGCCGTCAGCATCTGCATGAACGGGTGAAACCCGGACCGGATCTGTTTATGGGTGGTGTCAAAGCGGGTATAGATCATCACGGCCACGTGGAGGAAGGCGGTGATTAGCACCAGCACGGCGCTCAGCAGATCCGCCACCAGACAGATGCCGGCGGGGGAAGGCCAGCTGCCCACCCAGAGGACAACCACGCCCTGGGTTGTGACCACAGACAGCAGCCACCCGGCACTGGCCAGATGAATCAGGGCTCCGGCAATGGCTGCACAGCTGCTATGGCTGGGATGATGTCTGAAACACCCGGTGAAAACGGCAAAGGCCAGGGGCACCAGAATGGGAAAAATCAGCACCTGGGTCATGAATGATCCTTTTCCGGCGTAACAGCACCCGTGTCATCCCCGGCGGATTCAGACAGAAAATCTGCTTGGCGGGTATTCAGGGTCCGGGTTTGGGCATAGGTGCGGTACAGCAGGATCAACAGGAAAAGGGTCATGGCAAAACTGATGACAATGGCCGTCAGGATCAGGGCCTGGGGCAGGGCGTTGGCCACAGGCCCTGCCGGGACCGTCCCGGTTTTTCCGATCAAAGGCGGGGCCACGAAAGACAGCCGGCCGGCCGTGAAGATCAGCAGGTTGACGGCGTTGCCCATGAGGACAAATCCGAAAACAAACCGCACCAGTTCGCCGGAAAGCATCAGAAACAACGCACCGCTGAACAGGATGCCCACGGTCAACGCCAGAAGATGTTCCATTTTCAGTTCTCCTCCAGGGCCAGCAAAATGGACAGAATCGCTCCAAGTACAGCCAGAAAAACCCCTGAATCAAAGAGCAGCGGTGTCCCCGCGGCAAAGGTGTCTGTCTGCCACCAGATGCCCGTCAAAAAGGGTTTTCCAAAAAAAAGGGCCGGCAGGCCGGCACCCGCGGCCAGGGCCAGGCCGGACAGGGCCATGATGGACGGGCGGATTCGAATGGCTTTGCGGACATGATCGGCCCCATTTGTGATGGCCAGCAGGGAAAACGCCGTGCCGGCCAGAAGGGCGGCGGAAAATCCGCCGCCGGGTTCATGGTGGCCCCGCAGAAATACATACACGGCAAATACCAGCAACAACCCGATCATCAACCGGGTGGCGGTTTTCAGGATCACTGATTTCATGGGGCTTTCCTTTGGCCAAACGGCCGGCGGATCAGGTGGACACCGGCCCAGGCGGCCAGCACGATTACGCAGATTTCCCCTAAGGTGTCCAGACTGCGGAAGTCCACCAGAATGACGTTGACAATGTTCCGGCCATGGGCTGAAACATAGCTGTGGGTTTCAAAAAACGCGGTCAGACTCCGGTCCAGAGGCGTGCTGACAACCCCTGAAACCAGGGTGAAGACCACTATGCCCGCGCTTATGGATAAAATGGCATTTCTGAGGGTGCGCGCCTGAAAAGCGGTCCCGGGTTTGACGATGGGCTCCATGGGGGGCAGGCGTAACAGGATCAGGGAGACAAAAATCAAGGTCAATGTTTCCACCAGCAGCTGGGTCAACGCAATATCCGGGGCCCCGAACACCAGAAATATCAATGCCACGCCGCCACCCACACCGCCGAGCCCGCCGATGGCAGCCAGCCGGTGCCGGGCCGTCACTACCACAGCAGCTGCCCCCAGAACAAAAACAAACAGGCCCATGGCAATGTATGGGCCGGTAACAGCAGGTATGGTGAGAATGTCAGCGGCTTGGGGCAGCCAGACACTGCCTGTCAAAAGTACCAGGGTGAACACAATGACCGACATATAGGAGGACAAAGACCCGTTCTGGAGAATCCGGGTCACGGTGGCCGCCGTGGTAAGAAACCGGGTCAGTCCAAACTGGTAAA
>JAIPDL010000149.1 GCA_021737695.1 Desulfotignum sp. | reverse complement strand
CGTCTGGCAGAAACCTATCTCGAAACCTGGATCAAAAAAACTGACATCTTTGCCTGATCCTCTCTATGATAGAAAGATCGGGTTTGAACGGTATGTCCGGAATTTCGGGCAAGGGCAGCGCATGGGTCCGGCTGAAGGGCGTATCCTTGAGTTTCATGTTGTATGCCGTGACCATAAGGGTTTCCAGGTTCACCACATCCTCGATATTGTATGCCAGCAGGGTTTCCAGGGCTTTGATATTGCCGGTCTGCGCAAACTCCCGCCACAGCAGGACCGCAAAAAAGCCGTCCACCCCGACCAGATCCCCCCGGTCCAGCCCCAGGGCCTTTTCGCACATCTTTAATCCACCGCCGTACCCCAGGCTTTTCAGGACATACCGCAAATCGATATGCGCATGGTTCATCCGGATGCAAAAATATTTTTCGATAAAGGGCACATCAAATGTTTTGCCGTTGTAGGTGACGATCACATTGTATTTTTCAATATCATCCATGAACGCATCCAGGTTCTGCCCCTGGACATAATATTTGATCGATTCCCCGTCATACAGGGCAATGGTGGTGATCTCGCTTCCGAACATATCCATGCCCGTTGTTTCAATATCGATGAATGCCGTGGTTTTCCGAAATTGCGGAAAAAACCGCCAGTGTTCCCCGGCCGGCAGATGCGCCGCAAAATAGGCCGGGTTGTTTTTGTCCAGATGCTCACAGGATTCCGCCATGCAGGCGGCAATGCGCGTCAGACTTCTGGCGGAAATATCACAGGAACCGGCCGCATCCACCTGGTGCCAGTCCAGCAGTCCCGCCGTCCACAACCGTTTCTCAGTGACCGCCCCGACCCCCGGTATATGTATAAATGAATTTGTCAGCATATTTCCCCCCATCCGTTTTTCAAATCAGATTATTTTCTGACAGAAAACAGATGACCTGTACAGGAAAAAACACCAGCCTGCAATGTATTATAAAAACAATACTGAATCAGTCTCATATGTGAAATTCATCCCGATGACAGGCAACGACCAGGTTTCTGCCGCGCCGTTTGGCCTCATACATCGCCGTGTCAGCCTCTCTGAGCAAATCGTCCGCCCTTTGGCCGGGCTTCGGTGACCGGGCCGCGATGCCGATGCTGACCGTAATCACCCCTGTATTTGACTGCTTTGTATGTAGCAGATGTTCTGCCTGCACCGCATTGCGGATGGTTTCGGCCAGGATCAGGGCCTTGTCCGCACTCAGCCCGGGCAGAATGATCACAAATTCTTCCCCGCCGTAGCGCGCAATCAGATCGCCGGACCGATGAATGCATGTGCGCAATACAGCAGCGATCCGCCGCAGACATTGGTCGCCTGCCTGGTGACCGAAATGGTCGTTATAGAGCTTGAACTGGTCCACATCGATCATTGCCACGGCCAGCGGCAAACCCAGGCGCATGGCTCTTTGCCACTCGGAATTCAGGGCTTCGTCAAACCGCCTCCTGTTTGCCAGACCGGTCAAGCCGTCCGTGGCGCTGAGATCCGCCAGTTTTCGGTTGGCTTCCTCGAGTTCGGCGGTTCGTTCCCGGACATTGTCCTCAAGGCGGATGTTGGCAACGCTGATTTTTTCCCGCAACCGTGCCTGCTCAGCCAGCTCCTGACGTAACCGGCGGGAGAACATCAGTCCCGCCCATAACAATAAACCAAGTGCGGCAGCACGCACAACCAGAGATATTAAACGGACGTGCTTAAAGGTGGCTGCCACGGCCGCGAGTTCACCATTCAAGGCATTGATCGCTGTTTCACTGTTAATCTCATAAATCTTGCGTGCCAAAACGTAGCTTTCGTCAAAGAGCAGGGCACGGGCCTCCGGCCATTGTTCAGCCTCCATCAGTTCGATTACTGCAAGTTCCACCCGTCGCAGTTCACGGCGTTCAAGGCTGAGCGCTGAAATGTCATTTGCCAGATCAAGTTGCCGCATCCATTTTTCGATCCTGTTGACGGCCAGTTCCTTTTCAACTGTGTTGACTGTCAGTTCCAGCTTGTCGTACACTGTCTGATAACTGGAACTGCGAAGGGAGTTTTTTTCGAGCACGGAAATCATCAGCATGGCACTGAGTTCCTGGTTGAGGCGGACGATATTTTCCAGGCCGTTACTGATGACCAGATGCCGGGCATGCATCTCGTCGTTACGCAGATCGACGTAGGACCCGACTGTCATTGTAACAACCAGGATCACGGCAGCAGCGGTCAGACTCAGTGGCAGACGCATGGCAGCGGCCTCAATCCACTATTTTATCCGCTATCCTCAGCAGATCCGGTTCGATTACAACCCCCTGCAAAGCAGCGGCCCGCTGATTGATAAATAGACTGAATTTTTCCATCGGGCCCCACGGAATATCACCGGGCTTGACTCCCTTCAGGATCAGCGCTGCTTTTTTCCCGGCCGCGTAACCGATCAGGTAATAGTCGGGGCCGTAGGCCGCTATCGCCCCTTTGGCCACACTGTCGACGTCGCCGGCAAAAAGCGCAATCCGGTTCTCATTGCAAATCCTGGCGATGACCTCGAAATTTGCCACCGAGGTGTTATCGGCAGTAATCGTAATGGCCTGGACCCGCCCGACCAGAGAACGGGCAGCTGCTTCCACTTCGACTGCATTGGCTGCATGCACCTCGATCAGTTGCAGATCAAGCGCCTTCATAGCCTTGCGCATTTCGATGACATGAGAAACGGAATTGTCTTCAGCAGGGTTGTAAATGGTGCCCCAGGTTCCGGCCTGGGGTACAAACCTGGAGTAGGCCCGCATTTGCAGAACCACCGGCCATTTATCACTGACACCGGTGATATGGGTGCCGGTTTTACTGCCGGGAACACTGCCGCCGGGAACAATGCCGGCTGCCTCCGGATCGGTTACCGCTGAAAATACGACCGGCGTTCTGTTGACAAACTTAAGTACAGACTGGGTCGTGGGAGTAGCGATGCTGTGGATCAGGTCACAGTCTGTTTCTGCAAAAAGCTGCGATATGGTATCGGCACGAGAGGGTTCCCCTTCAGCATTGTGACTATCATAAATGACATTGACGTCCTTTGTGAAGCCGGCGCTGGCAAGCCCGGCTTCAAAACCTTTTTCACAGGCATCGAGAGCCGGGTGCGACACGATTTTAGTGACACAGATATGCCACTCCTTACCCGCTTTGTCATTGCCCCATGTCAGGGCCGGCAAAACAAGGATCAGCGCTGGAAAGGCAAAAATTAAGAACACGACCGTGGTTTTGCACATGCGGGTTGCTTTTCTTATCATTTCATGCATTATCACCCCCAAAGCTAAAACAGCAAAATTCATTTTAACTGAACAGATTAGGCGGGAACCTGAATTAAGTCAACAGAAGAACCAAAAATCGGGTATTATTTGCCATCATACCGGCGGCTGGGCATCAAACTTTTGCCAGGAATATCAGCGGTAAAGCGTCCTGACATGCTTGTGTATTTCTCCGGTTAACCGGAATTTTCCGTCGCATTGTTCACCCAATGGGTGAGAAAGAACTCCGGCTACCTGCCCGGCTGTTTTCCACGTATGACTGGTATACGCTTCTGTCGCTGCTCCCTATGGAAACGCTGGAAAAAGCCATAAGCGACGATGTGTTGGACAATTTGTTCCCAAAAACATTGAACAGGAAGTACCGGTATGCCAGACAATTATTATTCAGATAAACTGTACCCGTTCCAGGATGCGGTGCTGGGTGAAATGCAATCCCTGAAAACCGGCGTTTACCTCACCGGCGGTACCGCATTGGGCAGATGCTACCGCAATCACAGGTATTCTGATGATCTGTACAGAAAAAATAAGTGATTGACAATTATTGTATTGTCTGCATATAATTTATTTGGATGCATAATAAAAGGATTGCAGCATGAAATCAGAAAGTGTCGTCGTATCAAAAAGAGGATACATTGTTTTGCCGGCACATCTCAGGAAGGAAATGAACATCAAACCGGGAACCCGGGTGATGATCATCAAGGAAACCGGCCGGATCATTCTGGAAACCATCCCGTCTTTCACCCAGAAACTGTCAGGATTGACCCGGCAAACCATCGGAACTACACCTGAGGCTGTGGACACGTTCATCGACAAAGAACGGGAAGAAAGATCCAATGATTGACATTCAAACCCTGAAGCAGTCTGTTCGCGGCAAAACAGTGCTGATCGACAGCAATATAATTATCTATCTGACCGAAAAAACAAAGCCTTTCCATGACATATCCCAGGCCCTGTTTTCCCTGGTTGAAGACGGTGAATGCAGGGCCATCATATCCATTCTCTCAGTTGCTGAAGTCATGCAGGGGCCGCTTCGGGCCGGTCGTGATGATATTGCGATGGCGGTGAAAAACTATCTTGTCAATTTTCCCAACTGTGATTGTCAGCATATTACCCCGGATGTTCTGGAATATGTGGGGCAGGACCAGCGGGTTACCTGGAAAACGTTGCGGACGGTTGACAGTCTGATCATTGCCTCAGGCCTGCACGCACAGGCTGATCTGTTTATCTCAAATGATGCCCATTTCATAAAATCACTGCCGGCTGACATGCTTGTGACTTTCTCCGGTTAACCGGAATTTTCCGTCATGGCGGTTTCAATGGTGTCGTCCGGGGTCAGCTTCAGGGGGACGCGCGTTGTGAATAGCGGTTTGAATCGATTTTTTCATGACATTGTATTTGACAATGGCCTTTATGCGACGTACTCTAATCATAAGTATATACGTCGTCTTGTCATTTCCAATCTACATATGGTATGATTTATTCTGAATCCGGGAGAGAATAGAAAAAATGACCATTGATGAAAAAAAACAACTGCTGGGCAAGGCCTTCTGGGACAGAGAAATTGATCCTGACCTCCTGTACGCCTTTGTCAATGGAGAGATTGACTCCATTCCCCTGATGTTTTCAAAAAGCATCTACCTGAGGCTGCTTTCCACGTATGACTGGTATACGCTTCTGTCGCTGCTCCCCATGGAAACGCTGGAAAAAGCCATGAGCGACGATGTGTTGGACAATTTGTTCCCAAAAACATTGCGCAGGAAGTACCGGTATGCCAGACAATTATTATTCAGATAAACTGTACCCGTTCCAGGATGCGGTGCTGGGTGAAATGCAATCCCTGAAAACCGGCTTTTACCTCACCGGCGGGACTGCATTGGGCAGATGCTACCTCAATCACAGGTATTCTGACGATCTGGATTTTTTTATCAATGCTGCCCCTGATTTCAAAGAACAATTTAAAACGGTCCTGGATCGTCTTGAAACACTGCCCTGTACCGCCAGGGTATCCATTTCTGAAGAATCCTTTGTCAGGCTGTTTCTGGAACAAACTGATATCATTTTGAAAATAGATTTTGTCAATGATGTGGCATTTCATGCGGGAGCGGTTGAAATAAAAAACAGGTTCGGCCGGGTAGACAGCTGGCAGAATATCCTTTCAAACAAGATCTGCGCGATGAGCCGGATGGAACCCAAAGATTATGCGGATATTCTTTATATTGCCGATACCTATGATTTCCAATGGCAGGAGATTATCGGCGAAGCCAGAGAAAAAGATCTCTGGGTCGATCCCCTTGAAGTCAGCCGGATGATTCACCAGTTTCCAGTTGAACATCTACGGGCCATCAAGTGGACCGGCACCCCGCCTGCCCCTGAGATCAGCAGAAAAGTCGTGACCATGATTGCCGAAGACATATTGAACGGCCGGGAAAACCGGATGAAGCATCTTTTTAAAATCAACCCCTCACACCCAACCTAGCATCCTCGAGACTGAAAAACCACCAGCCAGGTGTTGCCGGGATGTTTTTTGAGGGCCTCCATGGCGGTTTCAATGGTGTCGTCCGGGGTCAGCTTCAGGGGGGACGCGCGTGGTGAATAGCGGTTTGAATCGATTTTTTCATGACATTGTATTTGACAATGGATCTGATGCGACGTATTATAATTATAATAATATACGTCAGGCATAAATTGAGGTGAAACTCTATGAATACCAAACTCACACTCCGGCTTGAGGAAAACCTGATCAGGGCCGCTAAAAGACATGCCGGCACACTTGGCAAATCGGTTTCTCAAATGGTTGCTGATTATTTTTATCTGCTGGATAACCATTCTATGGAAAAAAAACAACCAGTCACGCCCATCGTAGCATCGTTGAGAGGGTCGCTGAAGGGATCCGGTGTTGATAAAAAAACATATAAAAGATATCTGGAAGACAAATATCTGTGAAAATTCTTTTTGATACCAATGTGGTTCTTGATGTCATGCTTGACCGGGAACCCTTTGCAGAACCGGCAAGCGAACTGATGTCTCTTGTTGAAAGCAAAAAAATATCAGGGTTGCTGTGTGCCACAACAGTGACCACGATCCATTATCTATCCACCAGGGTGTTGGGATCAGCCAAAGCGCAAAATCAAATCAGGGACCTTACCATGCTTTTTGAAATTGCCGCTGTTAATAGAACCGTGATTGGAGACGCTCTTATTTCAAAATTTTCAGATTTTGAAGATGCTGTATTATATCAAGCCGCCCGCCATGCAGGCGCAAAAGCGATCGTTACAAGAGATTTGAAAGGATTTAAAGGATCTGAACTGCCTGTCTACAGCCCTGATGAAATGATTACCGCACTTCAGCTGTCAAACCGGTGAGCTGGACATATCTCTTTCTGTCTTGTCATTTCCAATCTTCATATGGTATGACTTATTCTGAATCCGGGAGAAAAGGAAAAAATGACCCTGTTTACAATCGACCATGAAAAATGCGACAAAGACGGCATCTGTGCCCTGGAATGCCCGGCCCATATTATTGAAATGACCGACAACGGACCGGTTCCTTCAGTGGGCGCCGAAGAGATCTGTATCCGGTGCGGCCATTGTGTGGCCGTGTGCCCCCGGGGAGCCCTTACCCTGAAATTTCTGTCCCCGGAAGACTGCATGCCCGTCAAAAAAGAGCTGGCCCTGGATGC
>JAIPDL010000030.1 GCA_021737695.1 Desulfotignum sp. | reverse complement strand
TACCGAACGCTGCCGTTAACCCATGCCAGGCAGATCCTGGAGCCGGCCCGTCTCATCTGGCTGCTCAACGGGGATGTCACGGACCGCATTTTTTGTGAAGGCCTGAAAAACGGGATAAAGATCTATTTCATCAACACGGAAAACCGGGTGATCCACCAGATTGAACTCACACAGGATACCCTGACGGCCATCGCAGAAAAAAAATATCTGAAACCAGGCACGCTGGAGGCATTTGATGAATTTTCAGGCCGCATTTATCCGGTAAACCGGTTTTTTGATGCCGTATTCAAGCTGCCCCCGGAAATGATTCCGGACCTGTTGCCGGATACGGATCTGCTCCTGGATCAGGAAGGCGTCATTTCCCGGGTGGGGATCTGGAACGAAGCCGAAGACGGATTCATTCGCCTGGGCTTTGAATTCCGACACCAGAACGGGGTCCGGGTGCTGTTTGTCAATGCCAGGGAATGGACCGTATGGCAGCTGGGCCTGATCCTCAAAGGGGCCCATTCATGAAAGGCATTTCTTCCAGCATATGGCGGGCGGCGCGCCTGGTCTTTTTTACAGGTCTCATGCTGGTTTGTACGGGTATTTTTCTGGTCACCCTCCTGATACTGTATACGGCCTCGGATCTGCCCCGGCTGCCGGAAGATCTGAGCCGGATCATTGAAACCCCCCAGAGCCTTGTGTACAATGCCGCAGGCCAGGTGGTGCTGCGTCTGGGCGAGCGGGAAAGCGTTCCTTTGAACCGGGTGTCTCCTGATTTCATCAATGCCATTGTGGCCACGGAAGACCACCGGTTTTTCCAGCACCACGGCATCAACAAGCTTCGCACGGCAAAGGCTTTGTATGTCACCCTGTTTGAACCCGGCCGCGTGGAGGGTGCCTCCACCATTACCCAGCAGCTGGCCAAAAATCTGTTTTTTTCCTTTGAACAGTCGTTTTCCAGAAAATTCAGGGAGCTTTTGGTATCGTTTCAGATCGAGGTCACCCATTCCAAGGCGGAAATTCTGGAAGTCTATATCAACCAGATTCATTTCGGGGCCGGTGCCCAGGGCATTGAAAAAGCGGCGGACACGTTTTTCGGAAAATCAGCCCGGGATTTGACCCTGTCCGAGGCAGCGCTTTTGGCGGGCCTGCCCAAATCCCCTTCTGCCTATAACCCGTTTCGTCATATGGACCGGGCCCTGAAACGAAGACAGTTGGTGTTGCAGCGCATGAAGGACACGGGGTATATCTCTGAAGATCAGGCGGCTCTGGCGGCATCGGACATACCGGAACTCAACCGGGAGAAAAAAGATGCCCGAAGCGGGAGTTATTTCCTGGATGCGCTGGTCAAGTCGCTGATCGATGTCTATGGCGAAAATGTGGTGTATAACGGCGGCATCCGTGTCTATGCCACCCTGGATCCCCGGCTCCAGGATCTGGCAAAGCTTTCGTTGCGGCAGGGCCTGGATCAGCTGGATCAGGAAATGGGCATTTCGGGTGAAAAACCGTCCCGGCCCCAGGGGGCCCTGGTGGCCATTGAACCGGCCACGGGTGCCGTGCGGGCCATGGTGGGGGGGCGTGATTATTTTGAAAGTGAATTCAACCGGGCCACCCATGCCCGGCGTCAGGCCGGCAGCGGATTTAAACCGTTTGTCTATTATGCGGCATTTGAAAAAGGCGGACTGCACCCGGGCACCCTGATGACCGATCAATCCGTGACCATTCCCGTGACAGGAGCCCCGGACTGGCAGCCGCGGAATTTTGAACGCAGATTCCAGGGAAACATGGTGTTGAAAACCGCATTGACCCGGTCCGTGAATACCGTTGCAGCCCAGCTGGTTCAAATCACGGGGCCGGATGCCGTGATTGATACGGCCAGAAGATGCGGCATAAACAGCCCGATGCAGGATGTCTTTTCCATTGCCCTGGGCACTGCCGATGTCACGCCGCTGGAAATGACGGCCGCGTTTTCCGTGTTTGCCAACTCAGGGGTCCGGCATGATCCGTTTTTGTTCTGGCGGGTGGAGGACGCCTTTGGCCGGGTTCTGTTCGAACACATTGTTCAGGACCAGCCCGTGCTGGACCCGGCCATCGCCTACCAGGTGGTGGATATGATGAAAGCCGTGGTGGACACCGGTTCCGGCCGAAGGGTCCGGGACCATGGGTTCACCCGGTCCTGTGCCGGAAAAACAGGCACTTCCAACAATTTCATGGATGCCTGGTTTACCGGATTCACCCCGACATTGTGCACTTCCGTATGGGTCGGATTTGACAGGCGGGATCCGCTGCAAGACAAAAATGGGACCGGAATTACCGGCGGCAGGGGCGCGGCCCCGATTTGGGCCCGGTTCATGCAACAGGCGCTGGCGGATGAACCGGAAAGGAATTTTCCAGTGCCAAGGGAGATCCGGTTTGAAAAAATAGATCCGGATACGGGGTGTCCCATGGATTCCCGGGATTCCCGCCCCGGAATTATTGTGGCGGTGAAACGAGGACAGGTTCTTTGTGGAGAAACAGTTCGGTGATCCCATGTTTGAGAAATATCAGTATCCGGCTCTGGCTGACCCTGATGGTGGCAGTGCCGGCCTGTTTTTATTTTTTGCCCTGGTTCAGTCAACTGAGTTCCCGCCCGGGGCAGGCGGGGTTTTTTATCGGTTTGACCGGGGTCTGTTTCGGTGTGATCAGTGCCCTGATGCATCTGACCGGCGTCCGGATGATTCAAAAACGGATTCATGAGGCAAAAGTGTGGGAACAGGCCGGTATTCCGGTCCGGGCCGAAAAAAAATACCTTCAGGCGGTCCGGATCTATGATTCGTTTTTACCGTCTCCGGTCCGATCAAAAAAATTGACATTATTGATGACCCGGTCTCTGGCCCGGTTTGCACTGACATTTGACAGAAAATCCGATGCGTTCAAACAAGCGGTCCGGGTATATCTGTCATTGAAACCCCATGATGATGCATTGGCGGCCCTGTGGCTGGAACAGCTTGCAAAAGATGACGAGGTGACAACCCGAGACCAGGCCCTGCTGACCCGTCTGGCTCAGACGCACCACAGAAATTCCGGATTGGTGCCGCTCCTGGCCCGGGTTTTTCTGGACACCGGGCGAATGGATTTCATTGCCAGACAAGTGTATGCAAAGGTGATGGAAGATCCTGATGTAAGGATCGATTTTCAGCAGGATATTCAGACGCTGACAGGCGCAACGTTCCGGAAAAAGGCGGTCTATTCTGATGAGGCGATCCGGGAAGCAACCGGAAAACAGGCCATTTCAGGAAAAACAATCAGAACATCCGTGCCCGTTGCCGGGATCCTGGAAAAAATCCGGCAGGCAGGGCGAAACATGCGTTGCCGCCTTGCCGGGGCCGGGTGGGCAGCGATTCCTTTTAAAAAACAGCATGATGGGTCCGGCCGCCCCATCCAGGCCCGGTGGCGGTTTTATCTGAAAGCCGGCATCATGGGGGCGTTGTGCGCAGGAGCGCTCATGTTCATCTTTTATCCGGTGTTTTTTGTTGATGAGCCAAAACCCGTGGAAAAAACCAAAACCGTGATTGAAGAACGTGTGCCAAAACCCTTTACCATTCAGGTGGCTGCATACTTGAAAGAGAACCATGCCAGACAGTTTGTGGTGAATTTGACGCAAAAGGGTGTGGATGCAAGAATAAAAACAACCACGGGCGGCGGCAACACCTGGTATCTGATCCAGGTGTCTGAATTTGAAGACAGGCAAATGGCGGCTGCATACGGCAACCATTTGATATCAGAAAATATTATTGAAGAGTTTTTTGTCAGTAACAAAGACTGAAAAGGAGTGTCACCATGATCGTTGTGTCCAATGTCACCTATCCCCCGGAAAGCACCAAAGAGATCGCCAAAAGGTACCTGACCGCCCCGCCTCTGCCGGATTTCATCACCAAAAAAGGCCCTTACATCTCGGCCAGCAAACGCACAGGCATGCATTCTCTGACCTATTATGAACTAGATAACAGCCGGCTGGCAGAAGGATTGCAGGCCATCGGAGACAGCCTGGCCATTTATTTCGGTGTGCCGGGGTATCAGTATGAGATCAAACCTTATTTTGAACTTGAAGAAGGGTTGAACATCCTGGGGCTGTAAGTCGGAACCATTTAGACAAACAGGCTTAAATTGGGAACAGACAGGGTTTCTGGGCAGGAAATAAGCAGGTCGTCAATGCGCTGTTTCATCTCGTCCATGGTTTTGGCCTGGTTGATTTGTTTCAGCAGAAACAGGGAGAACTTGAAATTGGCGCAGAAATAGGGGGCGAATTTCTTGAACAGCTTCAGGTTGAAAGGGGCTGGATAGTGATGGTCCAGCAGGTCGAGCAGGTGCCGGGCCGTGGTGTGATAGATCGCCTCATCCACTTGCGCAGCGTTTGTCCACCGGGCGAAAATCCAGGGTTGCGCCACAGCCATGCGGCCCAGTGACAGGCCCTGACATTTGGTTTGTGTCAGCATACGTATCCCATCTTCCATGGTGAAAACATTGCCGTTGCCAAAGACCGGTATGGTCACAGCATTGTGCACCTGAGTGATGGCATCCCATCTGGGCGGCCGGTTGCGGCGGTCCGGAGCCACCCGGGGGTGAAAGGTCAAAGCATCAGCCCCGGCATGTTCAAACCGTGTGGCCATGTCTGCGGCAAATTGTGGGTCATCCGACCACCCGGTCCGGAATTTGACAAACACGGGAATGTCCACGGCCTGTCTGACGGCCGCCACAATGCGGACCGCCTGGTCCGGGGTTTTCAGCAATGCGGCCCCGCATCCTTTTTTACAGATGGCCGCCACGGAACACCCGAAATTCAGGTCCACCCCGAAAAAGCCCTCTTTTTCGATGCGCCGGGCGGCCCGGGCCATGTCTTCTGGATCGGATCCAAAGATCTGGCACACCGTGAAGGGCAGTTCCCGGGTGCGCCAGCGAAACACCATGGATATGGCCGGGTTTTCATGGGGAACGGCTTTGGCCGAACACATGCCCGTGAACATAAGGGCGCATCCCCCCAGTTCTGCAATCAGCTCCCGGAACGCCACATGTCCGATGCCGGCCATGGGGGCCAGAACCATGCGGCCGCTGATGGTCTTGCCGCCGATGGCCAGCGGGGTGTTCAGGTATCGGGCCAGATCGGATGGGGTCATTGTCTGTTAAATTCCATGGTTTTGAATCGATAAAGATGCGCAAGAACATAGTGAACGTGGGTGAAAATGTCAATCCCGGTGGATGAAATGACCTGTGCCGGGCGGCCTGCTGCCGATCTGCCCGGGCCTTTCCTGTGAATCCGGGTGAATTCCGATGGTTACGCGCCTGCTGAACACCCTGATTTTAATTAGTATTCTATTATAATCAATTAAGGTTGACTTTCATCGGGTGATCCCACTATAGATAGAGGTTGTGAAAAGAATGGGTCAACCGGGTGTAAAAAAGGGAGGATCAGAATGAAAATATTGAAAATCGATCATCTGGGCATTGCCGTCAACAGCATTGACGGCCGGAAAAATTTCTGGACGGACGGGCTGGGGCTTTCTTTGGAAGGCACGGAAACCGTTGAAGAACAGAAAGTGACCACTGCGTTTCTGCCTGTGGGAGAAAGCGAGGTGGAGCTCCTGGAATCCACAGCTCCGGACGGGCCCATTGCCAAATACATCGAGAAAAAAGGCGAAGGCATCCAGCATGTGGCGTTTCAGGTGGAAAACATTGAAGACGCTCTGGCCGAACTCAAGGAAAAAGGGATTCAGCTCATCGATCAAACCCCCAGAAAAGGGGCCGGCGGTGCCAAAATCGCGTTTCTACACCCCAAGGCCACGGCCGGGGTGCTGGTGGAGTTGTGTGAACGGTAGCAAAGAAAAGATCAACCCCTGACATAACCTGTGACAGACAAATCTGGAGGATAACCATGTCTCATCCGTCTGATATTCAAAAATGGGAAGCGCTGGCCGAAAAGGAATTGCGGGGAAAACCGCTGTCGTCTCTGACTAAAAAAACACCCGAAGGGATCGACATCAAACCCTTGTACACGGATCTGGACACCCAGGACCTGGCATGTGCCGGCACCCTGCCGGGATTCGATCCCTTTGTCCGGGGACCCAAAGCCACCATGTATGCAGGAAGGCCCTGGACCATCCGCCAGTATGCCGGGTTTTCCACGGCCAGGGAATCCAACGAATTTTACCGCAAAAACCTGGCCGCCGGCCAGAAAGGGCTGTCCGTGGCCTTTGACCTGGCCACCCACCGGGGCTATGATTCGGATCACCCCCGCGTGGCGGGCGATGTGGGCAAAGCCGGCGTGGCCATTGATTCCGTGGAAGATATGAAAATTTTGTTCGATCAGATCCCTTTGGACCAAATGTCTGTGTCCATGACCATGAACGGGGCCGTGCTGCCCATTCTGGCCGGGTATATCGTGGCGGCCGAAGAGCAGGGGGTGAAGCATGAGCAGCTCACGGGCACCATCCAGAACGATATTCTCAAGGAATATCTGACCCGCAACACCTATATCTATCCGCCGGAACCGTCCATGCGGATCATTTCCGACATCATCGGGTTCTGTTCGGATCATATGCCCAAATTCAACACCATCAGTATTTCCGGGTACCACATCATGGAAGCCGGGGCCGATTCCGTGCTCCAGACCGCCTTTACCCTGGCCGACGGGCTGGAATATGTCAAGGCGGCCCTGGCCACGGGCCTGGATATCGACAAGTTCGCGCCCAGGCTGTCTTTTTTCTTCGGCATCGGCATGAATTTTTTCATGGACATTGCCATGCTCAGGGCGGCCCGGTTTCTGTGGGCCGAGCTGATGAGTCAGTTCAATCCCAAAAATCCCAAATCCAAGATGCTGCGGACCCACTGCCAGACATCGGGTTGGAGCCTGACCCAGCAGGATCCTTACAACAACATTGTCCGCACCACCCTGGAGTGCCTGTCCGCCGTGCTGGGCGGCACCCAGAGCCTGCACACCAACTCGTTTGATGAAGCCGTGGGCCTGCCCACGGAGCTGTCGGCCCGGATTTCCCGCAACACCCAGATCATTGTCCAGGAGGAATCCCATATCTGTGACGTGGTGGATCCTCTGGGAGGGTCCTATTACGTGGAAACCCTGACCCAGAACATCATTGATGAGGTCCGAAAAATCCTGCAAGAGATCGAGGACCTGGGCGGCATGGCCAAAGCCATCGAGTCGGGCATGCCCAAGATGCGTATTGAAGAGGTGGCGGCAACGCGCCAGGCCCGCATCGACCAGGGCAAGGATGTGATTGTGGGCGTCAACAAGTACCGGGTGGACGATGAGGCCCCGATCCCGGTGAGAGAGGTGTCTGAAGAGGTGCGCAACGAACAGGTGGCCCGCCTGGAACAGACCCGGAAAACCCGGGACAGCGAGGCTGTGAAAAAAGCCCTGGATGAGATCAAAAAAGCCTGTGAAACCGGGGGCAACCTTTTGGCTGCCTGCCTGCCCGCAGTCCGTGCCAGGGCCACGGTGGGGGAGATCTCCGATGCCATGGAAAAGGTGTTCACCCGGTTTGTGGCCACCACCCAGTGTATTTCCGGGGTGTATGCCCAGAACACGGACCCGGAGATTCTGGCATCGCTGCGCAAGCGCACGGCGGATTTTGAAAAACAGACGGGCCGGCGGCCCAGAATTCTGCTGTCCAAAATGGGCCAGGACGGCCATGACCGGGGAGTCAAGGTGATTGCCACGGCATATGCGGATTTCGGGTTTGACGTGGATTTGGGCCCCATGTTCCAGACCCCGGAGGAAGCCGCCAAAATGGCCGTGGAAAACGATGTCCATGTGGTGGGGGTGTCCAGCCTGGCCGCCGGCCATAAAACCCTGGTGCCCCAGGTGATCCGGGAACTTGAAAAACAGGGGGCATCCGATATCAAGGTGGTGGTGGGCGGCATTATCCCGCCCGGGGATTATGCGTTTTTGAAAACGGCCGGCGCGGCCGGTATTTTCGGGCCCGGTACCGTGGTGACCGATTCCGCCAACCAGATCCTGAACATCCTGGGGGCGTAAAAAATGCCGGAAATGGATCTGAAAACCCTGATTCAGGGGGTCAAAGACCGGAACCGGCGCATGATCGCCAAAACCATGACCCTGATCGAAAGCCGGGTGCCGGCCCACCAGGAGATGGCGGCAAAGATCATGGAGCAGATTCTGCCCATGGCCGGCAACAGCACCCGGCTGGGGGTCACGGGTGTGCCCGGGGTGGGCAAGAGCACGTTTATTGAAAATTTAGGGGTCTATCTGGCTGATGCCGGCCACCAGGTGGCCGTGCTGGCCGTGGACCCCTCCAGCCGGCGCAGCGGCGGATCCATTCTGGGAGACAAGACCCGGATGGAAAAACTGGCCGCCCATGCCAACGCCTTTATCCGGCCGTCCCCTGCCGGCGAGACCCTGGGCGGCGTGGCCGCCAAAACCCGGGAGACCATGCTGGTGTGCGAGGCCGCAGGGTTTGACGTGATCCTGGTGGAAACCGTGGGCGTGGGCCAGTCTGAAACGGCCGTGGCTGCCATGGTGGATTTTTTCCTGGTGCTCATGATCGCCGGGGCCGGAGATGAACTCCAGGGCATTAAAAAAGGGGTTCTTGAGCTGGCGGACGGCATTGCCATCAACAAGGCGGACGGGGACAACCAGGACCGGGTGGCCCGGGCCAAAAAAGACCTGGAAAACGCCATGCACCTGATCCTGCCGGCATCTGCCTCCTGGCAGACCCCTGTGATGACCTGTTCGTCCGTTGAAAAAAACGGCACCGTGCCCGTATGGGAACAGGTGCGGGCGCACCAGGACATTGTCAGGCGGTCCGGGGAGTTTGACCAGCGCCGCAAAAGCCAGGCCCTGGAATGGATGTGGACCCTGGTGGAAGACGGGTTGAAAATACGTTTTCATAACCACGAAGCCATCCGCCGGCAAATTCCGGTGCTTTCCCAGCAGGTCCGGGAGGAGAAAATCACTCCTTCGGCTGCGGCTGAAAAACTTCTCTCATATTGGTAAAGATGTTTGAGAATGTCGTCCGCTATGAAGCTCTCCAATGCCAATGCCTGACAGAAAAATTAAAAAGCACATGGATTGTGTATTATTGCGAAAACATCCTCTTACCTCGATTGAGTAGATTTCGCATCAACCCGGGAAGTTGATCGGCTGTTTTCGCAAATTGAACCAGTTTTCCGTATTCGGATTTTAAAAGTGCCTGGTTTTCCTCGTTGCAGTTCACACCAATGGTTAAAAGTAAGACTCTTTTCTCTTTGCAGAGATTGATAGCCTCTTGAACAGGACAACCCCAATTGGAGGCACCATCCGTAATGTGGATAAAAATTGGTTTTTTGTTTCTCCCCGTGACGTTTCGGATCAGAGTTTTGATAATTTCACCGGATGCGGTTTTGCCATGGGGCTGGATCGTGTAAAATTTACCTTTTTTGTAGAGTTCTGTCAGCAGGCAACGCTCACGGACTTCATTGTACGCGAACAGTCTTGCGTTTTTATTGAATTTTTCAATGGCCAGAAAAAGGGTCTGAAATATCTCCTGTGCATTTTCCCATTTATTTGTTGCTGCCATTGATCCAGTAGCATCAACAATAAGAGTGATATCATTGAGCAGATTGAATTCGTTTTTTTTGATGTTGAATATTGTACCAGAAGTGTGTGCCCGATAGAGTCGGCGCCGATCAATATTTCCACTGGTCAATCCCCGGTTGTATCTGCTTTCTCGTACGGCCACTGTTTTGAAGACCGATGCCAGATCCTGGAGCAGTTTTTTATTCACATAATCACTGGCCGGAAGCATGATCGGGTTAAGCTCCACGGCAACCGCTGTTTTTTCAGGCGACTCTTTTTTTGGGGGTTCCTCATTAAGCGAACCCTCTTTTTTTTTGACAACCCTCCCAAGTTTTTCGGAAAAAACCAGATCCGGTAAGACCTGTGATTTCTTAATCCCTTTCAGATGCTGCCTTTCTTTTTTTCTGGCCAGCAGGAATTTATCCGAGCTGTCAATTGGCCAGAATTTGATGTAGGCGAACAGTTTTTCCCAAGTGGTCACATATAGGTTTGCCCGGAAATCGCATCTTTCTGAGACACCATTGATATTTGCACATTCATTAATCAGAACCGGAACCATGTGGTTCAAAATCTGGATGGGTTTTTTGTAAAATTTTTCAAGATTGACCTGTCCCATCAATCTACGAGTGGAGGTGTCGGTATATTCTTCCAAGTATTTTGTCTCCCCTTTTTGTGCAGCAATATTCCACCATATTGCAAACAGTTCCGCCAGAGAGGGAGGATGCGATGTTACGTCCAGAGAATCCTGGATTTTCTTTTTTCTTGATTTTTCAGTATACACACTCAATACGGTCTGGTTGGCAAGGTTATCAAAATAAACGCTTTCACATGTTTTAAAATACAATTCAAATTTGTACATATACCGGAAAGACAGTTTCAGTTGTGATTTGGAAAGCTTGAGTGCATAATCGCTCATTTCAATATTCTTATAGGCCAAATGGATTGCCTGCCCCACCAATTTGTCAGTTTCTGATGCTGGTACTGGATATTTGCCAATAACTGGGGTTGGATCTATGATAATGTCACTTTCCACAGTGTCTTTCCATGACACCTTCCCGGCATTGCGGCCAACATGAGACACAACTTTTCTGAGAGAAACCAGAAGTTTTGCAAGCTCGAGAGTTTCAACCGGTGATTTGTCTCTCCGCCAGAATTCTGAATATCCATCCTCACCGGAAATTTTAAAACACTTCGGGCTTTGTCTGATTGTTTTAAAATCTTCTGTATTCATAACTGCCTTTTTCCAGATATCCATTTTTGACATGCAGGGCCAGCAGAATGGACTCCAGTGTTTCTTTGCTTGTCTGGAGGCTTGTTGTCAATGCTTCTTTGAGTGTAGCTCCGGCTGCAACTATTTCGCCGATCATTAGAACGGTTCGAGTTGAAACCTCAACTGAGAGTTCGAAATTACTTCTCAACGTGTTGACTGCATCGATGATAGCATCTGCCTGATCGACACTGATATGGGCTTTGTTAATCAGCACTTCTTTTTCAACTTCATTGGGCAGATAGTCCATCAGAATAACATAAAATCTGTCTCGAAGAGCAGGATCAAGGAGTTCTGTTCCGACAAAATCATCACCTTCATTCAAAGTGGCAAAAAAGATCACTCCCGGCGCAACCTCAAGTAACCCCAGTTCATCCATCCAAACCTGGCGATCATCGGACAGAATTGAGAAAAGCATGTTCAGAGCCTTGGGATTTTCAGGTCGGTTGATTTCTTCCAAGTGAATAATACAGTTGGGGGTTTGGAGTGCCATTGGGAACAGAAATTGTTTATAATGGGTTTCACCATCTTCCAAGGTATATTCACCAAAAAGCTGTCCGGGCTCCGAAAGGATACCTACTTGAAATGTTGCCAAGGGTTTGTTATGGACAGCCGCAAATTGTCTGACAATGGAGGATTTCCCGCATCCTTGTCGCCCGGCGACAAGGATATTCACCGGATGCCTTTCAGAAATTTTGTGGAGTTTGTTCAGGATGTTCAGGGTATTGCTGTCCGCATAGAAATAAGGATCTATTTCAGGAACCGTTAACGTGGCATTCTTTTTATCGTTCAATTCATCACCTATGTGTTGGGGTTGACTGAAAGCGATGGGTGCCGAAAAATCATAATAATTCTTCAGAAAAAATGACTGAATCAGTTTGTCTGAACCTTAGTATCGGTCTGATGGAGTGAAGATTTTTCTGAGATATGGTCTTCGACCCAGGCGATCCACATTTTTACATCTAAACCGTAGGACTTAAGTATGGTTTGAGCAATTTTCGCTTTTGCTTCAGGGTAACTTTCACCGATGGGATACGGATAGTCCATGCCGACAAGACGATAGGACTGACCTGCAAATGGGTGTGCCGGCAACAGATAAACTGTTTTTAGACCCAGGGATTGAACATATTGACCCGTTGCCCTGAGGTTTTCTTCGGAATCATTCACCCCTGGAAGGAGAGGAATCCGGATAAAGGTGGTAAGATCATTACGAGTGATGATTTTTTCAAGGTTCTCTAAAATCAAATCGTTTGAAACACCGGTAAAAGCAATGTGTTTTTTCCGGTCAAGGTGTTTGAGGTCGTAAAGGACATAATCCGTATAATCTATCATTTTTTCAAGAATAGCCCATGATTGATATCCACTGGTATCCAATGCGGTATTGATTCCTTTTTCTTTTGCCGCCTTAAGCAGTGCAAGGGCAAATTCAGGCTGGGCCGCAGGTTCTCCTCCGGAAAGGGTCAGCCCGCCGCCAGATTGGTTGTAAAAAGGGATATCTTTTTCGATTTCAGCCATCACCATTTCCACGGTCATGAATTTTCCGCTGACTATCAAGGCGTCGAAATCACAAATATCGACACACTGGAAACAGTTCAGGCATTTTTCCTTATTTATGGTAATGATTTTTGAGCCGATTTTTCCTTTCCAGCCTTTATGGTCAGGATAGGTCGGTGTCTTTCGGGTTTCCGTCATAGCATTAGCAGGACATATGGTTCTGCAATTTCCGCAATTGATGCAGTTGGGCCAGAAATGAAAGACTTCAGGGAAGTGCCTCACGCCTTCCGGATTATGGCACCATTTGCAGTTCAGCCGGCAGCCTTTCAGGAACACGGTGGTTCTAATCCCCGGTCCGTCGTTGGAGGCGAATTTCTGTATATTGGTTATGATGCCCATATTTTGTATCATTATCAGCTTACTCCAATCAATCCGCCTATGGTTGTTTGCCATGTGCCGCCGTCACTGATAATTTTTCTATAATCTTCAATTTCCTCTCTGAAAATATTAGGGAAATTATCAAAATAGCCTTTTCTCCCGAGATTTCCACATTTTTTGCTTGCAAAGTTATGGAACGGGAGCAGGTCAATACCAATGATGTTTTTTCCCAAGGTCCTGGCAAATTTGACAATGTCTTTGGGATATTGAAGATCCCAGAAATTCACAGAATGGATGATGGGAAGTCTGAGGCGCATCTTGATGCCGGTTTCAGCCATTTTTCTTGCATTTTCCAGAATCAGCCGGTTGGATACACCGGTCCATTTTTTGTGTTTCTGATCATCCAGGGATTTGATATCCAGCATTATCAGGTCGACATGCTCAAGAATCGGTCGGGTGGTATTCCAGTTGGCAAATCCACAGGTATCTAGAACCGTGTTCAATCCTTCTTTTTTTGCTCGTTTCACCAGCGACAGGGTCATATCCGGATGCATAAGGGGCTCTCCGCCTGAAACGGTAAATCCTCCGCCGGAAGATTTGAAAAATAGGTCATCTTTCAATACTTCCTCAAAGATTTCTTCCACACTTTTCAAAGTACTGACAAAGTTCAGTGCCTCGTGATGGCAAACGTCCACACAAGTCATACAACTGGTGCATTTTTCTCGATCAATTCGGGGGGGATCGATGGCTTCAATTTCCTTTTCATCTGACAGAGCAGTGGTGTTAGGCAGGTTATGTTGCAAATTTGTAGGAATGGATCCATCCCCACCCCCAAATCTTACTATCTGGGCTATGTCTTCCTTGTATCGAATCCGGGGTGGAATAATGGCTTTTTCAGGGCAATTTTCAGCACAGGCACCACATTTTACGCATTTTTCCTCATAATAGAAAAATTCCTGATAAGTATGGATATTCTCCGGGTTGTGGCACCATGCACAATTCAGGGGGCATCCTTTTAAAAATACTGTGGTCCGAATGCCGGGGCCGTCATTGACGGAGAAATGCTGTATGTGGGTAACCAAATGTTTTTTTCCAGAATCAATAAATGTCATCTTTTCCACCCTTCATGATTGATTTTTAGAAACTTCATATAAGGTTTTTAATGTCTTTCCAGGATTCACCAGCTTCAAATTTTGGGCATGACTCCATGGATTTTTGTACCATCTTACCCCTGATGGCTGTTTTGGTCTTCTGCGTTTCAGCAAGCTGCATTCTGTCAACCAGACAGATACCGGTGCTGGGATCTCCTGTGGGGGAGGGCGTGATGAATTTACATTCTTTACAGGTTGCCATCAGTCTTCTCCTTAATTTGATAATATTAGATAAGGGCTCATCCCCGGATGATTATTCAAGTCCGGGGATGATTGAAATAATATACAATTCTGCTTATCCAGCAGCAAGATCCTGTTCTGTCCGTGCTATAATCGTATCCTGGGAATACCGTGCAAGGTCAATGAATTTTGCACTATAACCCGCGATTCGGACCAGCGTATCAGTATGTTTTTCAGGTTCAATCTGTGCAGCTTTCATTTCTTCGCTTGAAATTACATTGAACTGGACATGATCAATGCCTAAGCCATGCCAGGTTTTCATATAGGCGTGCCAGAGATCGAAACCGGCATCACTGTTCATGAGAACAGTAGATAAACGCTGGTTTAATAGGATACCTTTATGTTTTGATCCGTTAATTTTTGATACGGATTTGAGTACAGCGGTCGGCCCATTTTTATCGCAACCCATGTAAGGCGAGATGCCCCCGTCATCCAGAGCTTCACCGGCATGCCTGCCGTTGGCTGTTGCATTCGTTTTAGGGCCGTTGACGATGTAACCCGCAACAGACTGGGCCAGAGGTAATGGGAATGTGCCTGAATATGTGGTATTTCTTTTCCATTCATCGGCGATCAGGTCATAATATTTGGTGGCAATTTCGTCGGCATAGGGATCGTCATTGCCGAATTTTGGAGCATTCCAGAAATCGAGCCGCATTTCTTCTTTGCCTTCCCAATTGTTCCGTAGCGCGTCCATCAATTCTTTCATTGAATATTTTTTTTCGTCAAACACCAGCTTTTTGATGGCTGCCATGGAATCAACGACGACAACGCTGCCGCCGATTATATTGTGCCAGGGATTCGCCACTTCAGCCAGTTCATTGCCGTCCAGTCCTTTTTCAACGCATCCATCATCAATACTTGAAATGAAAGGACAGCAAAGATATCTGGATTCCATGATACGCCCCACGTCCTTGGACCTCAGGCTGAGCTCAATGGCATAGCGTAGTTGAAGTTTTACGGCCTCCCAGACTTGATCAAAGCTGGTGAATTCTTCTGCATTACCAGTTTCGGGACCCAGCTGCATATTGGTGAAAAATTCGTCAAACCCGTTGGTCAGAGCGATTTCCATGACCTTTGCCGGATATACGTCTGATCCGCCTTCACTGCGGGTTTTCTGTGTGCCTCTTCGTCCCGTAATGCCAGGGGACATGCACAGCACAAGTGCCCAGTCCCTGGCAATCTCTTCAGGAACATTGAAATATTTGATCAATTGCTGGGTGTTCAGCTCATCATTTTTAATGGAGGGGAATCCAAATCCTTTTTTGATGCAGTTAAAAACCCTTTTTTTGGTTTCCACATTGCCTTTTTCATTCCATCGGAAGGCAATGGACGGTTCTGTGGTGACAATATTTTCTGCGGCCTCCAGAATGGCATTGGTGCAGTCATTGCTGGCATCTGACCCATCCGGGTTGATCCCACCGAGGGTGAGGATGAAAAGATCGTTGGACCCCGCGAAAAACTCCCTGAGTTGTCTGCCTTTGGTGCTGCCATGTTCGGAAACCTTGAGCCTTTCGCATTCGAAAAGTTCAACAGCCTCTTCTCGGGTCATGGGCTGCTCGTTTTTTTCAATGACACTTTTTTTGTAGAACGGCCAGAGAAGCTTGTCTTCTTTGTGTCCATAACCGCTGCTGTACCGTTCGATACTGTGACAAAGAAGGAATGTGAACCATTTGGATTGCATGGCATCTTTCAAGCCCCTGGCGGGATAGGCCGGAACATGCCGGCAGATGTCTGAAATTTCGAGCAATTCTTCTTTTCTCTTTGGATCGGTCAGAAAATTTTCAGCGATAATTTTAGCCAGTCTGGCGTGCCTCTGTGCCCATCCTACAACTGCTTTCATAGCTATGAGCATGGCCTGCCACTGGTCTATCTTGTCCAGATAATGCAGTTTCTCCGGCGCATTCCAGGGAGATTTTCGAATTTCCTCTTCAGCATCTGCAATTTTTTGTTCAACGACTTCGATTCTTTTCAGCAGTCCATCTTCAATAACGGATTCATAATTGGGCACAATGCTGGAAAATGCTGTGACAAACATGGGCGGTTGGACAGTGGTTGCGGAATACATGATTCCAATTTCTTCAGGGGTGAAATATTTTTCCGCTTTTCTTTGAATGGTGTAAGGTTTCCAGTATTCGGCGATTTCTGCCATTTCCTCTTTGTGATCGCAGTAATGACTTTCAACCATATCCATAGTTGAAAAATAGGAAAGCTCCGGATACATCGGAAAATAATCGGGGTGCTCCGTATTGGCGCCTACGATCAGTTCGTCATCCTGGATGTGGATGGTAATTTTTTTAAGGATGTTCTCAAGTCCTTTGGCCCGGATGATGCTGGTGGGCTCTCCTATATTTTCTTTGTGAGCCTGGGTGATGAGTCTGGCGCGTTCCACTCCGGCCTTTACACCAGGGTCTACATATTCTCCTCCTGCGACATGTTTGAAGCGGCATCGGTTTTTAAGTCTTGCGGTTCTTTCTGTTGTCGGCATGATCGTACCTCCTGTCTGGCATTTTTAATGCGTAAATGATTGATTCAACGAAGATGGGGGTCAGTTTCTAGGTCTGTAACGCTGACAGGCCTCACTGTTTTCCGATACCGGTTTGGACAGCCAGAATTTGCCTTTTGTATCCTGCTGCTGTTCAACGCAATCCCCTTTGCCAGGTTCGAAATCCATATCCTTCTCAGGAATTGGAAAGAAAAAAGTGCATTTTTCACATTTGGGCATTTTTGATCCTCCTTGCTTAAGATTCTTTGGTGTAAAAATTACCGTATTGCAAAGCTCGCTTCGGCGGATTGCAGTATTTGTCATGTTCCCAGTGAGTAGTGATCTTTTTGGAAACATGTCAATGTACGCGATACAAAATGCTTTTTTAAATTTTTTGAATGAACGTTACCTCCTCACGTCGTCTTTATCGAACCAATGACAAGATCAGAATGTTAAACCGCTCAGCTTTGAATATCATTGTTGATTTTTAAATTATTGAGTTTCATTCAATCAATTATAAATGGTCTTGTCAAGATGTTTTTTTTGAAGAAACGACAAAGGTTAAATTTTTATGAAAGAGGAAATAATGAATTCACTCAATGGGGTTTTATGGTAGGCGATGACAGTGGGCTTAATTTTTTCGCTCAGCGCGTTTTGTGATGTATCGTCCCATGATTTATTGAATACTGCTCAAAACAAAAATGGTTGAATAATATTCTAAGTCTGCTATAATTTAAAATATCATTAGAGGTTCGAGTGATTGATTGTCGTTTGAGAGCGTGTTGTTTTGCTGGAGTTATCAGTAAAGGCTGGGAGAGCATAGGAGAGCGTATTTGAATGCAAAATAATAACGGAAAAAAGCAAGCCATCCTTCGGGCAGCTCAGGAAATATTTGCAGAAAAGGGACTTGCGAAAGCCACTATTTCTGAGATTGCAAAAAAGGCGGATGTTGTTGATTCAATAATATATCATTACTTTACAAACAAGCAGGATCTTTTGTTTTCTTCAATAGAGGAGCTGATTGAAAAGTCTCATGAGGAGCTTTTGTTTCACTTCAAGGGCCTTTGGGGGCCGGTATCTCAACTTGGGAAGATGGTCTGGTTTCATTTGTACGAGAATGATTTTAGCTCCGGTGATGCGCGTAAGATGAAAAACCTTTTGTTTGAATGCCGTTCTAATAAAGACTATTACAACCATACCGGATATAAGGCGCTTCAACGATATGCTGGGGTTATGCTGGATATATTGAAAAAAGGAGTCAAGGAAAAATATTTTCGAGAAGATCTTGAGATAAATATTACCAGGGACATGATTTTTGGTTTTTTGGACGAAGAATCGTTGAGTTGCCTGGCATACAGGGAAATTGATGAAACTCTGCCTGATTTTGAATCCATCATGTCACTGATCATGGCTATGATAGGGATTGACACAGATGGAATGAATCCTGTTATGAATCCTGAGATCGCGGCCGCAGTGAAAAATGACAGAAATGATAAAGCTGAAAGGGTTTCTGAAGCTGCTGTGTCAATTTTTGCCCGGAAAGGTCATCGAAAAACGACTATGCTCGAGATAGCAGAGCATGCAGGGGTTGCAGAAGGGACAATATACGAATATTTTAAAAACAAGCAGGAGTTGCTGTTTTCCATACCCAGGAATAAATTTTTGTCTTTTCAGGTACAATTAAAAGGGGTTTTTACGGTAAAGGATCCCCTGGAGAAGCTTAGATCGTTTGTTTGGGAATATTTTCGGATTTTTTCATCAGACAGTGATTTTTTGATGATTTTTTTATGCGACATCAAGCTGAATAAGCGATTCTACAATACTGAAGCATTTGGCGCTTTTTTAGACACCAGTGAGATTTTATATGACATTTTAGATGAGGGAAAAGCTTGTGGTGTTTTTCGCCAGGATTTGAGCAACAGAGTGTTCCGGAATCTTTTTTTGGGTGCTTTTTCCCATCTTTGTATCCGCTGGTTTGTGCTTGAGCGGGTCTCGCCCATTCGAATGATGTCGGAGCTGGCTTCCGTTACCGATCTCCTTTGCCGGGCCGTAGTTCCGAAATCTGAAAAAATTATCGATGGTTAGGATGTGTTGAATTGAACAAACGCGGTTGAAAATTGAGGTCGTTTGTAAGAAAGCGGTTTATATTCCCGATTAGGGGCATTCAGTTTCTATCAGGGTTCTTTAGTGAAAGTTGATATCCACCATCCTGCAAAAATGTTTCGTCGCCCACCTGCAAAACATAATGCTGCCATCAAAAATGATATTTTGATGAAAATTCAATTTTATTTTTCAAAAACAATGGCTTTGCCTCTTTCGTTATTCAGGTACAATAAGGTATTTTTCTAAAAATTTTTCTTCAGCGTGTCAAATAATAGTTATTTTTTTCAAAGTGTTATCAAAAAAAATCATTTATTTTTCTTTTGCGCCAAAAAAAAATGTATCCTTTGCGCTTGACACGCTCAAAACCATGTGATTGAATACTCCTCAATAATAACATAAAATAAGTTTCTATCAATAGTGTAAAATTTATAATAATTAAATTGGTCTTTAATTTCAGTATATTGAAAAATCAATGCACATTGTTTTTCATTCAACCGTTCTAATAAGGAGGCTCCATGGCTGAGAAAAAAAAGGTTAAAAAAGAAAAAGAACCGGATATTACATTTTACCATCCAGATCTATTGGCGGTTCCGGAAAACGAACCTCCCTATCTGAAAGGGTATAAATGTAAAAAATGCGGTCAACTGGATTTCCCCAAAGTAACCCCGTGCGCCAACTGTTGGGGGGAAGAATTTGAAATGGTGCCGTTATCCAGAAAAGGAACCTTATACAGCTTTTCCGATTTGTACATCGGTCAACCGGGTTTGGAAACGCCTTATATTTGTGGTTATATTGATCTGCCTGAGAATGTCAGAATTTTCGCCATGCTCAAAGGCGAGGTCAATACATTCAAATGCAATGAAGAAGTTGAGTTGACAACAGGCCCGATCAGAATGAATACCGATGGTCTGCCGATCACCAGTTACATGTTCCAGAAAGCTTAGGAGACTCTAATGAAATTACAGAGAGATGTTTATATTGCAGGCGTAGGAGAAACGGTTTTCGGCAAGCATAAGATAGATTATGATGAATTGGGACGGAACGCGGCATTCCAGGCGATTAAGGCCTCCAATATCGATAGTCCGGGAATGATCGGCAGTGCTTATGTGGGCAACGCGCACAACGGTATCGTTACTGGTCAGACAATCTTTAAGGACCTCGGTGTCTGTGGCACTACTCCTATCATCAATGTCGAAAGTGCTTGTTCTGCCGGCGCCATGGCGGTACATCTGGCTATCAAAGATGTGGCCTATGGACTGACTGAGTTGTCCATGGGCGTTGGTGCAGAAAATCATACCCTTCGTCGTAAGAGCGGTACTGCCTTCATGCCGGCCATGAACGATATTGAAACAGTTCACGGCGGGGTTATGACCGGTAAGTATGCCATGCGGGCTACTCGTTACATGTACGAGACCGGTGCTACCATTGAGGATTTAGCACTGATCACCCAGAAAAGCCGCCGTCATGGAAAGAACAATCCCCATGCACCTTTTGGAGGGGATTATACCATACAAGAGATCATTGATTCCCGGATGATTGCCTATCCTTTGACCCTGCATCAGTGTTGCGGCATTGTCGACGGGGCTGGAGCCGTAGTTGTCTGCTCTAAAGAGATGGTCAAGAAACTGGGGATTGAAAAACCGGTCAAAGTAAGGGGCTCCGTGGTAACATCGGGTCCATATCATAACCGGCCAAGGGATATTACCGGTGACGACATAACGGAGATGACCTCTGAAATGCTGTACGAGGAATCCGGAATAGGACCTAAGGATGTGGATATTCTCGAATTGCACGATGCCTTTACCATTGCGGAATTACTTTACTATGAATGCATGCAGCTGTGCGGAAAAGGTGAAGGGCTGAAATTTCTTAGAGACGGCCAGGCTACCTATGGTGGACAGTGCGTTGTCAGTCCCAGGGGCGGGATGCTGTCCTATGGACACCCTATCGGCGCATCCGGGGCAGCTCAGATAGCGGCCAATGTTAAACAACTCCGGGGAGAATGCAACGGATATCAGGTTGAACCCATTCCAAAGGTTGCGATGTCTCACGTAACGGGGGGCGGGTTGTCAGGCACGGAGCATGCAGCATGCACAATGCACATGATCACAGCTGATTGGTAGGATACTGCCTTGAGCATCTTCACATTGAATTGAAAAAAAAGAAAAAGGAGACGTTAAAATGGGATCATTTGAAGACAGGGTCGTGCTTATCGAATCCGTTGGGGATGATATCGCTTATGCCATCGCCCGTAAGGTAGCATCAAAGGGGGCCAAGCTGGCACTTCTTGATATTGATGGAAAAAATACTTCTGACATCGTTGCCAGACTTAAGGAGGATGGAATTGAAGCACTTGGAGTCACAGGCGATCCGGCAGATTGTACCGGTGTCAAGCAAGCCATCGGCGTCATCATGGAAAAATACGGAAAAATTGATGTGCTGATCAATAATTCCGATTATTTTGTGGAAAATGATATTGTGGAAACCAAAGCCCAGGGCTGGTACCAAGGGGCCAAAAACAATATTGATCCTGCATTCTTTTTGTGCCGGGAGGTGATACCGATTATGCGAAAGCAAAGTTACGGTCGGATTGTCAATATCGGAAGCATTGAATATCTGGGGTTGCCTCAAACTTCCGTGTACAGCGCCGCAAAATCATCCATGCTGGGATTTACCCGATCGCTTGCCCTTGAAACCGCAAAAGATAAAATTACTGTCAACTGGGTCGTCAAAGGTACCATCCATAAATCAAACATGTCCCAAGAACAAGAAGAAAAAATGGCTGCGAAAATTCCAGTACAGAAACTGGGAACACCCGGGGATGTCGCCGGGGCTGTGACCTTTTTTGCTGCAGATACATCAAAATTTATAACAGGTCAGACTTTTTTTGTCTGTGGCGGGAAAAGTCTTTCTTTTTCCATGTCTATTTAAAACGCTGTTATATAAATTTCAGGACTATGTGGAGGTAAAGAATGGGCGTAGAAAACAGAGTTGCAATCATTACAGGATCTGCCAGTGGAATGGGCAGAGATACTGCATTCAAACTGGCTGAACATGGTGCCAGGATTGTCATTAATGATGTTGTGGAAGACAAGGTCGAGCAGACAGCGAAAGAACTTCGGGATAAAGGTTACGACGCAATCGGTATTGTAGCCGATATTTCAAGTAAATCTGATGTCGAATCGATGGTGGAAGAAACTATATCTTCCTTTGGTTCCATCGATATTTTGGTCAATAATGCCGGTTTGGAGCGGGGCGGTGCATTGAGAAAACTATCTGAGCAGGATTGGGACCTAACTTTGAAGGTTAATTTGAAAGGCCCGTTCCTCTGCAGCCAGGCTGTCCATGGTTATATGGTGGATCAAAAGCGTGGACGGATAATCAATATCGCTTCCCGGGCATGGCTGGGAGGGCCGGGGCAGGCACCATATTCATCTGCAAAGGCCGGTCTCGTGGGTTTGACCAGGACCCTTGCCCTTGAACTGGGCAGAAAAGGCATTACCTCCAATTGTATTGCTCCGGGACTTATTGAAACTCCCATGTGGTACGAACTGCCCGAAAAGACGAGGGATTTTCTTTCTGCCAAACAACCCTCGGGCAGCATCGGCGAAGGTGATGATATTGCCAATACCGTTCTGTATCTGGCAGACGATGAGACAGTTTATGTCACCGGCCAGGTTCTGTATGTATGTGGAGGAAGAAGTCTGTTTTCAGGTTAATCAAAGGTGATGGTATTGCCATCAGGTGGGTGATACCCGCATTCGGTTTGAAAATGATTTTAACTGAATAAAAATAAGGAGGTTAGGCAATGGAAGGTGTACATAAGAATAGATCCCTTTCTGATGTGAAAGTGCTTGATTTCACGGGTGAACTGGGCCCCTATGCTTCAAAATTGTATGCCGGCCTGGGTGCGGAGGTGATTCACCTTGAGCCGATAACTGGAGATCCTTTGCGGAGAAAAGGCCCATTTTATAGGGGGAAAGCAGACAATATGGAAGCCAGCCTGCAATTCCTGTATTATAATGGGAATAAAAAAAGCCTGGTACTGGACCTTCATAGAGAAGAAGGCAGGAACATTTTTTTGAAGCTCATTTCTAAAATCGATATTTTCATGGAAAGCTGTGTTCCTGGTTACCTTGATACCTTAGGTCTTTCCTATGACAATCTGAAAGAGGTTAACCCCAGGCTGGTTCAGACCTCCATCACGCCATACGGCAGTGTCGGGCCTTATAAGGATTATCCGGGATCCGATTTAACATGTTCGGCCATGGGCGGATTTCTGTACCTGGCCGGGATTGAGAATGAAAAACCGGTAAGAGCCTGTGATGACCAATCCTATCGGATGGCTGAATCTTATGCCGCAGTGGGCAGCTCAATTGCATTCTTATATGCCAAGAGAACAGGGAAGGGGCAATTTGTAGATGTTTCTGCTATGGAGGCCGTAGGCATGGCCCTTGAGAATGCAGCTCAATACTGGGATTTGGAAGGCAGCATCCGCCGGGGAAGAGGAAAAGAAGCTGGTTCAGCCACCGTTCATCCGTGTAAGGATGGTTATATCGCCATCGTTGCGATCATGGGAAAAAACAAAATTATGTGGGATCCTTTTGTCAAATGGATGAAGTCCGAGAATGTGGAAGGATGGGAAGTTTTTGAGGATCCGCGATGGATTGAGCCTTCCTACAGACGATCGGTTGAGGGTTATGAAACCTTTTGTCGGATTTTTCATCAGTTTACCATGAAACATGACAAAATGACCCTGTATGAAAGAGGGCAGGCCAACCGTATTGCCTTGTCTCCGGTGAGCAATGGCAAAGATCTCCTTGAAAATCCTCAGTTAAAGCATCGCAATTTTTGGCAGACCATTGAACATAAAAATCTTGATGGTGAAATCACCTTTCCCGGGGCACCCTATGAATTTGGTGAGTTGGATTGGAGATTCGGATTTCCAGCCCCCAGATTTGGTGAACATACGACTCAAATACTCGAAGCACTTGATTACAGAAAAGAAGAAATTGCTGTTTTTTCAAAGGAGGGAATTGTTCATGTCTAATTTTGAAAAAGCATTGGAGGGGTTGGTTGTATGTGATTTTTCCTGGGTCGGCGCGGGTCCTATCACAACCAATGTCCTGGGCCAGTGCGGTGCTGAAGTTATCAAGATAGAGAGTCAGAAAAGGCCTGATATTTTAAGAAAAGGCGGACCCTTCAAGGACGGAATTGCCGACGGACTGGAGCGAAGCGGATATTTTGCAAACCGTAATCCTAACAAAAAATGCATTGCCTTGAACATGCGGCAGCCCATGGCCCGTGAGGTAGCCATCCGCCTGATTGAAAAAAGTGATATCATTATCAATAATTTTCGGGTCGGACAAATGGAAAAATGGAACCTGGGCTGGGAAGACGTCAAAAAAATCAATCCTCGGATTATCTATGTAACCATGAGCCTGCAGGGCACCGACGGCCCCCATAAATCATTCATGGGCTTCGGTGTTAATCTGAACGCTTTGTGCGGATTGACGGCTCAAGCCGCTATGCCGGGTAAAAGTCCGTTTGGTACAGGAACCAATTATACGGATCATGTGATGGTTCCGACCCATACCTTGTTTGGCATTATGGCGGCCTTGCTTCAGCGTGAAAGAACCGGCTTGGGGCAGACGGTTGAAATTTCCCAGCTTGAGAGCGCCATTGCCATGAAGCCTATTGACAGTATGGTTTATGCAGCAAATGGTGAGATTATGGGGCCATTGGGATATGGAGATCCCAATGCCTCTCCTCACGGGGTTTATACCACCCTTGGATACAGAAAATGGTTGGCTATAGCGGTGTTTTCCGAAGAGGAATGGGCTGCCCTTCAGAAAGTCATGGGCTATCCAGACTGGGCAAAGGATGAGAAATTCGCCACTTTCGCTGCAAGAAAGGCGAACGAAGTGGAACTGAACGAGCATGTCGAGGCATGGACAAAACATCAATATGCTTCAAAACTCATGAAACAACTGCTTAAAGAAGGTGTGAAAGCCGGCCTTGTCAATGATGCCAGGGCAGCCATAGAAGATGAGCATCTGATTGAACGTGAATTCTGGTCTTATCTGGATCATCCAGTGGTGGGAATGACTTTGTACAACCGTGCCCCCATTGTATTTTCAGAAACTCCGATCGTTATGGAAAAGGCGGCCCCGCTTCTTGGAGAGCATACTGATGAGGTCTTGACTGATTTTCTAGGTTATTCGGAAAAGGAATTGGAAGCGTTGAAAGCGGCGGATGTGCTGGTATAATTAAGAAAGACAACTTTACATAAAAAAGAAGAGTGGAATTATGGATTTTGGTATATCTGAAGAATATATGATGCTTAAAGAAGCTATGAGAGAATTTGTCAAACGCGAGCTAATGCCTCTGGAAAAGACGTTGCTTGAGCGGGATATGAGACTCTGGACCGAGCCTGGCCCACTGATTCCAAAAGAAGATTCAGACCGGCTGTATGCTATTACAAAAGAACTGGGTTTCTGGGGTATTGAGGTTGAGGAAAAATTCGGGGGCCAGGGACTTGGGATGCTCGCCAAAACCTTGATCATGGAAGAAATGTGTAAAAGTTATGTGGGGTTTTCACCCCATGGGTTTATGCTGCCTCCGGATGCACCGAATCTATATTATCTGCATGCATGCTGCGTGGATGATCAGAGGGACAAATATTTTATTCCTTACTGCAACCATGAGCTGGATTCAGCGATGGCAGTAACGGAACCGGATGCCGGATCTGATGTGAGTGGATTGAAAACAACGGCGGTTCGTAAAGGTGATAAATGGGTGATCAACGGGACCAAAACCTTTATCAGCAAATGTGACAAGGATAATGTTTTTTTTATCCTGATTGCCTTGACGGACAAGAATGCACCGACCAAAGACCGATTCACTGCATTTCTCATTGATAAAGACATGCCTGGGGTTAAGGTGGGAAAAGAAATTCCAGTGATCGGGGCCATGCCGACCTGGGAATTGATTTTGAACGATGTCGAGGTGGGTGACAACGCGGTTCTGGGTGATGTGGGAAAAGCCTTTATCCCTCTCCAGAATCGATTCGGGGTACGCCGAATAGAGTTGGCAGCTCGATGTACTGGAATGGCTGAACGGATTATTCAAATGATGATAGATCAGGCGACAACCCGGACAACTTTTGGCAAACCCCTGGCGGAACGTCAGACCGTGCAGAACTGGATTGCGGATTCAACCATGGAGCTCGAGGCGGTAAGACTCAGGCTGTATTACGCCGCGTGGAAATCAGATCAGGGCATAACTGACCTGAGAAGTGAAGGGTCGAGCATCAAGGTGACAGCTACAGAAATGCTTTCCAAAGTTGCGGATAGGGCCATACAGCTTCATGGCGGGGTAGGGCTGTCCAAGGAACTGGGAATTGAGTATGTGGCACGAATGGTCAGAATCTGGCGGATACTGGAGGGACCCAATGAAATTCATCGCTGGACGATTGCAAGGCAGCTTTTGAAAGAGAAAAAGCCTTATAATCCATTTGTCGTGGTATCAGACTAACATCAAAATAGCAGGGGATGACAATCTCTATCGGAAAGGAGCAGACCTAATGGGTGTAGAATTTTTTAAAGAAGATCATGTGGCCTATGTTACGTTGAATCGGCCGAAAGCAATGAATTCCTTAGACCCGGAATCCGTCACACGACTGGCGGAAGTCTGGGCTGAAGTGGCCAAAGACGATGACATTCGTGTAACTGTGCTGACGGGTGCCGGAGAAAAATCATTTTGTACAGGGACCGATATGAAAAAAACTCCGCCACCCCAGGAATGCATGGCTTCCATCTGGCTCAGGGAAGGCCAACCTATCATTCCTCATATGAAAATGTGGAAGCCCATTATCTGTGCCATAAATGGCTATGCCATTGGTGGAGGGCTGGAAATGGCCCTTGCTTGTGATCTCAGAATCGCCAGCACCAATGCCAAATTTGGCCTGACTGAAGTCAAGGTGGCCAGCCTGGCCGGATTGAATGGAACTCAGTGCATTCCACGTGCCATTCCTCAGGCTGTGGCCATGAAAATGCTGTTGACAGGAGAGATGATAGATGCCAAAGAGGCTCACAGGGTTGGTCTGATCAGTGATGTGGTCGAACCTCAGGAATTGATGACTCTGGCCGGAAACATGGCCCGGAAAATTGCCGGCAATGCACCCTTGAGTGTGAAGGCTGCCAAACAGGCCGCAGTCATGGGGCTTGATATGCCGCTGGAACAGGGGATTGCCTTTTCTCACTTGTTATGGGGAGTCTTGAGAGATACCGAGGACAGGAAAGAGGGATTTACGGCATTTGCAGAAAAAAGAGCGCCCCAATGGAAGGGACGGTAATGTCAATTCATTAAAAACAGTGGAGGAAAAGACATGCACATTGCGGTATTAGCAAAAGTTGTCCCGGATTATTTGGTTCCGTCCATGGATTTTGAGTTGTCAAATAACCGGGCCCACGAAAGGTTTTCACGGATGCTCGGACTGTACGATGAAAATGCCATTGAAACCGCCATCCAGATCAAGGAAAAAACTTCGGGGTCATTGACCCTCATTTCCTATGGCAGCGAGAACGATATACAGTTTTTGAGAAAAGGTGCAGCCATGGGCGCGGATCAGTTAATCCTGGTGAAAGGGACATCCGATGATGCCGCGGTCATTGCCGGGAACCTCGTGACTGCCCTCCAGAGTATAGATAACGTGGATCTGGTGCTTGCGGGACAGCAATCTGCAGATATGGACCGAGGGGTTGTGCCGGGGATACTGGCCCAGATGCTGGGAGTTCCTTTCATTCCCCAGATCGGGTATGTTGATCATGAGAACGGTTCTTGGACCGTGACTCAGATTACAGCCCAGGGAAAACGTGAATTGGAGTTCAGTGGACCAGGTGTTTTGTCTATCACCAGTATTCCTGAGAATGTGCCCCGAATCCCTGCTGTGCGGGCTATTTTTGCAGCCAAGAAAAAACCGGTTATCAAACTTGAGTCCACGGATCAGAAAAAAATGGCGTTAAATGAACTGGAAGTGGCCATTCCTAAGATTGAGTGTGTTTGCGAGTTCATTGATGTGGAAGACCCGGGGCAGGCTGTCAGAATATTGTTAAATCGGTTGAATGAGGAGAGATATCTATGAAAACGCTGATCATTGAAAATATCGATTTGAAAAAAATCGGCGAACTCAAAACAGTGAGCCGATATTTCTGCGAACTTCCTGATATCATTGCCTTGGGTGAGGGAGATATCCCCGGCAATTACGGCAAAGCCTGGCAATCCAGCCAGACGCTTCCACCCAATCTGCTGCCAAGCATTGTTCAGCTAGCCAAGCTGGAAAATTACGAAGTGATTCTCTTGAGTGTCTCAACGTTGGGTACGGGATTGGCAGGCCCTCTGAGTGCGGCACTGTCAGCCCCGGTTGTGACAGAAGTGACAGCCATTCATTCAGACATGGTAATTGAGCGGCCCATTTATGGCGGGAAAGCCATAATCAAGCAGAAAATAGAATCAACTCCGGTTGTTTTGACCATTCGGCGTAAATATTTTGAGCCCGAAGTTTTGGAAGGCCACACCTCATCCATCCCATTGAATATAGAATCGGAAAAAGTCCAGTTAATCAGCGAAAAAAACGAACAGACCGATGGTGTTCCTCTTGAAGATGCCCCAGTGGTTGTGTCCGGGGGCAGAGGTATTGGTAATGCAGATAATTTTTCCCTGCTTCAAACTCTGGCTGATCAAATGAATGGTGCAGTGGGTGCATCGAGGGGGGCTGTAGATGAAGGATGGGCCTCTCCCACCCGCCAGATCGGTCAGACAGGCAAAATTGTGGCCCCCAGTGTGTATTTTGCCGTGGGAGTGTCCGGGGCCAGTCAGCATTTGGCTGGAATTGCCAATTCAAAATGTGTCGTGGCGATTAACAAGGATGAAGAAGCCAATATTTTCAACAGAGCGCGGTTTGGACTGGTTTGTGATTATCAGAAAATTATCCCTCAACTGACTCAGGCGATCAAGGAGAACAGATAAATGCCCCGCATCCCCTATTGGAATATTGATTATGGTATCATCATTGATCTATTGGCAATTCCGGTAGCCATTGTTTTTTTTTATGGTCTTTACCAGCAATGGCTGTTGATCAAACAGGGCAAAATGCGGGTGATCCCCTCGATCGACAATATGATTCAGGGGATCGGCACCTTTCGCTTGAAGGCCTTTCTGGTACGGGGCATCCTGAATGCCCGGCTTTACCGGAAGCCAGCCTCGGGCATTGCCCATGGGTTTGTGTTCTGGGGGATGGTTATTCTTTTTATCGGAACAAACCTGGTAATTCTGAACATTTTGTTCGGGCTTCCGGTGTTCAGCGGTGGATTCAATCGCTGGTTCATGTCGTTCATGCTTGACCTGGCAGGTTTTCTGACCTTGGTCGGGATTGTTTTTTTTCTGGTCCGGCGGATGATTCCGCCGGACCGCCTCAGATTGCCCGAGGCCAGAAAAGGGTTTGTGCCGGTCAGCGGACTTCTGGGCCTGATTCTTATCACCGGATTTGTCACGGAGGGCGCAAGAATAGCTGCTGCTGCCGGCTCCCTGGAGGCTGGCGCGTTCGTGGGCAATTTTTTGGCATCAAACCTGATCAGTCCGGCCCTTGCCTTTGAAATCCACGCGGTCACCTGGTGGGTACACGGCCTTCTGTCTCTGGGCTTTGTGGCCTATATTCCGTATTCTCCCCTGGTACACATAGTTCTTGCTCCGGTGAATGTGGGGTTTGCCGATCCGGCACCGAACGTGAAAATGGGGGTCATGGATTTCTCCGCGTTTGAAAATGAGGATGCAGAGGAACTGCCGGCCCTGGGCGCGGACAAATTGGCTGATTTTACACGCAAACGGTTCCTGGATTTTTCCAGCTGCCTGTGGTGCGGGCGTTGCCAGGAAGTCTGTCCCGCCTATAACACGGACAAACCCCTTTCTCCCAAGGGCGTGATAGTAACCCTGGCGGACCGGCTCGCCTCAGGTAAACTGGATGAATCGCTGATTGACGGTATTTCCATGGATGCGATTTTTAACTGCACTACCTGTGCGGTCTGCATGGAAGCCTGTCCCGTCAGCATCAACCAGCCTAAAACCATTATGCGGTTCCGACAAAATCTGGTCATGGAGCAGAGCCGGATTCCGGAACTTATGGGAAAGGCCGTGGCCAGCCTTGAGCAGCGCGCTCATCCGTTCTTTGGAACGGGTTCGGGTGCCGCCGAGTGGCGCAAGGACTTGGATGTGCCGATCTTTGAGCCCGGCCAGACAGAATATCTGCTCTGGATCGGCTGCTCGGTCGCCTATGAGCAGCGGGCTCAGAAAATCGGGAGGGCCATGGTGCGAATTTTACAGAAGGCAGGGACTTCCTTCGGCATTCTTGAGGAATCCCGGTGTACCGGAGATCCTGCCAAGCAGATGGGCAATGAATTCCTGTTTGCGGAAATCGCGCAGCAGAATATCGAGGATTTTTCTGCTTTGGGGATTAAAAAAATTATCACCCTGTGCCCGCACTGCTTTAACAGTTTTTCCCGCCATTATCCCAAACTGGGCGGCGAATATGAAATCATTCCCCACGGCTCTTTCATCAAAATCCTCATGGACGAGAAAAAATTGAACCTGGTCCGAAAAGATCAGCTGATCACTTATCATGATCCATGTTACCTGGGCAGGCGGAATGGGATTTACGATGATCCCAGAACCGTCATTGCCGGAGTGGGGGGGCTGGTTGAAATGCCCCGGCACCGGAACGAAAGCTTTTGCTGCGGTGGCGGTGGAGGAAATTACTGGGCTGAAGAACTGGGTTCCCGGATCAATCAGCAGAGAGCTGGAGAAGCCATGGAAACAAATGCTGATACCATAGCAGTGGCTTGTCCTTTCTGCCTGCTGATGCTGACTGATGGCCTGAAAAAACATACGGAGGAAACAAAAGTTTTTGATATAGCGGAAATAGTCGATGCATCAACGGTTTGATGGATAACAAGGAAATGCCATGACCGTTACAAAGCGATTTGCCCAATACATTGATGAAACCAAGTACGAGGATATTCCTCGTGACGTTCATCGATACGCCCGGTTATGCCTTTTGGACTGGATAGGGGTAACCTTGGGCGGATCACGGGAGCCGATCAGTGACATCCTGATGGACTTCGTTGATATTGTAGGGGGTAACCCTCATGCCACCATCATTGGAAAAGGGATCAAAACCAATCTGATTTTTGCTGCTCTGGTCAACGGTACCCTGTCCCATGCCTTGGATTATGATGATACCCACAAGAATTCGGGAACTCATCCCAGTGTTTGTCTGGCGCCAGCAGTTATGGCTGTGGGGGAATATATGAAATCATCGGGCCGGGATCTGATCACGGCGTTTGTTACCGGTTTTGAGGTGGGAGCCAGAATCGGGGAAGCGGCCGGAACTGCTCATTACGATTATGGATGGCACGCCACCGCAACGATTGGCCGGTTCAGTGCCACTGCGGCAGCATCCAAACTCATGGGGCTTTCACAGGACCAGATCGTTAACGCCTTCGGTATTGCCGGAACCCAGGTCTCCGGACTGCGGGAGGTTTTTGGTACCATGAGTAAACCCTTTCATGCCGGAAAAGCAGCGATGGATGGCCTTCTTTCTGTTGCTTTGGCAAAGCGGAATTTTGACAGCAGTAACGAAATCTTCGAGGGAAAGTTCGGCCTGAAAAATGTGTTTGCGCCCAAAGCCGATCCCAGCCGGCTCCTGAAGGATCTTGGCCGGAAATACCATATTACGGATATTGCTTTCAAACCCTATGCTTCAGCCCTGGCTACCCATTCCACCATTCAAGCGATCGAAGCTATGAAAGCAAAGGAAAAAATAACAGCTGCGGATGTCAAAAGTATTCAGATCGAATTCGGACAACTTCCTTTCAGTGTTGTCAACATCAAACATCCGAGAAGAGTGCTGGAAGGTAAGTTCAGTGTTTATCAATGTGCGGCCCTGGCTTTTGTTAAAGGTCGAGTCACTCCGGGTATGTTTACCCATGAATGGATTCATGATCCAGAAATTATCCGTTTTCGAGAAAAAGTTACTGTTTTGCTCAATCCGGGTCTGAAAAGATTTGAAACCATCATCAAAGTGATTACCCAACAGGGCAGGATTCTGGAAATATTTATACGCGAATCCAAAGGTTCTCCTTCAGATCCCCTGACATTTTTAGAAATGAAAAACAAATTTATGGATTTGGCTCTACCGGTTGTTGATCAAGAAAATGCAGAAAAAATTGTTGAATCTGTAAGACATCTGTCTGATATCCAGGATGTTAGTGCAATCATACAATTATGTCACCCTGCGAAAGGTTGTTGATAAAATTTGATGGTACTGGCACAAAATAATGGAAGTCGAATATGAAACGGAGGAAGTATGGCTAAAAAGAAAAAGAAAATAGGTGTATTGCTCTCAGGTTGTGGTGTGTATGATGGAACGGAAATCCATGAGTCCGTATTAACCCTTTTTTTCATCGATCAGTCCAACGCTGAGGCGGTCTGTTTTGCGCCGGACATTCCCCAGGCCCATGTCGTGAATCATTTGACCCAGGAGGAGATGTCGGAAACTCGAAATGTGCTGGTTGAATCGGCAAGGATAGCCAGAGGTCAGATTCGAAATATTGATGAGGTGGATGTAGCTGAGCTGGATGCTGTAATCCTGCCTGGTGGATTTGGAGCGGCTAAAAATTTAAGCGATTTTGCCTTTAAAGGCCCCCATGGAAAGGTGAATGAGTCCGTGTCCTCATTTCTGAAAAAGGTGATTGAAGTCGGAAAACCACTGGGTGCTTTATGCATTTCACCGGTCACAGTGGGTATGGCTCTGAAGGACAAGTCTCCTGAATTGACAATCGGGAGCGAGCCGGAAGTGATTGAAGCCCTTAATGCCTTAGGTGTCAAACATGCCTTGTGCAAGGTAGACGAAATCTGTGTCGACTCGAAAAACAGCATCGTAACAACCCCGGCTTATATGCTGGGCTCCGGCATTGCAGATGTTGCCAAGGGAATCCAGAAACTGGTTGAAAAAGTAATTGAAATGACACAATAGAGCACAGGTCTGATGCTGATCCATCGGTATCTGACTTGTCGAATGTTTTCAGTGGCAGAGATTCGACAGGTTCTGCTTTCGGGGCGCATTATATAGATTCACAGTTGAAACCACGGAAAAATTAGTGACAAAACTGGAGGCAGATGCTGTGTATAGTCTGGATGGAGTGCGAGTGTTTCATTATGATGAAAAAATAATCAGCAATTATTGTCGTGAAAGGCGATCATGAAGGGGCTTGAACTGTGCCGGAGGTTTTTTGAACGCCATGGTGCATCCATGATCAGCAAAGAGTTTTCTGGTTTTCGCCACCGGATTGCCGCAGGCATGGTTGGTGAGGGCTCTGAATGTCTGGGATTTGATGACCCGATTTCCAGGGATCATGACTGGGGGCCAGGATTCTGCCTTTGGCTGGATGACAACGATTTTGATGAAATTGGTAAGCCCCTTCAGTCAGCCTATGATCAACTGCCCCGCATGTTCATGGGATTCGTCCGAAAACCCGGGCCGTTGAGCAACGGGAAAGTCGGCGTTTTCAAGACATCAGACTTTTACAAACGATTTGTCGGCCTGGCTCATGCGCCCGAAACGCTTTTGCAGTGGGTTCGGCAGACAGATGAATCTCTTTGCGCCTGTACCAGCGGAGATGTTTTTAGTGACCCACTGGGCCGATTCTCCCGGATTCGTCAAATCCTGTTGGATTTTTATCCAGAAGATGTCCGGATGTTCAAAATTGCTTGCCGGTGTGCTGCATGTGCCAGATCGGGTCAGTACAATTTTATGCGCTGTGCCAAGCGAAAGGAAATATTTGCTGCCGCCTATGCGTTGCATGATTTCTGTTCAGGCCTCATGGGGCTGGTCTTTTTACTGAAACGCCGGTATTCTCCATTTTTTAAATGGAAACACCGGGCAACCAGGGAATTGGGTGCCTTAGGGGCCGCTGTCCATGATCAGGTGAACACATTGATGCGTAACCGAAAGGATGAGGATAAACAAGCGATTGTTGAAAGTCTGAGTCTTTCTGTTATCAATGAATTGAAAAATCAGGGGCTCAGTGATTCGAACAGTGATTTTTTGCTGGACCACAGCCTTTCGGTTCAGAGCAGGATTTCATCTGACATGCTCCGACACAGCGATGTCTGGGGGGACCATTGAGCCGAAATATCCTGATCCTGGGGGGCAGTTATTTTGCGGGAAGTGCTTTGGTTGATCGGCTGCTGCAGGAAAAAAAAGGTCAGGTTCACACCTTCAACCGTAATAATATTCCTTTGAATTTGTCTGAGGTCAACGAAATATACGGCGATCGTACGGATCCTTTCTCCGTTCGGCACGATTTGCCTTACCGGACTTGGGATGTAGTCATCGATTTGTGCGCCTACAAGCCTGAGGATGTGGAAATGGTTCTGGAATTGATGAACGGAACTATCGGTCAGTATATCTTTGTCAGCACAATTAGTGTCTATGACCATTCTGCCATGCTCCCTCTGGACGGCCCTCAGCCAAACTTGGGGGAATACGCTTTTTATGCGTTTGATAAGATACAAACTGAGAAGAAACTGGCGCAAATTTCCGGAAAAAAGATCAGGATCGTCCGGATGTCCGTTGCCACCATTGAAAAGCAAGGGATTCCTTTGCCTTTCTCCATTGATCAGCATCAGATTTATTCAGGGACCAGGCTTTACCGGAAGTTTGGTTTTCAGTCCACCCCATTAGTTCAGGGAATGGAAAAAACGTATGGATTCTACAAGTCCAACCTGAAAAAAAGGAGCTATAAAATGGATGTGTTAAAAAAAAGCCGGAAGTTTTTGATCAAAAGCATCCTTGAGATGGAACTGAACATGTTTCAAAGGGTCAATGGGGGGCCAAGCGCACCCTGCCAGGAACAACCGGATGCATTCAAAAAGATCAGGGGAAGTATCTATTCGTTCTGGTCCCTTGACATGTTGGAATCCTATTACGGGGATTTAATCATGGCCCAGAGAAATAATCGGAATCTCGTTTATGAAAAATATGCCAGAATGGACAACAGGATTCCACCAATAAACAAGAGCCCGCTTATTGGAAAAATTGTCGAGATTGAACAGAAATGGCAGGAAGAACTAAAATCAGCTTATCCAGTGGTATATCGACATACCTGCCGGGATAGGAGCGTGGTTAAGGACGGAAGTGATTTTAAAGTTTATCTTGCCAGTGAGCTTGAAACTTTTGGTAACAAAACACTGGAAAAATACTACGACCATGTAAAGAAAGCCATTGATAAAGGAAAAAACTTATCCATGGAAATGCTCCGCAGGCTGGCTGAAAACAGTGGGGTGGAAAGTCTTGAAAAATTAGAGGCAGTTATGCAAAAACAGGTGAATCCATGAAATGGAATATCGGAAAGATCTTGAGCAAGCGTGAGGCGTTTAGCCCGGATAAAATCGCCCTGATATATGAGGACACGCCTTTGACATACAGGGATCTGAATCGGGAGTCTAACCGGGTTGCCCAATTTTTTGCGGAAAAAGGATTGAAAAAAGGGGATCGGATTGCTGTGGACTTGTTGAATGGTCCTGAGTTTCTGGCATGCTATTTTGCGGCGGCAAAATTGGGCCTGATCTTTGTCCCGATGAATTACCGACTTGTTTCACAGGAATTGAAATACCAGCTTAACCGGTGCAATTGCAGCATGTTGGTATTTAATGATCAATTCAAAGAATATATCGACCCCATACGGGATTCCCTGGATTTGAAAGAGGAAAATTTCGTGTGCGTGACCATGGATGGTGAATGCCCTGCCTGGGCTTTAGACTACCGGGGTGTCATCAGCCATTATCCTGCTGATGAACCAATTCCTGAACGCATCATTGATTTGGATGATCCGCTGACAATACTGTTTACCTCGGGAGTGACCGGCAGTCCCAAGGGCGCTGTCATCACCCATGGTCAGACCTATTTCAAATGTTTTCAAATAATCAATTATACAGATATGCGACAGGGGGACATCGTTCAATCGCAGGCACCTCTTTGTCATTCTGCCGGTCTTTTCGCTGTTTCCACGCCAGCTTTGAGCAGGGGGGCGACTTTGTTGATGCGGTCCGGATTCGATCCGGAGAAATTTTCCTTGGACATTGAGAGATACAGCGCTACCATTGTGTTTGGGCTCAGTACCATGATGCGTTTTGTGTTGAATTCAGGGGTCCTGGATAAAGTGGATTTAAGTTCTGTGCGGTTCGTCTACGGAGGCGGAGAAAAAACGTCCCAGACCCTTTATGATGAGCTGGCAAGAAAGGGTTTGAATTTGCTTCCAGGCTTCGGCCAGACCGAAAATTCCGCAATGGCCCTGATGCCAGAACATGCACCCCGATCGAAATACAAATCTGTCGGATTGGCCAATTTTTTTACGGAATTATGGATTCAGAACGAAAAAGGGCAAAGGGTCAAACCCGGAGAAATCGGTCAGATTATGGCTAGGGGTCCCAATGTGATGAAAGAATACTGGGATATGCCAGCGGAAACACGGGCCACGATTGTGGATGACGTGCTGCATACCGGAGACCTTGGATATATGGATGAGGATGGCTATCTGTATGTTGTGGACCGGATGAAAGATATGTATCGATCAGGTGCGGAAAATGTGTATCCGGCTGAGGTGGAAGCTGAATTGATAAAGCATCCTAAAATCGAGCAGGTGGCCATTGTGGGCGTTCCCAGTGAAAAATGGGGAGAAACCGGAAAAGCCTTTATTGTCTGTTCTGAAGGCCAGACAATAACCCATTCGGAAGTCGCTGAATATCTGGACGGTAAGGTCGCCAGATTTAAAATACCCGGATACACTCAACTGCTTGATTCAATGCCGCAGACTGTAACTGGTAAGTTGAGAAAGGGGGTGTTAAAGAAAAAATATTGTTAACTTATTAGAATAATTAATATATTTTTATCTGTTTCCGAATAATTTTTGACTGTTTTTTTGAAAAATGTTTCGAATCTTTTATCATTTTTAGGATCTAATTCAGATTTTGCAAGAACAAGGTCTATATTTCTGATAAAATGTTGAAAAGTTGCTGTAAAAAAAGTATATAGTCAAAATTCTGATAAATGAGGATGAGACGCTAAACCTGCGTATCCCTCAAATAAAAAAGGAAACGGAATGAAGATACATGAATATCAGGCCAAGGAATTGTTTCGAACATTCAATGTCCCGGTTGCCAGAAGCGGTGTGGCATTTTCAAAAGAAGAGGCACTCAAGGTTGCTGAAGATCTCGGTCAGTATCCAGTGGTGGTGAAAGCTCAGATCCATGCCGGTGGTCGCGGTAAAGGCGGTGGAGTCAAACTTGCGGCAAATTCCGAACAGGTGATGACCATTGTGGATCAGTTTTTGGGAATGCGTCTGGTCACTGATCAAACCGGACCGGAAGGCAGAATCGTCCGAAAAGTACTGATTGAAGCCGGTCAGAGTATTGATAAGGAGTTTTATCTGAGTCTGTTGGTTGACAGACAGACTGAAAAAATAGTGATTATGGCAAGCCAGGCTGGGGGGGTCGATATTGAAAATGTTGCTGCAAAGACACCAGAAAAGATTATCAGGGTGTTTGTGGACCCACTTATAGGTATCCAGGGATATCAGATGCGGCAAGTGGGATTCCAGCTGGGTTTTCCGGCACCTGCCATGAAACAATTATATGGGTTGCTGTTCAATCTGTATCGTTTTTTTGTGAAATACGACGTATCTCTTGTGGAAATCAATCCATTGATTTTGACCTCGGAGGGAAATGTCATGGCCCTGGACGCCAAGGTGGATTTTGATTCCAACGCCCTGTTCCGGCACAAGGATCTGCTGGAATTAAGGGATCTGGACGAAGAAGACCCCATGGAGGTGGAAGCCTCGTCATACAATCTTAATTACATCAACCTGGACGGCAATGTGGGCAACATCGTCAACGGCGCCGGCCTGGCCATGGCCACCATGGATATCATCAAGAACGCCGGGGCCTCACCTGCCAATTTCATGGATGTGGGGGGCGGAGCCTCTGCCGAGCAGGTGGAAAACGCGTTCCGCATCATTCTGGCGGATCCGAAAGTCAAGGCAGTGCTCATCAATATTTTCGGCGGGATCTTAAGGTGTGACGTGTTTGCCAGAGGCGTGGTGGAAGCCGCCAAAAAGACCGGCGTCACCGTGCCTGTGGTGGTGCGCATGGAAGGCACCAACGTGGAAGAAGGCCGGCAGATTCTGGCGGACAGTGACCTGAACCTGACCAGTGCATCAGACCTGGCCGATGCGGCCGAGAAAATCGCAGCAGCAGTGAACTAAAGGAGAAAAGGGTTGTGAGTATATTTGTCAACAAAGATACAAAAGTACTGGTACAGGGAATTACCGGCAATGAAGGCAGTTTCCATACCAGACAGTGCATATCGTACGGGACCCGGATCGTGGCCGGGGTCACCCCGGGCAAGGGCGGACAGAAAATGGACGGGGTCCCGGTATTCAATACCGTGGCCGGGGCCGTCAAGGAAACCGGTGCCGATGCCTCACTGATTTTCGTGCCCCCGCCCTTCGGGGCCGATGCCATCATGGAGGCGGCTGATGCCGGGGTGTCGCTCATCGTGGCCATCACCGAGGGGATTCCCATCCTGGACATGGTCAAGGTGAAAAATTTTTTAAGCAGCAGAAAATGCCGGTTGATCGGTCCCAACTGCCCGGGCATCATCACGCCCGAAGAGTGCAAAATCGGGATCATGCCGGGTATGATTCACAAAAAAGGCCATGTGGGTGTGGTGTCCCGGTCCGGGACCCTGACCTATGAGGTGGTGGATCAGCTCACCAAAAACGGCATGGGCCAGTCCACCTGCATCGGCATCGGCGGGGACCCCGTGAACGGCACCAATTTCATCGATGTGCTGTCCGCGTTTGAAGCGGATCCGGACACCCACGCCATGGTGATGGTGGGAGAGATCGGGGGCAGTGCTGAAGAAGATGCCGCCGCCTATATCAAGGCCCATGTCACCAAGCCCGTGGTGGGATTCATCGCCGGGCTCACGGCCCCGCCGGGCCGCCGCATGGGACATGCCGGCGCCATTATCTCCGGGTCCAGCGGAACCGGAGACGCCAAAATCAAGGCGTTCAAGGAAAACGGCATTCATGTGTGTGAAAATCTGGGACGGATCGGACAGATCTGCAAAGAGGTATTTTAGCTGACCCCGGGGTCGGCCTGGACCATAAAAGGAGGTTACCATTGGAAAGTTATATTATTGAGGAATACAAACCAAGAAGCAGCCGGCTGCCAGCCCGGCTGGATCTGGCCCAGAGCGGCACGGGCCTGATCCTGGGGCTGTTCATGTGGGTGCACATGCTTCTGGTGGGCAGTATCATTCTGGGCAAGGGCGCATTCGACTTCGTGGCCAAGACCATGGAGCTGGCGTTTTTGTCCGACACGGGGCACGGGTATCCCATTGCCGTGTTTTTCGCAGTATCCGGGGTGTTCACCCTGTTTATCGTTCATGCGCTTTTGGGGATGCGCAAATTTCCCATTTCCTGGCGCCAGCACCGGATCATGAGAGACCAGATGCAGATGATGAAACACACGGACACCAACCTGTGGTATATCCAGGCCGTGACCGGTTTCATCATGTTTTTTGCCGGGTCCGTGCATCTGTATACCATGCTGGTGAACCCGGGCAGCATCGATCC